>JBBQAI010000034.1:0-37831 GCA_038316205.1 Burkholderiales bacterium
GTGATGCGCTCGACATCGCTGATCTGGCGCAGCGCGGCGCGCAGCGGCTCGGGGCCATGCGCCAGCAGCGACTCGACGGCGTCGTGGCGCGCGCTGGCCGCCGTGCGATCGCGCTGCGGATGCGTCAGCCAGTGGCGCAGCAGCCGGCTGCCCATGCCGGTGGTGCAGCTGTCGAGCAGGCTCAGCAGCGTAGGGCTGTCTTCTCCGCGCAGGGTTTGCGTCAGCTCCAGGTTGCGGTGGGTGGCCGGTGGCAGGTCGATCAGCGCGCTGGCGCGTGGCACCTGCAGCGTGGCCACATGGGCCAGGGCCTGGCCCTGGGTGTGTTCGGCAAAGCTCAGCAGCGCGGCGGCCGCGGCCTGGGCTACGGCCAAGTCTTGCGCGTTGAAGCCCTGCAGCGAGGCCACCTGCAACAGCGCGCACAGCTTGCGGTGGCCGAGCGCAGCATCAAACTGCCAGTCGGGCCGCGGCGTGCGTGGCGCCGCCTGCTGGGTGATGACCGCCGGCAACGCGCCGCCCAGCGCCTGCTGCGACAGCAGCAACTCGGCCGGCGCCAGCCGCGCCAGCCAGCCGGCCAGTTCACGCTCGCCGCATTCGGTCATGCCCAGCTGGCCGCTGGCCAGGCCCAGCCAGGCCAGGCCCCAGGTGGCACGCTGGCGGGTGATGGCGCACACCAGCGTGTCCGCCCGCTCGGCCAGCAGCGCGCTGTCGGTCACCGTGCCCGGCGTGACCACGCGCACCACCTTGCGCGCCACCGGGCCCGTGGCGGTGGCCACGTCGCCCACCTGCTCGGCGATGGCCACCGCCTCGCCCAGGCGGATCAGCCGGCCCAGGTAGTTGTCGACCGAATGCACCGGCACGCCGGCCATCACCACCGGCTGGCCGGCGCTTTGGCCACGCGTGGTCAGCGTGATGTCGAGCAGCCGGTTGGCCTTGCGCGCGTCGTCAAAAAACAGCTCGTAAAAATCGCCCATGCGGTAGAACACGAGCGTGTCGGGGAACTCGGCCTTGATGCCCAGGTACTGGGCCATCATGGGCGTGTGGGCAGACAGGTCGCCCGTCCAGCGCGGTGATGTGGGTGTTGGTTCGGTCATGGAACCGACGATCTTAGGCGAGCAGGGTAGCGCTGGGTGGCGGGCAGGTTCGACCGCTGCTGTGGCCAGCCATGTGCAACTGGCCCGGGCAAAGTTGATGCTCGCCACGAGCAGCGGCTTTCGTTCACTGCCGCGAACTCAGGCCCCCGACTGCGAAGGAATGGTCGTGCGGGCTGGGTGAGCGGCGGCAATCTGGCTGCCAGCAGTCCTTGGCCGTGGCACGCCTTCTGGCAGGCATCGACGCATCAGCGACATTCGCTGCCGTGAACTCGTCGCCCCGAAGCAGCCGTTCGCATAGGCACCGAGGCCCCCGAAGGTGTTCCCGCAGCACTGGACATCCACAGGTAGGCGGCACACAGGGCGATTGAGGCGCAGCGTGGGGCTTGAGACCGTCCGAGGTCACCACCTCGGGAGCCTCGCGTGCAAGCCATCGGCCGGCACCAATCCTCCGACCGGGGCGCCGGACGGCGCCCCGGTTCACTACGAGCGCCACCGCCGGAGCAGACCACGCTGTACCGCTTGGTGCAGCAGCACGCCGCCACCTTCTCCGAGCGGGCCGAGGCGGAAGCCAGCGTCGGCCTGCCGCAGTTCGTCAAAGACGAGTTCGACGCCTTCCTCGAATGCGGCATCGTGGCTCGCGGCTTCCTGCGCCTGCGCTGCAGCGACTGCGGGCACGACAAGCTGGTGGCGTTCAGTTGCAAGCGCCGTGGGCTGTAGCTGCAGGCGGCCTGACCGTCTCAAGCCCCCGCCGATCAGGTGATCCCGATGCCGGGGCTGCGGGGACCGGCTGCGCCAGGGCTTCGCACATACGAGGTTTGGCGCCACATCGTCCGGAAGAACACCAAGGCAAAGGCTACGAACGACACCGTTCGGGGCCGCGATCAGTGTTCAACGGGCTACGGCCGCGCCCAAGAATCACACGGGTACTCGTCCGAGAGCTCGGGGGGTGTTCCGGGAGGAAAAAGCGCGTTTGAAAAGCCTACCCTCGGGCTCCACCAGGATGGGTTTTTCGTGGCTATGGCAAGCGGCCGGCGCCGCGTCAGGTCGGCAGCAGGTTCAAGACCGCGGCGCCTGCTTGCCGCACACCCGCGCCCGGCGGCAAGATAACAGCGAAACTGCGCGCACCGGGCTGCCGCTTGAACCTGTCTGTTCAAAACGCGCAAGGACCTGGGCGCAGCACCTGGTTTGAGGGCCCCCACCAGTTGATCGCGCAGCACAACGCGGGCGGCAAGTGGCCGTGACCCTGATTTGCGCGGCGCCGCCTGACAAATCGGCGCGGCCTGCGTCTCTCCTGTAACTGCGGGTCCGTTGGCCCGTCACAGGAGCCACCATGCAGCAGTCCAACATCCCCAGCGGGCACCACCATCAACGCCGGGGAAGCAGCGCGCTGCGCCTGGGCACCGCTGCCTCGGCGGTGGCCGCGCTGGCCGCGCTGCACAGCCCGGCCTGGGCGGTCGACTACACCTGGCGCGACGTGTCGGGTGGCGTTTGGGACGACCCCAGCCGGTGGACTTTGCTGGGCGTGCCGGGCAGCGACGACAGCGCCACCATCGGCGCGATTGGCACCAGCGACATCGGCACCGTGCTCGTGCGCGACGCGCGCAGCGTGGGCACGCTCTACTTCACTAACGCGAACACCAAGCTGAACAGCACCTCGACCTTGAGCGTGGGCACGCTGCAATTCGGTGCCGGACGGTTCGGCACCAACACGGTCTACGGCGGCGGCGTGATGAACGTCAGCGGCGGCGCCACTTTCAATGGCGTCTTCGACCAGACCATCGATTACAGCCACACCATCAACCTGAACGGCGGCGCCTTGTGGACGGCGGGCAACGGCAAGATCAACGTGGGTGGCGCCTACACCCAGGGCACCACCACCTACCCGACGGCGCAACTCAACATCGCCGCCAACACCACCCTCACCGATGCGGGTGCGGCCAGTGCCACGGGCTTCAAAACTCTGGGCTTCGGCGGAGCCATCACCAACAACGGCACCTACGTGCGCAACGGCCTGGGCACGACCGTGGCCGTGGCCTTGGACAACCGGGGCTTGATCGACATCACCAGCGGCAACTTCACATTCTCGAACGGCAATTACGTCAGCACTTCCAGCGGCACCGTGAAGGTGGCGGCGGGCAGCGTGCTCAATGTGGCCAACACCACCTTCACGGCAGGCAGTGTGCAGAACAAGGGCGTGGTCAGCCTGTTCAGCAGCGGCATCATGAACGTGGTGGTGGACGCTGCCGCCAGCATCGACGGCGCCTGGCAGATCAACGGTGCTCGCGGTCAGTTCGAAGGCACGCACAGCGTGGCCACACTGGCCATCAACTCGGGCTGGCTGGTGGGCGCGGGGGTGCTGAACGCGGAGTCGCTGGCATTCAACGGCGGCAGCATCGGCTACAACAGCGCCACGGGTGGTGGCACCTTGAATATCAACGGCAGCAGCAGCTTCGACGGCGCGGCAGTCTTGACCATCGACTACAGCCACACCGTCAACCTGAATGGCAGCAGCACCTGGGCGGCGGGCAACGGCAAGATCAACGTGGGTGGCGCCTACACCCAGGGCGTCACGCCTTACCCGACAGCCCGGCTCAACGTCGACGTGGGCGCCACCTTCACCGACGCCGGAGCAGCCACCGCAGCCGGACAGAAGAACCTGGGTTTCGGTGGGTCGGTGACCAACTTCGGCACGTACCGCCGCGAAGGCCTGGGCAGCACCTACGCACGCAACTTCAACAACGCGGGCCGGCTGGAACTGGCCGGCGGCACGCTGCTGTTGGACGCCGACTTCAAGAACACCGGCACGGTGGCCATCGCCGCCGGGGCGCTGCTGGCAGCCACCACCACCAGCCTTGCGAACGCCGGCTTCGTGAGCGGCCTCGGCACGGTCAAGACCTTCAACCTGAATTCGGCCTTGATGAACACCGGCACCCTCGACCCGGGCCTGGGCGCGACGCTGGGCACATTGACCATCGACGGTGACCTGACGCTGACCGACAGTTCGGTGCTGCGCATCGACCTTTCCAGCAGCGGCTTGTCCGACAAGCTGGCCGTCACCGATGGCGTGCTTTGGAACGGTGAACTGGCGGTGTGGGGCGGCGGCGGCACCGTACTGCAACTGGGCTCGGTCTACACCATCGCCACCTACAACCAGCGGCTGCTGGATTCCACTTTCGACCGCATCAGCTGGCATGGCTTGTCGCCCGACCAGTTCACCGTGGCCTACGGGTTCAACGCGATCACCTTGACCGTGACGGCGGTGCCCGAGTCCGCCAGTTGGGCCTTCTTCGCGGTCGGCCTGCTGGCCTTGGGCACGCAAACATGGCGGCGCCAGCAGGCGGCTGTCGCCTGACAGCCGGCCGCGCCGGCCGTCTGTCCAGATGTGGCGGGCGTCGGGCTTGCCCCACCAACACAAGAAGGATTGCCCCCATGTCTCACGTCGACTCGCACCCCGTGCCATCAGACAAGCCGCTGTGTGCGGCGCGTGCCTTGGACGGGCTTGCCATCGCCCTGTTGGCCCTGGCAGCCAGCGCCTGCACCTTGCCAGCCGTGATGGTGCCGGACAACGGCGCGCGCGGGCAGCGTGCAGAGCCGGCGCCCCGCCCGCGTGCCGAGCCGCCTCGGCGTGGGCCACTGAATGCCGCTGCGCAGGAGTCGGCCCGGGTGGCTCCCGCCCAAGCACCACGCGCACCGAAGCCGTTGAGTGCCGCCGTGAACATGCGCGGCGCCGCAGCGGGCGACGCCGCCTGGCCGCTGGCCGAGACGCAGCAAAAGAGCGTATCCATCAACTTCCTCGACAAGCTGAGCGCCCCGTCGCTGCAATGCAGTTACCGCAGCCCTGGCGGCGCCGGAGTCGTCCACCGCTTGTCGTTCTGGGAAAACAGCCGCCCGGACCCCAAACGCATCAGCGGCATCTTTCCCATCGACCTCGACCTGGCAGTCGCCGCCTGCCCCGCCACCTGGGGTGAGGCCGTGACGCTGGGCTGGGGCCCTGGCGCCTGGGCCGTCGCCACAGCCGAAGCCGGCGCTGAAGCCGTGCAACGCGAAGCTTATGCGGCGCGGGTGCAAGCGCGTTCGCAGGAAACGCCGGAATCCCGGACCCGCGACTGGATCGCCCAAGCAGCGGCGCTGCCCAAGAGCAGCGCCGCAGACGACCTGGCCCTGGCGCGCCAGATCGAAGCGGAGATTGCCGGGATGGAAGCCCGTTTCGACAGTCTGAATTCGCGGCCCTTCAACGACAGCCTGGTCCAGCCTGGCGGCCTGTTCGAGCGCATCAACCGGCTGGGGCAGATCGCTTATGAGAAGGCGCGCGCACTGAACCCAGCGCCCACGGGGCGCCCCGCCTTCGACGCCTGGGACGAGCGCCTCGGCGGCCCGGCAGTCAGCGCGGTCTGGCGGCTGCAGAAGATCGCTTACTACCGCCAGTACCGACGCGTGCGCATGGCGGAGGTCAGGGGCGACGCGGGCGCGAGCGAGATGGCCAGCTGGGCCAATGTCGATTTCAACCCCGTCTGGACCGGCCAGACGCTCTTGCTGGGGGTCTTCGCACGGCACCTGGATGGCCGCTCGCACATCGACCCGGCCTTTCAGCAAAAGATCGCGAAAGACCTGGAACGCACGCGCCCAAGTGGCGACCCCGGCCGCGCCTACTACTACCACGTCGTCGTGCCCAAGCCGACCTGGATGCTGACGCCCAGCGAGCAGGCCGCCCACGGCGGCAAGACGACCGGTAACCTGTCTGCTGCCGCCACCGGTGTGGGCGACCTGATCCGCCTGATCGAAAAAATAGACGCCGACGTCCGCGAGTCCCGCGGCGCATTCTGGAAGTGCTACGCAGCCCGCTGCAACCGCGCGGGCGATGCCTTCTACGCCTATTCCTACGCCATGTGGGCGAAGGACAACTTCTACTTCGCCCGCCCTGCGGTCCAACATGCCATCGTCAACCGCGGCATGTCATTTCTGGGGGATGGCAGCATCGACGGCGGTCCGGTCTCGCATTGCGCGGCGCAGGCCAATTCGCTTTCGGGCGCGCTTGCAGGGGCCATGGCCAAGAGTCAGGGTGATCCGGCCCGCTCGGCCACCGCCGTGGTCGCGGAAATGAAAGGGCCGGTTTACGCGCAGTGGCAGGCCTGCAGGGACCGCATGGAATACATCCTGCGGCCCCGATTTTTTTGAGCCGCCTGTTTTCAGCATGTTGTTGCGCCACGCCTGACAAATCCGTGTCCCCGTCGTCTTGCCTTTGACAGCCTGGGTTGCAGCGTTCCCCAACGGAGCCTGGCCCGGCGCCATACAGGGAGTGGTCATGGTGCAGGCAGTGCGCGCATTGGCAGCGTTGGCGGGTTTCCTTTTCTTGTTGCTGTCGGGCTGCTCCGGCGACGGCGCCGAGACGCTGCCGCAGGCGTCCCCGCCCACCATCGTCGCGCAGCCGGCCGACACGCAGGTGACGCAGGGTGGCGCGGCGCAATTCAGCGTCAGTGTTGCCGGCAGCGACGTGTCTTTCCAGTGGCAACGCAGCAACGACGCAGGCAGCACCTGGGTGAATGTGGCCGGTGCCACTGCCGCCACCTTCAGCCTGCCCGCCGTAACCCTGGCCGACAACGGCGCCAAATTCCGCGCTGGCATCTCTCGCAGCGGCGTGCAGACCTTCAGTTCCGCCGTCACGCTGACGGTGGCCATGCAGGTGCTGCCCGTGGCCATCACCGTGCAGCCCGTGGCGCAGCAAGCCACTGCCGGCAGCAACGTCAGTTTTGCCGTCACGGCCACCGGCACGGCGCTGGCCTACCAGTGGCAGAGCAGCAGCAATGGCACGGACTGGACCGACATCGCAGGCGCGACCCAGCCCACGCTGCAGCTGACTGCCGTGGCGCTCACCGCCGATGGCGTGCAGGTCCGCGTGATGGTGCGCAACGCGCTGGGGTCGGTGACCACGCCACCCGTCGTGCTGACGGTGTTGCCCATGCCCGTGGCACCGGCCTTCGGCACGCAGCCAACGGCCGTGTCGGTCACTGCGCCGGCTGCTGCAGTCTTCAGTGTGGCCGTCACCGGCACCCCGGCGCCCAGTCTGCAATGGCAGCGCAGCAGCAGCAACAACGGCGCCACCTATGGTGATATTGCCGGCGCCACCCAGACCAGCTACACGACACCCGCCACCACGCTGGCCGACAACGGCGCGCTGCTGCGTGTGCGGGCCACCAACGCCTCTGGCACAGCACTGAGCAACGCCGTGGCCCTGAACGTGAGCACCGCGCTGACTGCGCCCAGCATTCAACAGCAGCCGCAGAACACCAGCGTCAGTGCCCTGCAAACCGCGACGTGGACGGTGGTGGCCAGCGGCAACCCCACGCCCACTTACCAGTGGCAACTGAGCACCGACGGTGGTGTCACGTTCGCCAACATCAACGGGGCCCATGCGTCCAGTTTCAGCCTGGTGACGGCGGCCGGCGACAGTGGTCGGCGGGTGCGCGTGGTGCTCAGCAACAGCCAGGGCGCCGTGAACAGCAACGCTGCGCTTCTGACGGTGTCGTCCGGCGTGATGGTTGGCCGCGAATGGGCCACTGCGCAGTCGCTGGAAGAGAACAACTCGAACTTGCTGGTGTCTGGCAGCGTGGCGGCCATCGACGACGCCGGCCGCGTCACCGTTGTCTTCCGCAAGAGCAACGGCAACCGCGACGTGGTGTACGCAACCCGGGGCACACCGAACGGCGCCGGGCGGGCGCCGACATGGACAACGCCCTTGCCCATAGACCTGCTGGGCACGGTGCCCGTCAGCAACATGGCACCCGGCATCGACGTGTCGGTCACTGCTGCACCGGGCGGCGATGTTGTGGCGCTTTGGAATCACTGGGCAAGCTGCACGGCCAACAGCTACGGGGGTCAGTCACCTTTCCTTTGCCGCTACTACTACGTCGCCCGTTACCGCGTTGCCGCGGACAGTTGGGACCAGCCTGTATTGCTGACCGATACGCCCGACGGCTCGTTCACAACGCTATTCAACGACCTTGGTGATCTGGTCTTTGTCGGCAACAGCTGGGTGCCCTACGCCAACCTGCGTTCCACCGCAGTCAAAGCCATCTTCATGAAGACGTCTTCGGAAACCAGTTTCCGCCGGCAATTGCTCAGCAGCGAGCCGACGACGGCTTTCGAAAGAGTGCAACTCGACATGGATGCCGCCGGCAATTTGCTGATGGCCACGCAATACCGACTGAACGGTGTGTCCGAGATCGTGGCCTATCGCGGTACGGCGGCAACGGGTCTCGGCGACCCCTTGCAGTTGGACACGCAGGCTGCATCGGCGCTGCTTTTGTTGACGCGTGTTGGCTTGAAAGGCCAGCAGGTGGTGACTTGGTACCACCCGGAACTGTCCACCAACATCTACGCAGCGACGAGTGCCGATGCCAGCGCCAGCTTTGCCGTTGCCAACATCGGTGACGCGCCCAGCACTTCACTGTCGGTCTCGGATTCAGGCACGGCCATGCTGTGCGCAGAGGGTTGTGTGTCCCGCAAGACATGGACCCGTGCGCTGGGTTGGGGTGTGCGAGAGTCCACCGGTGTCCGGTGGTTCAGCTTTGTGAACGTCAGCGCAACAGCCGTTACGCGCAATGGCGATCTGCTTTGGGTCGACGGCGGGCTCTCGGCCACGTATGACGCAGCCCTCGGCATTGCGCCTATTTCTACCGAAGTGCCCTACAGGCGCACGGTCCTGGGGGTCGACGGCGCAACGACGAGTTATGGGAAGCCTATCCTCTCGGTAAGCGGAATCGGCTTCGTTTCCTTGCAAAACAAGTACGACGTGTTGCCAAGCGCTGCCGCACCGGCAGGCGTGGTGCGCACCACGGGAACGTCATCGGACAACACCGGTCTTTGGGGTGTTTTCTTGAAGTGATTGAAGGCGCGATGGAACAGGGTTGCTTGGGTGATGATGCAAAGATGAACCTTTCAGCCCCATCCTTCACCCAAGCCTGCCGCGAAGGCGGCCGCCAGATCGAAGCCTGGCTGCGCATCGTCGACCGCGAACATGGCGCGCGCTTCTACCGCGAAGCCGCTGCGGCGCTGCGCAGCTGGCAGGCCGCCGAAGACGTGGTGCAGGAGGCGATGGTCAAGGCCTGGCAGCGTTGTGCGACCTTTCACGGGACGGGCGAGCCCATTGCGTGGATCCACCAGATCGTGCGCAACACCTTGCTCGACGCATTGCGCCAGCGCCAGGCGCAGGCGCCCCACGAAGCGCTGCACGGCGATGACGGCGAACTGACGCCCGAGGCCCGTGACGCCGTGGCGGCGTTGTCCACCACGGCGGTGCCGCGGCCCGACGCGGCGCTGGCTGAACACCAGGTAGAAGCCGTCTTCCGCCGCTGCTTCGCTGCCTTCGCGCAGGCCCATCCCGAACACGCGACGGTGCTGCGCTGGATCGTCGAAGACGGCCTGGACAACGCCGCCATCGAACTGCTGCTGGAACGCAGCCCGGGCGCGACGCGTGAGTTCATTTCGCAGTGCCGCAAGAAGGCGCGGCCGTACTTTGCCGACTGGTACGCGCTGGTCGGCCCGGCCGGCCCGGCGCAGCAACGGGGCAGCGCACGGTGAGTACGCCGACCCTTCCGCCGCAGTGGCCCAACCCGAGCGGGCCTGACGCCGACGGCGATGACCAGCACTGGCTGGACCTGATGGCCGGCCGCAGCGCGCCCGACGCCAGCGCACGCACCCGCAATGAAGCCGCCTGGCTGCGTGCCGCCCTGCTGAGCTACCGCCAAGACGTGCCGCCCGGTGTGCCGGCCCCCGCCGACGAGCGCGTCATGCGGCTGCTGACGCGGGCGCGTGCCGAGGGCGTGCTGCCCGCCCAGCAACAGGCGCATCCAGCGCCCGCGCAGCCACTCGCGCACCCCTCCACTCACCCGCCCGCAGCGCCGATGCAGGCCGTGGGCGCCGGCCGCGCGGCCCCCGCCAACCGTTGGCGCTACGCCTTGGCGGCGGGCATGGCCGGTTTGGCCGCCGTGTTGGTTTTCGCCCCTGGGCGGCACGGGCTGCAGCCGGTTGACGGCGACCTGGACGGCAGCACGTTGCGCGGCGTGGCGGTGCAGCGCATCGAAGCCGCCGAGCCGCTGCCACGCCGTCAGCAATTGCTGCAGGCGCTGCGTGAGGCCGGCCTGGACGCCCAGCCCTATGAACGCCTGGGACGGGCCGGCATCGATGTGGCGCTGCCGGTGCCGCTGCCTGCGCCGCAGGCCGCCGCCTTGCGCGGCTTGGGTTTGACGCCGCCAACGGGGCCCAGCTTGCAGATCGAGGTGGTCCCAGCTGCAGTGGTGCCAAACCGATGACGCGCCGAGTCGACCGACGCTGGCCGCGCCGCGCATCCGTCGCCGCCTGCGTCCTGGTGCTGGCCACGTGGCTGGCCGCACCGGCGGCCGCCGCTGACCCAGCGGCCGCTGTCGGCAACGACAGCGCTGCCGACACCGTCGCATCGCGCAAAGCCACCGAGCAGGCCTGCGCCGCTTACCCGCAAGCCGAACCCGGTTTTCAAGACCTGAAAGCCTTGGGCGAGCGCATTGCCAAAGGCCAGAACGACACCGCCGACCCCGGGCTGCCCGACGCCTGCAAGGGCTGGCGACAGGTGCTGCGCGACCAGCCTGCCGATGCCCTGTTGTTGCAGGACTGGCAAGCCAACGTCGCGTCGGCGCTGGTCTGGCAAGGCCGCACTGCGCAAGCCGAGCCGCTGCTGGCAACCGCCTACCGCGCCTACGCAGCGGCGGGCCCGGCGAAGGTCGCCAAAGCCGGCGAAGCGGCGGCGATGCTGGCGGTCATCTGGGTGCAGCGCAGCGACGGCGACACGGCCTTGCAGTGGTCGCAGCGCGCCATCGACGCGATCACCGTCGCGCCTGAGGGTTTCAGCGAGCGTGAACGCCTGCGCATGCGCCTGAACCATGGAAGCCTGCAGTCGCGTCTGCGGCAATTCGACGCGGCCCAGGCCACGCTGCAAGGGGTGTTGGACGCCGCGCTGACCCACCAGCCCCAGCCCTACGCCCCCGAGGCGGCTGCGGCCCTGAACAACCTGGCGATGGTGGCCCGTCGGCAGACGCAGTACGGCGCCGCCTTGGCTTACACCGACCGCGAATTGGCGATGCACCGATTGCGCGACGAGCCCGCGCCGCTGGACATCGCCAACGCCATGCAGAACCGGGGCGTGCTGCTGATGCAGTTGGCGCGCTACGACGAAGCCGAGGCTGCGCTGCAAGGCGCTCTGCAGCACGCGCAGCAGGCGCAAGCCAACGGCGCGGTCGATCTGTGGGGCCATCAGGCGTCGCTGCGTGAAACCCTGTCGGGCCTGCTGCGTGCGCGGGGCCGGCCGGCCGAGGCGCTGCAGGTGGCCAACGATGCCGTCGCTGCGCTGGCCGGCCAGCCCGAGGCCGCATCTGCACGCGGCGCGCGACCGCTGCGCCGCGTCGCCGAAGCGCAGCTGGCGCTGGGCGAACTGGGCCAGGGCGTGGCCACGTACAGGCGCGCGCTGACACTGCTGCCGCCCACGCCCGGTGCGTCCGATGCTGACACCGCCCACGCCCTGCGCCTGGGCTACGCCGTCGCCCTGATCGAGCTCGGTGACCTGGCCGAAGCCGAGGCCACGCTGCAAGTCGTCAACGCCGACACGCGGCCCCGCACCGGCGACGAACAGGCGCAATTGCAGACGCTGCTGGCCACGCTGGCCCAACGCCGCGGTGACGCCGCAGCAGCAGCGGCAGCCTGGGCCGCCGCCGACTTGGCCTGGGCGGCCAGTGTGCCAGCCGAGCACCCCAGCCGGCGCTTGATTCGCGCGCAGGCCTGCGAGGTGCAGCCCGCGCCGTGCGCGGCGGAGCCAACGGGCGACGCGGCCGGCCCGCCCGCCAGCACATCCGCCCGCCCGCCCGACAGCCCGCCCGACAGCGACGCCTTGCTGCAGCTATCGCTGGCGCGACAGGCCCGCGCGCAGGGCCGCGCGAGCGATGCTGAAAGCGCCGCGCGCGCCGCTGTCGCCGCAGCCACGGCCAGCGGGCAGCCGCGTTTGCAGTGGCAGGCGCTGGCGCTGTGGGCCGACGTGCGGGCCGATACCGGCCAGCGCGACCAGGCCATCTTCCTGGGCAAGCTGGCGCTGTCGCGGCTGCAACAACAACGCGAACGGCTGTTGCCGCTGGGCCCGCAGGCCGACGCCCGCTACCTGGCCGACAAGACCCCCTTGTACCGGCGCGTGGCCGGCTGGCTGCTGGATGGCCAGCGCCTGCCGGAAGCGCTGGCCGTGTTGCGCCTTTTGAAGCGGCAGGAACAAGCCGACTACAACGAACGCGGTCTGGCCCCTGCGGCGGGCGACACCACGCTGGGCCTGAACGCCACCGAGCAGGCCGCGCTACAGCGCTTCGAGGCCGATCTGCCCAGCGACAGCCCCGGCGCGGCCGAGTTGCGTGCCTTGACTGAACGGGCCGCCGCTCAGCGCATCACACCCGCCGAGCGCGAGCGCCTGCTGCTGTTGCAACGCCAGGAAGCCCAGCAGCGGCAGGCGCGCCTGCTGGGGCTGGACGCGGTGCTGGCCGGTTTGCGTGCGGCGGCCCCGGGCCACGGCGGCGGTGACCGCCGCGCGCAGCCGGCCCTGGCGCAGCCGCTGCAGCGCCCGCCGGCGGGCCAGTTGAACGTGGTTGTGCTGGCCGGCGAGCAGCGCCTGAGCCTGTTGATGCTGGGCGCGCAGCGCAGCTGGCTGCACCAGCTGGACCTGCCCAGCGCCGAACTGGCGCGGCAGGTGGCGGCGCTGCGCGATGGTCTGGCCGCCGGCGACCAGCGGCCGCCCCAGGCGCCGTCGCTGCAGGTCACGCTGGGTCGGCTGGTTGCCAGCGCGGCGCAGCAGAGCCAGGCGCGGCAGATCGTGGTCAGTCTGGACGGCCCCTTGCGCTACCTGCCGATGGGCTTGTTGCATGACGGCCGGCACTACCTGGCCGAACGCTACCGCTGGGTGGTGGACGGCGGTGTGTCGTCGCAGCGATTGGCCTTGGTGCCGCCCACCGCGTCGCCCTCGTACGGCAAGGCCCTGCCGCAGATTGCTGCCTTCGGCGTGACGCAGGCCCTGCAAGGGCTGCCGGCCCTGCCCGGCGTGGCGCAAGAGCTGTGCGACATCGTCGATGGCCCGGTGCTGGGCCTCGAAGCCGACAGCGTCGGCTGTGGCACGTCTGGCGCGGTCGGCGCATCCGGCGCATCCAGCACGGCGGGCCGCGGCCACGGGCCTCTGCGCGGGCAGGGACTCTTGAATGCGCGCTTCACTGCCGCCGCGCTGACGCGCGACGCCGCCGCTTCGGCACCCGGCGCCCTGCTGCACATCGGCACCCACTTTGTGCTGCGGCCGGGCAGTGTCAGCAAGTCCTGGCTGCTGCTGGGCGACGGCGAGCGCCTGGCCCTGGACCGCCTGCGCGGATTGCCGATAGGCGCGCCGGGGCTGGTCACGCTGTCGGCCTGCGAGACCGCCGTGCAGGACGCACGCGGCAGCGGCGGGCGCGAGGTCGATGGTCTGGCCGCTGCCTTGCTGGACAACGGCGCGGCCCAGGTGCTGGCCAGCCTGTGGCGGGTGGACGACCGTGCCACCGCGCGCTTCATGCAGCGCTTCTACGCTGCCTACGCACGCCAAGGTGGCAACGCAGCGCTGGCGCTGCAGCAGGCGCAGCGGAAGGCGATCGACGAAGGCGCGCCGCCCAACGACTGGGCGGCCTTTGTCTTGGTGGCCCAAGCCGGCGGGCGCCGGACCGACCGCAAGAGCGGCGGCAGGCCGGGCGTCCGACCGTAGCTAGGGCCGAAAACACCAATGCCACGGCTCGTAGCTGTAGCCCTGCGCATTGCCGCGCGGAAAGCTCATCTTGAAGCGATGGCGCGCGGCGTGGGCGCGCAGCCGATCGAAGGCCGTGGTGGTCTCGAATTCCTCGCGCAGGGCCACGCTGCCCGGCGTGCCGATGTCCACCGCACAGCCGGTGTGGTGTTCGCTGTAACCGGGCGGCGCGACCAAAAGCAGCGCGTCTTCCAGCGCCTGCCCGGCGGCCAGCTTGGCCTGCACGATTTCCACCTGCCGCGCCACGCTGCGGAAAGCCGACTCCAGCACCAAGTCGCTGGCCTCGGCGTGCAGCCGCAGCCCGCGCTGCTGCAGGTAGGCGTTGCGGATGCCCAGCTCTTGCGCCGCTTCAGCGCCTGAACTCAAGGCGCCGGAGTGGCCAGGGGCTTGCCCTTTTCGACCACGTAGACGCCGACCTGTTTGATCGGCGTGCTGCCATCGTTGTGGGCATCGTGCACGGTGCCGGCCGGGATGACGAAGCTTTCGCCGGTCTTGACCTGGCGCGGCGGCTGGCCGTCGATCAGCAGCGTGGCCTCGCCTTCCAGCACGTAGCTGATTTCGTCGCCGGGGTGGGTGTGGCGACCGGCCTTGGCGCCGGGCGCGACTTCGACGCGGGCGACCACGGCTTCGCGACCGGGCACCGACACGTCGGCGCAGCCGACCAGGGTGCGCGTCAGGCCGCCGGCCTGAGCCAACAAGGTGCCGGCAGTGACCGCCAGGGCGGTGCCGACAACGAGGCGGTGCAGTGTGAAGGTGAGCCTGGGCATGGGGGGTCTCCAGGTGGATGGGGCGGGTCGCAATATCGAACCGCAGCAGGGTGCGTCGCCTGCAGGACTACCCTGGCTCAGGACGTGGCTGCAGACCGCCAGGCGCCCGCTCGATGCCTTGAAACCGCAAAAGGTCACGCCGCACCACCTGGCGCGGCGCGGGGCGGCACCATAGCGTCCATGGCACGGTCAGGCAGTTCATTCACAACACCACCCGAAGTGGCAGCGCAGCGCAACGGGCATCGCGGTCCGCATGGCCCGCGTGGCCCGCGTGGCCCTCGCGGTCGTCTGGACCTGGCCTACGCGGGCCTGTGCCTGCTGAGCTGGCTGCTCTACGCCATGGCCGGCACCGAGTGGCAACGTGGCGCGCGGAAGCTGTGGGAAGCGGCCTACGAGGCTGCGTTGAACTTGTTGGGCGCCGATGCTGCTCGGCGTTCTGGCCTTCCCTTGGGTGCGCTGGTTGTAGCGCCGCCCGCTGTGGCAGCGTCTGGTGCTGCATGCGGCTGCGGCCCTGCTGTTTGGTGCGCTGTGGCTGGCGCTGGATTTCGCGCTGGCCTGGCTGTTGTTTGAATTCGAACACGCCATCGCGCAACTGCAGCAGCGCCTGGTGTGGCGGGCGGTGTTTGGCGTGTTCGTTTACACCGCCTTGACGCTGGGCTTTGCCGGCGTGCTGCACTCACGCCGCGCCCAGGCCAGCGCGCTGGCGGCAGCCCAGGCCGAAAGCGCACTGGTGCGCGCCGAGCTGGCGGCCATCAGCGGCAAGCTGAATCAGTTCATGCAGCGGCTGGCGGCGCTGGTGCCAAGTCCCGGGCTGCACTTGATCCGGTTCCACGGCGTTCTCGCACCCAACGCCAAGCTGCGCGCGCTGGTGGTGTCGCAAGAGCCCGAACCGCCCGCGCCGGCCGCTGAGTGCGAGGCGACCTGCGCGCATCACCGCCCAGCGCGCCTGAGCTGGGCCAAGTTGCACAAGCGCGTATTTGAGATCGACATCGAGCATCGCCCAAACTGCGGCGGTGAACTGAAGATCATCGCGGCGATCCTCGAACAGCCGGTGATCGAGAAGATCCTCACGCACCCGGGCATGCAGGCCAGGGCACCGCCCTGTGCGCCCGCCCGTGGGTCGTAACTGCAGGCGGCCTGACCGTCTCAAGCCCCCGCCAATCAGGTGTTCCCGATGCCGGGGCTGCGGGGACCGGCTGCGCCAGGGCTTCGCACATACGAGGTTGGGCGTCACATCGTCCGGGAAAACACCAAGGCAAAGGCTACGAACGACACCGTTCGGGGCCGCGATCAGTGTTCAACGGGCTACGGCCGCACCCAAGAATCACACGGATGCTCGTCCGAGGGCTGCGCGCAGCGCTTCCGCAAGAACGGCCTCGATGGTGCCGACGACCCGCCTCGACGAAGACGCCAACAATCCGCACACCGAGATTCCCGACGCCGAACTCGACGAACTCGCGGAAGACATCGGACAACACGGAATCTTGCAGCCCATCGCCATTCATCCGGCCGACGCTGAAGGGCGCCATCAGATTCACTTCGGCGCCAAGCGGTGGCGCGCCGCACAACGCATCGGTTTGCGTGAAGTGCCTGTCGTGCTCCGGGTTGGCCCACGAACCCCTGTGCGCAGGTCGCAGATAACCAGAAGGCGCTGCGCGCAAGATGGCGTTGCCTGGATCGGGAATCTGAGAATCAGCGTGCCATTGGCCGTGGGCGTAGGATCGTTTTACCCACATGCCAGAGGCCAAGTTTCCCGCGCGCCGCGATGCAGGGCCAGGGTGGAAGCGCAAATCGCCAAAAGGACAACGTAGCCATCATGGGTGACCTTGACGCTGACGACACCGAAGCAAGAAAGCCAATGCGTTGTTCCAAACTCTTGGCGATCGTTTACGTCTCCAAAGCGGCACGACCGGTGACGCAAGATGACCTTTTGCACATTCTCGAAGGGGCCCGGCGCCGCAACGTCGAGGAAGGCATCACCGGCGTGCTGCTCTATGCCGATGGCTACTTCATGCAGTACATGGAAGGCCCCGAAGCAGGGCTGCAAAAGGTCTACGCCATCATCAAAACCCACCCGCTGCACTACGGCCTGGTCAGCTTGGTGCGTGAGCCCATCCCGGCACGGCAGTTCGCGGAGTGGTCGATGTCCTGCCACGTCGTCGGTGCAGGCGGCGAGACATCGCTGTCAGAACACTACGGCCTGCTTGCAAGTCGGCTGACCGCAGCCATACGCACCAAGTCCGAGGCCAGCTTGCTGTTGTCGCATTTCTGGCGTGCCGGCAGGGAGTCCGTCGCGCCGGCCCTGCAGAAGCACAGGAACGAACTCGCGCAGCGCCGGCTGTCTGGAAGTCCCGGCTCGGGCGCCGCTGATTGAGTGGCGGGTGGCAGCGCAGCACCAGGTCCAGCAAGGGTAGAAGGCGGCCGGAACCCGAGGGTGACCGTGGGCGAGTACTTGCAATGGGGCAACCCGAACGAAAAGGCGACGTTCGAATCCCTGCTTTCGTACAGCCCCTGCGACCCGCTCTCAAAAAATGCCTACCTGTCGATCTTGGTCACCACCAGCTCCAACGACAGCCAGGTGATGCACTGGGAGCCGGTGAAGTTCGTGGCCAAGCTGCGCACGCTGAAGGACCGCGCGTGCGAATTCGCGTGGATGCTGGACCAGCTAGGCATCCGCAAGTAAACCGCTGCCAACTGGCGCGCACAGCAGCGTCGATGCCCAGCTTGCTGCGCTGCGCTGCTCGGCTCAGCGCCGGCTTTGGTCGATCAGGCGCAGTTCCCAGGGAACGATGACTTTGCTGAAGATCACGGGATCGGTCCATCCCCGCGGTTCGCGGCCCAGGTGCCCGCCGCTCGGGTTGATCCAGGCCTCTTTGGGCACGTCGCCGGAACGCATCAACAATTCGATGTCGGCAATCGGCACTTGCGTGTCTTTCGCGCCGGTGACGACGAGCATCGGAACGGTGGGCCGCTGCAGCAACCCCAGCGACTTCAGCGACATGGCGGGCATCAGGCGCGCCAGGTCGTCGACCGACTTCGCGCCTTCGAAGACGTTGGTGAACGCCGGGGCCAAGTCGAAGCGGTATTCGCGGTTGCCCAGTGTGCCTTCGCGAAGGACGCGCTCCGAGAAGAACTCGTCCACCGGCGGCGGCTGCGCCACCGTGCCCAGCAGTCGTTCTTTTTCGGTGATGGCCAGTTTCGCTGCCCAGTAGCCGCCCAAGCTGATTCCCGAGACGATGATCCGCGCTCGGTCAACCATCCGGTTGCGGCCCAAGTAGTCCAGCGCCGCAGAGAACATGCGCTCTGCCGTGGCGCTGACCTGGATCGGTGCCTGGCCCGTGCCGGGTCCGTCGACCGCGATGAAGCCGAGGCCGCTGCGCAGGATCTGCTCGTAACTTTCGGCGACGGTTTCCTTCCGACTGTCGAGCCCGCTGATCGCCAGGATCATCGGCACCGGCCCGCCGGCGCCATCGGGCAAGCACAGGTAGGCGACGATCTCTGAACCTTCGAAGGGAATACGCACGGTTTCAAGCGCCGGCTGCAAGGTGGCGGCATAGCGGGCTTAGGCGTCCAGCGCGCGCGTGTAGGCCAGCTACTTGCCGGGTGAATTGGGCACCGGCCATTGCGCGAAGTAGAACAGCCGCCAGGCCTTCTTGAAGGCCGCGCCGGCGGCGGCTGGCGTTGCTGCTGCCCGGCCTGCTTCGGCATAGCGTTGTGCGCGTGCGAGGGCCTCGGATTTGATCTCGTCGATCGATCGTTCGGGAACTTGTGCGCCTGCCAGTGCCGGCAACAAAGCCAGCAGGGCGGTCGCGACGATGGTTGCCAGTTTCATCGAGGCCTCGGGTTCACGGTGGCTGTTTTCTCAAGGCTGGCACGGCCGCAACCGCGCCCCCCGAATCGCGCGCTAGGCCAGCGCTTTCAAGACCTGCTCTGGCAGCAGGGGCAGGTCACGCACCCGCCGGCCGGTGGCCTGCGCGAAAGCATTGCTGATGGCGGCGGCCATCGGGCCTTGTGAACCTTCGCCGACGCCGAGCGGACGTTCGCCAGGCCGGTCGATGAGATCGACGCGCACGGCCGGCACCTGCGGAAAACGCAGGATCGCGTAGTTGGCCCAGTTGCGCGCCAGCAGGTGCGCGGTGTCGTGCGGCACCTGTTCCAGCAGCGTCCAACTCGTCGACTGGATCATCCCGCCTTCGATCTGGTTGCGCAGACCGTCGGGGTTGATGACCTGGCCGGCATCGGCCACCGCCAGTGCGCGTTCGACGCGCACCGCGCCGCTGCGCGTGTCGACGCTGATGTCGGCGATGACCGCGCAATAGACCGCCAGGTTCTTGTAGCGCGCGAAGCCAATGCCACGGCCGCGCAGCACGCCCGCCGACACGGGCTGCGCGGTGCCCAGGGTGTCGCGCGCCGCCGTGGTTTGCCAACTGGCCAGCGCGGCTGCGCGCTCGATGACCGCCCGCGCGCGAGCGTCTTGCAGGTGGCGCAAGCGGAACTCGACCGGGTCGGCACCGCTGGCCCCAGCCAATTCGTCGATGAACGATTCGAGCGCGAAGACATTGGCATAGGCACCCAGCGTGCGCAGCGCCGAGGTCCGGATCGGCGAGTCGACCAGCAGGTGGTTGACGACGCGATGCCGGGCGAAGGCGTACAGCGGCACGGCGTTGCGGTCGCTGCCGCCCGACGGCTGCGCGATGTTGCGCGCCGGCCCGGGCGGCTGCGGCTTGGCCAGCGACCACGAAGCGAGCAGGTTGCAGCCGTCGGGGTCGTAGGGGCGCGTGCTGTGGGTGTGGCTCCAGACGTCGTGTTGCCAGTCGACGATGCGGCCGCCGGCATCGGTCGTGGCGTTGAGTTTCATGACCATCGCCGAGCCCAGCGGTTCAGCGGTGAACTCGTCTTCGCGCATCCACTGCAACTGGACCGGGGCGCCGTTGGTGGCGCGGGCCAGCAGCGCGGCGTCTAGGGCCACGTCGTCGGCACCGTTGTGGCCGTAGCAGCCCGAGCCCTGGCGGTGCGTGACGGTGATCGCTGCTGGCGGCACGCCCAGCGCCTTGGCCAGGTCGCCGCGCAGCGGGTAGACGCCTTGCGTATGGCTCCAGACTTGCAGCTTGGCGCCCTCGGTCCATTGCGCCACCGCGCAGGAAGGGCCGATCGATGCGTGGGCCTGGAAGGGCCGCGTGTACTGCTGCGTGTAGCGCTTGCCATCGGCATTCGCGGTGGGTGGCGGTGCCGACCCCGGTGTCGGCGCGGCGCCGCCTTTCTCGGCCACCACGGTGTCGACGGTGCGCTGGGCTTGCAGATGGCTGAACAAGGCCGGTCCGGCCGGCGGCAACACGGTACCGGCGCTCCAGCGTGCGCTGGCTCTCAGCGCGTCGGCTGCGGCGATGGCCTGTTCTTCGCGCCGCGCCGCCACCGCCAGAAAGCTGCCATCGCGAACCACCGCCACAACGCCGGGCAGCGCACGCGCTGCCGCTTCGTCGACAGACAACAGCGTCGCGCGCGGCGTGTCCGGGCGCACGACGCGGCCAAAGAGCATGCCGGGCAGTCGCATGTCCTGCACATAGACCGCAGCGCCCGTGACCTTGGCCGGGATGTCCAGCCGGGGGATGCTCTTGCCGACCAGCGTGTGGAGCGATGGTGACTTGGGCGCGGCGGCGGCGGTGGCGTCGCGCTGCAGCATCGCGGCGTTCGTCAATTCCCAATAGCTGGTGCGCAAGGGCCCGGCGCTGATCACGCCGTCGTCAACGCGCAGCGCCTCGACGCCTTGCGCGAGTTTGGCCGCTGCCGCTTGCAGCAGCAGCGCACGTGCTTCGGCGGCGGCGTAGCGCAGCGCGGTGCCGCTGTCCTGTATCGACAGGCTGCCGGACGTGACACCTTCGTTGGGCGTGGTGCCGGTCTCACCCGACAGGATGACGATGCGCGTCAGCGCCACATCCAGTTCGTCAGCGACGATTTGCGCCAGCGCGGTGAGGATGCCCTGTCCCAATTCGACCTTGCCGGTGAACAGCGACACCGTGCCATCGGCATTGATGCGCAGCCAGGCGTTGAGCCGGCGGTTGTTCGCCAGGCTGCCTGGCAGTGCAGCCGGTTTTGCCGCGGCGGATGCGGCCGGTGCCGTCTGCGCCTGCGTGTTAAGCGCTGGCACCAGACAGAAGCCGACTGTCAGCGCCGACGAAGAGGCCAAGAAGGCGCGGCGCGACGGGACCGCGTTCATGATGAAACCCCGGCTGCGCGTTGCACTGCGCGCACGATGCGGCTGTGTGTGCCGCAGCGGCACAGATGGCCCGCCAATGCGTCGCGGATTTCGGCCTCGCTGGGTTTGGCCTTGCGCGCCAGCAGCGCGCTGGCCGCGACGATCATCCCCGGGATGCAGTAGCCGCACTGCGCGGCCTGCTCGTCGATGAAGGCCTGCTGCAACGGGTGCAAACGCTCAAGCGTGCCCAGGCCTTCAAGTGTCGTGACGGCCGCCTTGCCGACGCTGCCGCACGGCGTCACGCACGAACGCGTGGGCCTACCGTCGATCAATACGGTGCAGGAACCGCACTGCGCCACACCGCAGCCGTACTTCGCGCTGTTGATGCCACAGTCGTTCCGCAAGGCGTAGAGCAGGGGTGTTTCAGGGGTCGCCGCTGTCGTGCGTGCAACGCCATTCAGTTGAATCGTCAAGGCCATGCGATGGGTACCGGGCTGTGGTATCGCGACGACCTTAAATCACGCCTGTGCAGCGTCAATCGGTGACATCACGCGGGCGGTGATGGCACTCAAGGCTTGCGCGAAGTCGCCGCCATACAGATCGTTGGCGCTGATGTCGGCGTTTTGCCAGGCCCAGATGTGCGACGGGATGTTGTCAGGGTCGCGCTTCAGGAAGCCGCCTTCCCAGCTGTTGACCAGCAAGTCTTCCAGCGAACTGTGGCCGGTCTGGCGCCAGCGTTCGTCGCGGTAGAAGGTCTGCGACAAGGCCCAGCCGGCGTAGATGCGGCCCATGGCCCGCAGGCCGCCCATCGAAAAGCCGACGGCCAGCGCCACGCGGTCGATGCCCGAAACCTCCAGCATCAGCGGGCGTTGCAGGCGCGCGTTGTCGGTGACGGTGAAGCGCGACCAGCGGCTGACGTTGTGTGGCGACACCGCGTTGCTGGGCGACGAACTCAGGCCGTTGCCGAAGCGTTTGGGGATGACGATGAAGTGCTTGATTGGGTCCAGCGCGCGGCCCGCGCCGATGCTGCCTTCGATGTCGCTGTGGTGGGCACCGAAAGGCGTCATTCAGATGATGGCGTTGGACTTGTCGGCGTTCAGCGTGCCGTAGGTCTGGTGCGCCAGCTTCGTGCCGCGATGGGTGCGGCCGGACTGCAGGACGACGTCGCCGGCGTCGAAGAATTGGGTTTGCATCGCGATCTTCTATCGAGGGTTGGCTCAGTCGCCCAGGTAGGCGGCTTTCACCAGTGGATGGTCCTGCAGCCGTTCGGTGGTGTCGGCCAGCACCACGCGGCCGTTTTCCAGCAGATCACCGCGGCGCGCCACGGCCAGCGCCATCGCCGCGTTCTGTTCCACCAGCAACGCGGTCAGGCCTCGATGGTTGATGCTTTCGATCGTCTCGAACAACTGCTCCACGATGATCGGCGCCAGACCCAACGAAGGCGCGTCGAGCAGCAGCAATTTCGGCCGGCCCGTCAGCGCGCGGGTGTTTCGAGCGGCCGACCGCCGAGGCTTGGCGCTCTTGCGCCTGCGCCTGTGCCTGCGCGTGCGCCTGCGCCTGCGCCTGCGTCAGACCTTGTCGCGGATGGCCTGCCAGGCTGCATCGGCCTGCCGCTTGTAGGCCTGCCAGTCGCCCTTCAGCCAGCGCTGCCGCCCGCCTTCGGCGTAGAACAGGTAGAGCTTGTCGCCGAAGAACTCCCACACCTCGCCGTCGGTGCGCACCAGCCCTTCGCCGCTGGCCAGCGCGTTCGCGCAATGGCCGTTGTAGCTGGGCACGAAGGCTGTCGGGTTGGCGGCGAAGCGGTCAGCACTGGCCTGCGACGCGAAGCGCCAGCTCGCACCGAGGTACCTGACCTCGAAGCGCTTGTCACCTTCGGCGACCTGGTGCGACTGCTTCACGGCGTCGGTGTGATACGAAGCCGTGTCCTTGCCGCCTATCGCGGTGCTGCCGAACACGCCCGTGCTGACCGGTTCGGCCGCCTGCGCCCACAGCGCTGTTGAGAGGGCCAAAAACAGGCCTCCGCCAGCGACGAGGCGTTGCAGGAATGTGGACATCAAAGTTCTCCGGGTACTGGGGTGGCGTGTGCCGATGCGCGAACAGCGCCGGCTCGGCGTATCGGGCGGAACAACGGTGTCGCTGCGGTCATGGGGGATGTCCTTCGGTGGAGGCGGATGCCGGTGGCGCGAAGCGCGCGATGAAGCGGCGGTCGATGGACTCCTTCCAGCGCGCGGCCCAGCGGCCGTGCGCGGAGAACCAGCCGCGTGACGCGATGGCGGCGCTGTCGCTGGTGTCGAGCAGCACCAGGAAGCGGCGTTGCGGGCGGTAGATCTCGGCCGAGCCGGCGCCGAGCGCGGCGCGCAGGTTGTGCGCCAGCACCGGCCCCATGCGCACGGCGAAGACGCCGGCTTTCGGCAGCGGCTCAGCCCACGCCGCGCAGTCGCCGCCGGCGAAGACGTGGGGGTGCGAGACCGATCTCAGGTCGCCGTCTACCCGCACGAAGCCGCGTTCGCTGACGGCCAGGTCGCCGCGCCGTGCGGGATCGGCGAGCAGGTCGTGCGCTTCGGCACCGGTGGCCCACAGCACGAGGTCGCTGTCGGCTGAAACGGTGGCATCGAAGGCGGTCGCAAGCTGCAGTTCGACCCCGGCCGCAGCCAGTGCGCGCCCGGCGCTTCGCACCGCGCCCGGCGCCAGCCCGGGCAGCAGCGACAAGCCGCGTGTGACCAACCGCCCCTGAACCGGTCGGCCCGGCTGCAGCCGGCGCAGCCGCGCCAGCACCGCCAGCACGCACTCGACGCCGGCAGCGCCGCCGCCGACGGCAGTGACGCTGAGCGGACGGGCGCCGCGCTCGGCCGTGTACCGCGTCAGTTGCGCGCCCCAAGCCTCGTGCAGCCGCGACAAGGGCCGCAGAGCCAGCATCTGGCCGTGCGCCAGGGCCGGTGGACGCAGGGTGGAGCCGACGTTCAGCGACAGCAGGTCCCAGTCCAGCGACCGGCCACCTTCGAGTTGCACGGTGCACTTCGACGGATCGAGCGATTGCACCTCAGCGGCCAGCCAGCGTGCGCCGGCGCGCTTGCACAGCGCGGCGAAGTCGATCGTGATCTCGTCCCAGCTGTAGCGGCCGGCGAGCCAGCCCGGCACCATGCCCGAGTAAGGCGCGCGGGCCAGCGGCGAGACCACGGTCAGTTCGACGCCCGGCAGCGGCGCCTGTATCCAGTCGAGCAGCACCTGCGCGTGCGCATGGCCGGCGCCCAGCAGCAGCAGACGCTTCACGTCATCCGCTCCGCGGTCCACCCCGGCGGCAGGTGGACGAGGTCGGCCGGCTCGTCGATGTCGGCCACCGCGTCACGTTCGGCCCAGTTCAAGCCGGCCGCCCGCGCCTGTTCACGGGTCTGGGCCATCACCTGTGCCGTGCTCCAGGCGATGCCCTGGAAAAGCGCCGGTTGCGCGCGCCGCAAACCAACCAGTGCGTAGCCGCCGTCCAGCGCCGGCACGAACACCGCGTCGGCGTCATGCAGCGCGTGCGCGGCATCGCGCAGCCGCGCCGCGTCGAGTGCCGGCGCGTCGGTGCCGACGAGCACGGCATGGCGGTGCTCGCGCAGCACGCGTGTCAGCGCACGGTCCATGCGCGCGCCTAGATCGCCTTCGCCCTGCAGGGTCAACGCCAGCCCGTGCGCTGCAGCGTGGGCGCCGAAGGCCGGGTGCGCGGTGTCGGGGGCGACGCACAACTCGACACGATCGAACCCGGCGGCCACGCCCGCCGCCAGCGTGTGCGCCAGCAGCCGCACCGCCAGCGCTGCGGCGCCTGCCGCGCCCAGCGCGGGGATCAGCCGCGTCTTCACCGCGCCCGCGACCGGCGCCTTTGCGAAGACGATCAAGCAGGAACTCATCGATAGGCCTCGGCCAGCGCCTGCGGCGAAGCGCCGCGCCAGTAGCGCCAGCGCAGCCGCCACATCAGGAAGATCGTGCGCCAGACGCCGCGTTGTTCCCAGCGCCGTCCCGACGTCACGACCCGGTCGCGCAGGCAGGCTGGCGGCGCGTTCTGGCGCAGGCGCAGTGACAGCTCGATGTCCTCCATCAAGGGCTGGTCGGGGAAGCCGCCCGCGCGCTGGAAGGCCAGCCAGGTCACGAAGATCGCCTGGTCGCGGGTGGCGATGCCGGTCAGGCGCGAGCGCAGGCCCATCATCACGGCCACCACCCGCAGCATGGGGGCGCGGCCCTCGATCCGCACGTCGAAACGGCCCCAGGTGGCACCACGCGCGATGGCCGCCTGTATCGCCCGGTCGGCGCCTTCGGGCAGTCGCGTGTCGGCGTGCAGGAAGAGCAGCACCGGCGCACGGGCCAGCGCGGCGCCGGCGTTCATCTGCCGTGCACGCCCACGCGCTGACGCGATCACCCGATCAGCCTGCGCAGCGGCGAGCGCGGCAGTCCCGTCCGCGCTGCCGCCGTCGACGACGATGACCTCGGCGCCGCGCGTTCGAAACGGTGCCAGCGCCGAGAGCGTGGGGGCTATGCCGGTCGCCTCGTTCAGCGCCGGCACGATGATCGACAGCAGCGGTGTCATCGAGCGTCGTTCAGCTGCCAGTCGTAGGCCAGGAATTCGATCTCGGCCCGCTCGGTACGGATGCGCTCGCGAGCTGTCGGCGCAATGGCCGGCCCATCGGCCAGCACGTCCGCGTAACGCGCCATGAAGCCGGGCAGCGAGCGGATGCCGCGGTGGCCGAGCCTGAAGTCTTCGCCGTACCAGTCGAAGATCTTCGAGACCTCGAGCCTGTCGCGCTCGGCGTTGTAGCGGTTGCGGCTGCGGTCGCTCATGAAGCGCAGCGCCTGTTCGTCGAGCTGGGCGTCGAGCCGGTCGCCGACGAAGGCCTCTTCACGCAACGGCGGGCAGCCGACGCTGGCGCAATTGACGGCGAAGTGCACGCGTGGGTCGTCGTAACGCCCGCGCTGGCGCAGCATGCCGTGTTCGATGTCGTCGAGCGAAACTTTGCCACCCAGCAGCGCAATCCACTTCGGCTTCCACGGGCTGCTGAACACGCTGCCGAGGTCTTTGATCGACGCCAGTTTCGGGTACTTCGTCAGAATCAACTCGACCGTAAACGCGTTGTAGGCGTTGATGAGGAAGGCCATTTGCTGAGGCCGAGTCCAGGCGCGGAAGGCTGCGTCGTCGACCGCCGACAGCGCGTCCAGCACGCCCTTCATCGACGCGCGCTCGGCCGCCAGGCCGGCGTAACGGACGGTCGATGCCTGCCCGCCGCGTTGCACCACCACGTGCCGCGCCAGCAAGGCCGACCACGCGGCATGGCGTTGGTCGAAAGGCTCGGCCAGCGCCGGCCGCGAGAAGGCGCCGAGCGTCACCGCTGCTGCGGATGCCACGCTGGCCTGCAGCCAGTCACGCCGCCGCAGATTCACGCGCGCTCCCAGGCGTGATAGCGCGCAGCCCATTCGAGCAGCTTCTTCGGCGCGTGTGCGCGCTTCCATTCGCCGGCGGCGTACTTGTTGGCCTCGGCCAGCGTCGGGTAGATGTGGATGGTGCCGAGGACCTTGTTCAGCCCCAGGCCGTGCTTCATCGCCAGCACGAATTCGGCGATCAGATCGCCCGCGTGTTCGCCGACGATGGTCACGCCGAGGATGCGGTCTTTGCCGGGCACGGTCAGCACCTTGACGAAGCCGTGCGCGGTGCCGTCGGCGATGGCGCGGTCCAGATCGTCGATGCCATAGCGCGTGACTTCGACCGCGATGCCTTGCTCTTGCGCCTCGGCCTCGGACAAGCCGACACGTGCAACCTCGGGGTCGGTGAAGGTGGCCCAGGGGATCACCGCGTAATCGGCCTTGAAGCGCTTGAAGCGGCCGAACAGTGCGTTCACGGCGGCGTACCAGGCCTGGTGCGCAGCGGTGTGCGTGAACTGGAACGGCCCGGCGACGTCGCCCACCGCGTAGATGTTCGGATACACGGTCTGCAGCCAGGCGTTGGTTTCAATCGTCTTCTTCGGCGTCAGCGGGATGCCGAGTTCCTCAAGCCCGTAGCCCTCGACGCGCGGGCTGCGGCCCACCGCACACAGCAGTTCGTCGAACTCGATCGCACGCTCGCCGCCAGTGTGCTTGACGATCAGCCGCTTCACGCCGTCCACGGTTTCGCAACGCACGGCCTGGTGGCCGGTGAGCAACTCGACGCCATCGTCGCGCAGCGACTGCGCCACCAACTCGGCGGCGTCCAGGTCTTCGCGCGCCATCACGCGCGGCTGCATCTCGACCTGCGTCACCTGCGAGCCCAGGCGCGCGAGGCTCTGCGCCAGCTCGCAGCCGATAGGCCCGCCGCCCAGCACCACCAGACGCTTCGGCAGCCGGTTCATGTCCCACAGCGTGTCGCTGGTGACGAAGCCGGTCTGTTGCAGGCCAGGGATGGGCGGCACGAACGGGCTGGCACCCGCGGCAATGACGATGTTGCGCGTCGTCAAGGTCTGCGTCGAACCGTCGGCCAGGGTCACTTCGACCGCCCACGGCGAGATCATCTTCGCGTGGCCCTGCAAAACCTCGACGCCCAGCGCGGTGTAGCGCGCGACCGAGTCGTGCGGCTCGATGTCGGCGACGACGCGGTGGATGCGTGCCATCACGGCTGCGAAATCGACCTGCCCACTGACGCCCGAGAAGCCCAGCTCACCGGCCTTCTTCATCTGGTTGGCGAACTTGGCCGAACGGATCAGCGCCTTGCTCGGCACGCAGCCGAAGTTCAGGCAGTCGCCGCCCATCTTGTGGCCCTCGATCAGCGTCACCTTGGCCTTGACGGCGGCGGCGATGTAGGCCGACACCAGGCCGCCAGCACCGGCGCCGATGACCACCAAATTGCGGTCGAAGTGCGCCGGCTTGACGTGCCGCCAGCGGGCGAAGACCTTGCGCGCCTGCAGCCCGTTGACCACCACCTTGGCCAGCAGCGGGAACAGCCCCAGCAGCAGGAAGCTGCCCCACAGCCCGGGCGACAGCACGTCGGACGGCGTGCGGATGGCCGCCAGCTGCGTACCGGCGTTGACGAACACGAAGGTGCCGGCCAGCATGCCCAGCTGGCTGACGACGTAGAAGCGCGCGGCGGCTATCGGCGTCAGCCCCATCAGCAGGTTGACGAGGAAGAAAGGGAACACCGGTGCCAGGCGCAGCGTCAGCAGGTAAAAAGTGCCGTCGCGCTGCACGCCCTCGTTGACCGGCGCCAACTTCTTGCCGAAGCGGGCCTGCACCGTATCGGCCAACAGGTAGCGCGCCGCCAGGAAAGCCAGCAAGGCGCCAAGGCTGGAAGCGAAGGACACCACCACCAAACCGACACCAAGGCCAAAGATCGCACCGCCGGCCAATGTCAGGATGGCCGCACCCGGCAAAGACAGAGCCGCCATCGCCACGTAGACAGCGAAGAACACCGCCACCGTCTTGATCGGCTCGGCGCGGTAGGCCTGCAACAAGCTGCCGCTGCTGGCCTTCAATCCGTCGAGCGTCAAAAGTTCGGCCAGGCCGAAATAGCGATACGCCAGGAAAGCCAGCACCAGCGCGGCGCCGACTCCAAGCCAGGCGAGGCGCCGGCCGCCGAGGTTCATGCCGAAGCGCCTGCGGGCACGGCGGCAGCGCCGGCGGAAGCCTCGTCGTGCTCCAGCGCGCCGCCGCAACTGCTGCCCTGGCCGGCGGTGCAGCCATAGCAATGCTCAGCGATGCGGATGGCCGCGCCGACGGGATCCGTCTGCAGCAGGTCGCGCAAGTGCGCTGGTTTGCGCGCGGGGACAGCGCCGCCGAGCCGCGCTCGCAGCCCGAGCATCTGGTTGAAGTCGCAGTCGTACAGATCGCCCTGCCAGTCGACGCTGACCATAGCCCTGCACATCACCGTGTCGAGGTTGTCGGCGTGGTAGGACTCGCGCAGCAGCTTCATGTAGCCGGCAAAGGTTCCCTTGCTGATGAGGGTGCTGCCGAAGCGCTGGATCGGCATGTTCGTCAGCGCGAACAGGCGGTTGAAGCGCACCCCGAAATGCGCCGCCAGCTCGCGCTTGTAGTCGGCCTCGAGCGCCGCCTGCGGCGGGGGCAGCGACGCGCCTTGCGGGTTGTAGACAAGGTTGAGCATCAGGCGGCTGCCGCCCTGGCCGTCGTCCTTGCCATACCCCAGCGCGTTGAGTTGCTTCAGCCCGGCGATGCTGCGCTCGAACACGCCGTCGCCGCGCTGGCGGTCGACGTTGGCCACCGAGTAGCAGGGCAGCGAGGCAGTGACCTCCACGCCCTGCTCGGCAAGAAAGGTCGCCAGGTCTTCGTGGCCTGGCTCGGACAGGATGGTGAGGTTGCAGCGGTCGATCACCTGCACGCCCAAAGCGCGTGCGCCGCGCACCAGGTCGCGGAAATGGGGGTTCAATTCCGGCGCGCCGCCGGTCAGGTCGAGCGTCCTTGGTTGGCGCACGCGCAGCACCTGCATCACCAGCGCCACCGTGTCGGCGTCCATCTCCTCGGTGCGGTTCGGGCCGGCGTTGACATGGCAGTGCAGGCAACTCTGGTTGCAGCGATAGCCCAAGTTGACCTGCAGGGTGTCGAAACGGGCCCGCCGCAGTGGCGGGAAGTCGGTCGCGGCGAGCAGGGGCAATGTCGCGTGCATCGAATGGATTTCCTTTGAGAATGCGTTTGGGCGGTATGGCGGGAGGCGCTGGCGTCCAGGTCAGTCGCTGCCGAGGGGGATTCCCTTACAGCATGGTCACCTAAGCCACTGTCAGTATCGCCGTTAGCCCCGCTACCCTGCTCGCGACACACCCGCAAGGGCACACGGTGCTGGCAGCGGTTGCCAGGTGCCGACCGTGGTCTGTAGCGGGCGCAGCAGGTAGGCGTCGCGCTGCGCATTGAAAGCGCACATCGAGGGCGGCCCGTCTTGCCTGATGGCCACGAACACGCAGGCCTCGATGCGTTCGGGGTCGGGCTGGCAAGCATCCATGAACTTGTGCGTGAACAGCGTCAGCTTGTGCACGCGGCCTCGCCCAGCGAGCGCATCGCCCGCCACAGCGTGCTGCGGTCGATGCGCAGGCCAGCGGTCCCGCGCATGAAGCGCTGCACGAAGGCGACGTCGGCAAGTCCGGCTGCGGCCAAATCGGTCAGCAACTCGCGTGTCGCTTTGATGCCGTTCGTCATCAGGCATGGCAGCAGCCCGCGGCTGGCCAGCCTCGCAACGATAGTCAGCAGTTCGCAGCGCCGGCGCAGCGTGGGTTCGCCACCCGACACCTGCACGTCGCTACCCGGTCCATCGTGCGCGACGATGACGTCGATGCGGCGGTAGATCTCTTCCAGTGGGAAGTCACGCACCGCTTCTGAGGAATCGCTCAGGTAACACAAGGTGCAGTCGAGCTTGCAGCGCTGCGTCACCTCCAGCGACACGCCGGCCACCGGCCAACGCCGGCCGGCCATCTGGTGTGCCGACCATTGGCCGGTGTGCCGCAGCCGCTGCCGCGCGTCGGCCAATGGGTCAGGCGACGGTTCGCGCAGCGGTTCGAAGGGACCGGATATGGCGCGGAAGGGCGGGCCGCGGTACGGCATTCGGCTGCTTCGATGGGATTCAAAGGCATTCTGGCAAAGCAGCGCACGGGCCACATCACGGCGCCGTGAAGAGCGCGGGAGGACCGCGTGAGCGCGCCTGCCTATGGTTCGCTTCGACGCCATCGGTCCCCGGTGGTGCAGACCCCCAACGTGCCATCCAGGAGAGATCGATGTACAAGCCCCTACCCGTGCTGCTGCTGCTCGGCGTTGCTGTGACCAGTCTGGCCGCCCAGGCCCAAATGCGACAGGTCACCGTCACCGTGCAGAGCCTCGCCGCGCCGAACGGCGTTGCCTTCGCACCGCTGCACTTCGGCTTCAACAGCGCCATCAATCCGTTCTTCACGTTTGCCGCGATGGTCGTGCCGAGCAACGACTTCTTCATCGGCAACGACTCGCCGACCGCCTTTCGAATCTTCGATGCGGCAGGCAACCTGAACTTCAGCAGCATCACGCAGCGCGCCCGCGACGTCTGGGACGCCGGCTCGGAGGTATTCGACCCGGCTGCTGCGGCCTTCGTCGGCAACAACGATCTGCGCACGCCACAGGGCTCGGTGGTGGGCTTCAACTTCGCCGAGCTGACAGCATTCAACGGGCTGACGACCGGCGCTGGCTACACCTTCACCAGCGGCCTCGGCGCCGTCCGAGCCGGGCATGGTCCGCGGGCCGCAGGTCGATCTGCAGCCGGTGCGCCGTTTTCTCAGCCACGCAGCGCTGCCGCTGCGCGGCACCGACCCGATGGGTTCTGGCGAGGAGCGCTTGTTCAGCGCCGCGATGTTTCCGCTGGGCGTGGGACAGTCGCGGCCGCCAGGCTATCTCTACATCGTGCTCGACGGTGCCGCCCGCCAGCAGGCCACGCAGGCTGCCGACGCGGGCCTCGTCTGGCGTTCGGCAGGCGCGGTTGCCGCGCTGGCGCTTCTGTTGGCCGCCGCACTGGGCGCGTTCACCTTCGCGCGCATGACGCGGCCGCTGCTGGCCCTGGCTCAACGCATGCGCCGCTACAACCGATCGCACGACGGCGCCGGAGACGACGTCGCGCCGGCAGGCGGCGAAGTGGCGGTACTCGACCAGGCCTTCGCGCGGATGACGACGCGCATCGAGGCGCAGGCGGCACGCGAGCGGGCGCAGATGACGGCGCACCGCGAGACCATGGCAGGCGTCGCCCACGACCTGCGGACGCCGCTGACCGCGCTGCACGGCCACCTCGAGGCCCTTTGGCAGGGCGGCGCGCAGACCGAGGCGCGCCGGCCGCAGCTGCTGCGCGCTGCGCTCGCCCAAAGCGACAAGGTCAGGCAGCTTTCGCAGCAGCTGTTCGAGCTGGCCGAACTGCAGTCGGTCGACGCGGTACCGCAGCGCGAACGGTTCAGGCTTGACGAACTCGTTGCCGACTCGGTCGGCAAGTTCCGTCTGATGTCAGCCAGCGCGCTGCCCGGCTCAGACGGCGCCGGGGCGGTGGACGTGTTGCTGGCGCCGGAGTCGCCGGGCGCGCTGGAAGTCGAAGGCGACTTGAGCCTCGTCGAACGCGCGCTGACCAATCTGATCGACAACGCGCGCCGCCACGGCCTCGGCCCCGGGCCGGTCACGGTGAGCCTGTCGGCGAGCGCAGGCCGTGCGCACGTGGTGGTCGAGGACCAAGGCCCCGGCCTGCCTGCGGAACTGCACCAGCGCCTGGCCGACGGACGCTCGGTGCGCGAGCCGCCTGTCCGCCGGGCTGGTGCCAGCTTGGGTGGACTGGGCGGGCTGGGCCTGGCGATTGCACAACGCGTCGCGGTGCTGCATGGCGGCAGCTTGCGTCCACTTCCTGCGCCCGGCGGGGGCACGCGCCTGTGTCTGGACTTGCCGCTGGCTTCATGAAGCCAGGCGGTGCCGGGAACAACGAGGCGCTTGCCCGTTCCTTGCAACGTCACCGGCGCTGAACCGGTCGAAGGCCGTGCGCCCGACAGGATGACCCGCGAAGCCGATACTCGACCGATGACACCTCACTCATCACACTGGGCTCTGGCCAGCCTGGCCGCAGCGGCTGGCCTTTTCTTGGGCGCCTGCACCACACCAGGTCCGGTGCCTGCCGGCAACCGCAGCGCTCTGGCGTGCAAGCTACCCAGCAACTGCGTCGATTCCCTCGGAACCGGCGGCCTCGCACCGCTGACCTACAGCGGGTCGCCGGAACAGGCGCTGGCGCGACTCGAGGCGACGTTGAAGGCGTTCCCCGAGGCGCAGGTGGTGCACCGCGAGACGCTGGCGGTGCAGGTCATCTTCACGACAATGATCGGATTCCGCGACCAGGTCGATTTCCAGATCGAGCCTGCAGCCGGACGCATCGATTTCCGGTCGCGCTCGCTTTTCGGCTTGTTCGACTTCGGCAAGAACCGCTCGCGCATGCAGGCCTTCGTGCAGCGCTTTCAGGCCCCGGCCTGACCGGGAAGCGGGGCATGCAAGCCTCAGCGCAGAGCCAGCGCTGCGTCCAACTCCTGGACGAGCGCCACCAGCTCGGCCTGCAGGGGCTGCGCTTGCGCCAGCAGCGTTGCCGGTGTTCGCGGTGTGAGCAGCGCGGATTCCAGGGCCTCGATGTGCTGCACCAGCGCATTGGCGCACAACACCGCGCAGGCGCCCCGCAGCGAATGGCAGACCTGCCAAAGGGCAGCGGCATCGCCTTGACGCGCGGCCTGCACCAGTTGCGGTTCGCCAGCTCGGTAGGTCGCCACGAAGCGCCGCAGCACGCGTTCCAGCGTGGGTATCCGGCCGCCCAAGTTGCACAGCGAGCCTGCCAAATCGAAGCCGGCAATGCTGGCCAGCCGCAGTTGCAGCGCCCGGGACTGCAGCTGCAAGTCCTCACTGGGCGCATCCGGTGCCACTGGGACATCGGGCGCACGGGTCGCACCGCGCACGCTGGGCGGCGCCTGCTGTGCCCAGCCCGGCAGCCAGCGTTGCAGCGCGCGCTGCAACTGTTGCGGTTCCACAGGCTTGGTCAGATAGTCGGTCATGCCAGCGGCCAGGCAGGCGTCGCGGTCGTCGGCGCTGGCATTGGCGGTCAGGGCGATGATGGGTGGCGACAGCCCGCGCTGCCGACGTATCTGGCGCGTGGCCGTGATGCCGTCCATGTCCGGCATTTGTACGTCCATCACGATGAGGTCGTAGGCCACGGCCTGGGCCAGCGCCACGGCCTCGATGCCGCCGCTGGCGCTGTCGGTCCGCAGGCCCAGGTGGACCATCAGGTCGATGGCCACCTCCAGGTTGATGGCGTTGTCGTCCACCACCAGGGCGCGCCACGCGTTTGGCTTCATGTCACAACCAGAGAGTGCCGAACTTGTCGCTGCGCCCGTCGAATCGGTCGCATCGGTCGCATCGGTCGCATCAGCCCGCAGGGCTGCATGCGGTGCTTCAGGTGCTGGCGGCGGCGCTGGCGGCCTGCGGGGCCACCACAGGCGCCTTGGTGACGCGCACGCGGCCGCCGGTGGTGACCAGGATCACCGGGTCGCCGGCGTTGAAGGTTTCGGCGGCGCGGGCCTGCACCACCGAGCGGCGGTCGCCATTGCGCAACTGGACCAGGATTTCCACGCCGTCTTCGCGGGTGGCGGCGCGCTCGGTGGCGTTGCCGATGACGCCGCCGATCACCGCGCCAATGACGCCGATCACCAGGGATTCGCGGCTGCCGCCGACGCTGGAGCCGGCGATGCCGCCGATGGCACCGCCCGTGGCCGCGCCGATGCCCGACTGCGAGCCGTCGACGGTGACCGGGCGGGTGTTCAGCACCACGGCGTCGATGACAGTGGCCATGCGTTGGGTGTCGTTGCGGCTGACCACGTCAGGGCTGCTGGTGGCGCAGGCGGTCAGGGTCAGCAAGGCCATTGCGGCAAGTGCAGGGGCAAGCGTGTGGGTGGTGGATCGCGTCATGGCGCTGGCATTCCAGGGGGTAGGTAGATTGTGCGACTTGCCGCGCGCGCTGCCATCACCTTCAGGCGTGAAGGCGTGAACTGCGCGGCACCGACGCCAACAAAAATTCCATCTGGTCACTGACGATGCGCCGACCCTTCAGGATCATGTCTTCGTGCAAGCTGGGCACGTACGGCAGGTAAAGAAGCGTCATGCGCGCTTCTTCGGGCATGCGGCTGCCCTTGTGGCCGTTGCAGGCGCGGCAAGCGGTGATGCAGTTCATCCAGCTATCGGCGCCGCCGCGCGACACCGGCACGATGTGTTCGCGCGTGAGGTCGTCAAAGTGGAAGCGCACGCCGCAGTAGGCACACAGACCCTTGTCGCGCGCGAAGAGCTTGGGGTTGGACAGCGCCGGCGCGAGGCGCCAAGCCCGGCTGGGCACTGCGCCACGCACGGCAACGATGGGGTGCACTTCGATGCGTGATTGCAGCCCCGTGGCGCGCTGGGTGCCGCCGCGCAGCACCTGGAAGGCGTCGCCCAGCGTCCAGGCGACCGCGTCGCTGGCGTAAAGCACAGCCGCCTCGCGAGCCGATATCCACGCTTGCGGGCGCCCGGAAATATCGAGCTGCAGCACGTCCATGGCTCTAGGGTAGCCGATCACCGATGACAGTCGTTCATCCACGATTGCGCGCCCTGGTCAAAGGCTGGGTCTATCGGCTGCCTGTCGCGGTGGACACGGGCCGCATCGATATCGGCGCCGTCACTTCGGCACGGTCACTTCGGCACGGTCACTTCGGCGATTCAGCCCAAGGAACGCCTGCGCGGCGGATGACCGCGCTGCCACAGTGCCAGGGCGACACCGCCAGCCAGCAACAGCGCCAGCGAAGCGGGCTCGGGGACCGGTGCGGCGTTCACGTCGTAGAAGACGGTCCCGTTCCAGACTCGGGGCGACAAGATGGTGGGCCCGAAGAGCCCATTCGACGCCGCGCTCGCGTTGAAGGTGAGATCGGCATTGCCATAGACCAATGTCAGAGGTGCCGTCCTGGTGTAGGCGGCGTTGTAATCGACGTTGCGGATCGCGATACCGGTGATGCCGGGGCCGAGCACGAAGTCGGTGACATCCACCAAAGAAGCCGTGCCGTTGAAAGTGGAAACCCCGAAGCCCGACGAAATGAGCGTCCAGCCGGCGGCAGCGCCCTGGAAGCCGGAGACAGTACCGTTGCGCGTGTACACGTCGAGGTTGATCACTGAGCCCACCGGCGGCGACCCTTCGGTGACGTTGACGCCCAGTTGAGTGATCGTGATGCCGCCTGCCGCCAGCACATCCAGATCGAAGTAATTCATCCCGCCAGCGGTATTCTGGACATCGGACGCATACAAGGTCGTGAGGCTCGATGCCTGCGCGCCCGGCATGGCCGCGAACAGGGCCAGCAGGCCGGGGATCAAGGTCTGGCAGTGGCGCATGGGTACACCTGTGATGGATGCGATCGAACGGATGGACCTGCGAAATCGCTGCCAAAGGCACTGCAGGCTGCCGAAGTTTATGTTGCTTGGGCAAAAAAGTGCGCCAAATAGTACGTGTGCCGCCGCCGCGCTCTAGGACCGCCACCCTAGAAAAAGTCACACCGGCCGGGCGCCGCAAGCCCGTGAAGTCTGCAAAATAGAACGATCGTTCGATTTCAGGCCCGCGCCGTGACCCTGCCCCCCGAACTGCCCGCTGAATTTGCTGCTCGCCCGTCGGCCAAGGCCCTGCACAAGGGCCAGCACAAGGGTCAGCAAACCCGCGCCGCCATCCTGGAAGCCGCCTTGGGCCTGGCTTCGCACATGGGGCTGGAGGGCCTGTCCATCGGCGCGCTGGCCGAGGTGACGCAGATGAGCAAGTCAGGCGTTTTCGCGCATTTCGGTTCGCGCGAAGAGTTGCAGATCTCGGTGATCCGCGAATACCACGCGCGTTTCGAAGAAGCGGTCTTCTTCCCCGCCATGCGCGAAGCGCGCGGCCTGCCGCGCCTGCGCGCGCTGTTCGAGTTGTGGGTGCGCCAAGTCTCGGTGGAACTGGACTCGGGCTGCATCTACATCAGCGGCGCCGTTGAATTCGATGACCGACCCGGCCCCGTGCGCGACGCGCTGGCCAGCATGGTGCGCACCTGGCACGCAGCACTGGAACGTGCGATACGCCTGGCCATGGAAACCGCCGAACTGCACGCCGACACCGACCCCACGCAAATGCTCTTCGAGGTGCACGGCCTGATCCTGGCGCTGCACCACGACGCGCGGTTTTTGCGCATACCGGGCGCGCTGGACCGCGCCCGCGCAGGCTTCGAACGCACCCTCTCGCATTACGCCAACGGCGCAAATTCAGCACCCGGCTGAGCGGCCCGCACGGTTTCGATTTCGCTTTCCGTTTCTTTCAGGAGTTTTCCATGGCCCAGTACACCCCGCCCTTGCGCGACATGCGTTTCGTGATGCACGAAGTGCTCAACGTCACCGACGAATTGAAGCTGCTGCCGCGCCACGCCGACATCGATGCCGACACCATCAACGCGGTGCTGGAAGAAGGCGGCAAGTTCGCCGCCGAGGTGGCCTTTCCGCTGAACATCAGCGGCGACGCAGAAGGCTGCACGCTGGACAAGGCGACGCACGAAGTCACGCCGCCCGCCGGCTTCAAGGCGGCCTACGCGAAGTACGTTGAAGGCGGTTGGCCGGCGCTGAGTTGCGACCCCGCATTCGGCGGCCAGGGCCTGCCTTTCGTGGTCAACCAGTGTCTCTACGAAATGCTGAACAGCGCCAACCAGGCCTGGACCATGTACCCCGGCCTGAGCCACGGCGCCTACGAATGCCTGCACACCCACGGCACGCCCGAGCAGCAGGCCACCTTCCTGCCCAAGCTGACCAGCGGCGAGTGGACCGGCACCATGTGCCTGACCGAGCCGCATTGCGGCACCGACCTGGGCCTGCTGCGGACCAAGGCTGAACCACAGGCTGACGGCAGCTACAAGCTCAGCGGGCAAAAGATCTTCATCAGCGCCGGCGAGCACGACATGGCGGCCAACATCATCCACCTGGTACTGGCGCGCTTGCCCGACGCGCCGGCGGGCAGCAAAGGCATCAGCCTGTTCGTGGTGCCCAAGTTCAACGTGGCCGCCGACGGCAGCCTGGGCGAGCGCAACGGCATCTACTGCGGCGGCCTGGAGCACAAGATGGGCATCCACGGCAACGCCACGGCGCAAATTGTGATGGAAGACGCTGTGGGAACCATGGTCGGCGCGCCCAACAAGGGCCTGGCCGCGATGTTCGTGATGATGAACGCGGCCCGCCTGGGCGTGGGCAACCAGTCGCTCGGCCTGACCGAAGTGGCGTACCAGAATGCGCTGGCCTATGCCAAGGACCGAATCCAGATGCGCAGCCTGTCAGGCGTGAAAGCCAAGGACAAGCCCGCCGACCCGATCATCGTCCATCCCGATGTGCGCAAGATGCTGCTGACCGCCAAGGCCTATGCCGAAGGCGGCCGGGCGCTGGCGATCTACTGCACGCTGCTGCTCGACAAGGAATTGCACCA
>JBBQAI010000154.1:0-8938 GCA_038316205.1 Burkholderiales bacterium
CACCGACCGCCACGCCGCGGCGCGTGTTCAGCGGGTGGCGCAACGGCTGCGCGAGGAAGCGGCCGGTCACCGAATCGGGCGTGGCCGACAGGTCGGCGACGCTGCCCTGCGCCACCAGCCGGCCGCCGCGCTTGCCGGCGCTGGGGCCGATGTCTATGATGTGGTCGGCCCGGCGGATGGTGTCCTCGTCGTGCTCCACCACCACCAGCGTGTTGCCGGCCGCGCCCAGCTTGGCCAGCGCGTTCAGCAAGATGCCGTTGTCACGCGGATGCAGGCCGATGGTCGGTTCGTCCAGCACGTAGCAGACGCCCTGCAGGTTGCTGCCCAGTTGCGCGGCCAGGCGGATGCGCTGTGCCTCGCCACCGCTCAGCGTCGGCGCGGCACGGTCGAGCGTCAAATAACTCAGGCCCACGTCTTCCAGGAATTCCAGGCGGCTGTGGATCTCGGCCACCACATCGCGCGCGATGTCGGCCTCTCGCCCTTTCAGATGCAAGGCCTGCACCCACTGCCGCGTCTCCTGGACCGACATGCGCGCGATGTCGCTGATGGCCCGTGCCTCAAACGTCACGCCACGCGCCGCCTTGTTCAGGCGCGCGCCGCCGCAATCGCTGCAAGGTTCATCGACGAGGCCTTCGACCTCGGCTTCTTCGCTGGGGAAGCTTTGTTCGCGGCCCTTGTTGTCATCGTCGCGCACCGAATCGTCGTAGACCTTGCGCTGTTCGCGGGTCAGCTTCAAGCCCGTGCCGACGCAGCCTGTGCACCAGCCGTGCTTGCTGTTGTAGCTGAACATGCGCGGGTCGAGTTCGGGGTAGCTGGTGCCGCAAACGGGGCAGGCGCGCTTGGTCGAAAAGACCTTCACGGCACCCACACCCAGACCCTGATTGCCGCCGGGCAGCATGCTGGTGTCCAAGCCGTCCAGCGGGTGCAGCAGGTGCAGCACGCCCTTACCCAGGTCCAGCGCCTTGCTCAGCAGTGCACGCAATTCGGGCTCGTTCTCGGGCGTGATGACGATGTCGCCCACCGGCAGTTCCAGCGTATGTTCTTTGAAACGGTCAATGCGCGGGAAGGGGTTGAGCGACAGGAATTCGCCGTCTACGCGCAGGTGCGTGTGCCCCCGTGCCTTGGCCCATTTCGCCAGGTCGGTATAGACGCCCTTGCGGTTCACCACCAGCGGCGCCAACAGGCCGACGTGTTGGCCTTTGTGGTCGCGCAGCAGTTGCGCCGCGATGCTCTCGGCGCTTTGCGCCTTCACCGGCGCGCCGTCGTGCACGCAATGTTGCAGGCCCAGTTTCACCCACAGCAGGCGCAGGAAATGCCAGACCTCGGTGGTCGTCGCCACCGTGCTCTTGCGGCCGCCGCGCGACAGGCGCTGCTCGATGGCCACCGTCGGCGGTATGCCGTAAACCGCGTCCACCTCGGGCCGCCCGGCCGGCTGCACGATGCTGCGGGCGTAGGCGTTCAGGCTTTCCAGGTAGCGCCGCTGCCCTTCGTTGAACAGGATGTCGAAGGCCAGCGTGCTCTTGCCCGAACCGCTGACGCCGGTGACCACGTTGAACTTGCCGCGCGGGATGTCCACGCTCAGGCTTTTGAGGTTGTGCTCTTTCGCGTTGACGATGCGAATGGACTGGTCCGCGTCCTGCCGGGCTTTGCGCGCCGCTCGCAACACGCTCTGCAAGGCGCGGCCTTCTTCGGCTTTCGGCGTGCCGAAACCCAGCGCTTCTTCGTAGTCGCGCAGCGCCGCGCCGGTATGCGAAGTCGGGTGTGCCTTGACGTCGTCGGGCGTACCGAAACACACCACTTCGCCGCCGGCCTCGCCGCCTTCGGGGCCCAGGTCGATGATCCAGTCGCTCGAGCGGATCACATCCAGGTTGTGTTCGATGACCAGCAGCGAATGCCCCGCATCCTGCAGCTTGCGCAGCGCACGCATCAGCTTGGCGATGTCGTCGAAGTGCAGCCCGGTGGTGGGTTCGTCGAACAGAAACAAGGTGCCGCGTTTGGCCAGGCGCTGCATCGACGATTGCGCCGCGTCGGCCAGGAACCCAGCCAGCTTCAGGCGCTGCGCTTCACCGCCCGACAGCGTCGGCACGGGCTGGCCCAGGCGCACGTAATCCAGGCCGACATCGACGATGGGTTGCAGCCGCGCGACCACTTCGCGGTTAGCCTGGAAAAGGTGCACGGCCTCGGCCACGGTCAGGTCCAGAACGTCGGCTATCGACAACTGGCGCGGCCCGCGCACGATCTTCACGTCGAGGATTTCGGCGCGGTAACGCCGGCCGTCGCAGTCAGGGCAACGCAGGTAGACGTCGCTGAGGAACTGCATCTCCACATGCTCGAAGCCACTCCCGCCGCAGGTCGGGCAGCGGCCGTCGCCAGCGTTGAAGCTGAAGGTGCCGGCGGTGTAGCTGCGCTCGCGGGCCAAGGGTAAATCGGCAAACAATTTGCGCAATTCGTCGAAGGCGCCAACATAGCTGGCCGGGTTGCTGCGTGCCGTTTTTCCGATCGGCGATTGGTCGACGAAGACCGCGTCGCTGAGGAAATCAGCGCCCAGCAAACGGTCGAATTCGCCCGGCGTTTCGGTGGCCTTGCCGAAGTGGCGGGCCAATGCTGGGTACAGCACGTCCTGAATCAGCGTGCTCTTGCCCGAGCCGCTGACGCCGGTGACGCACACCAGGCGCGTCAGCGGAATGACGACGCTGACGTTCAACAGATTGTGGTCGCGCGCACCTTCCAGCAGCAGCTTGGGCGTGGACTCGGTGACCAGTTTTCGAAAGCCCAGGCCGACCTGTTTGCGCCCGCCCAGGTAGGCGCCGGTCAGCGTGTCAGCGTCGCGCGCGGCTTCGGGCGTGCCGTCGAAAACGATCTGCCCGCCGCGCTCTCCAGGGCCGGGGCCCATGTCGATCAGGCGGTCAGCGGCCAGCATCACCGCCGGGTCGTGCTCGACCACCACCAGCGTATTGCCGGCATCGCGCAAGCGCTGCATGGCCTGCACGATGCGGTTCATGTCGCGCGGGTGCAGGCCGATGCTGGGCTCGTCCAGCACGAACAGCGTGTTGACGAGTGAAGTGCCCAGCGCCGTGGTCAGGTTGATACGCTGCACCTCGCCGCCGCTGAGCGTGCGGCTCTGGCGGTCCAGCGTGAGGTAGCCCAGGCCGACATCGCACAGGTATTTCAGCCGCGTGCGCACCTCGTCCAGCAGCAGTTTCAGCGCGTCGTCCAGCAGCGTGCTGGGCAGCACCAGGGTGTCGAAAAAACGGCGCAGGCGTTCGATGCTGAGTTGCATCGCGTCCATCAAATTCAGACCCGGCAGTGCTTCCAGTTGCGCGCGCGACCACTTTGCGCCGACCGGCAAGAAACGTTTCTCGGGTGGCAGCACCGCGTCGGCATCGGCCTTCCCACCGATGCGCCACAGCAGCGCTTCCAGCTTCAACCGCGCACCGCCGCACACCGTGCACGGCGTATAGCTGCGGTACTTGGACAAGAGCACGCGGATGTGCATCTTGTAGGCCTTGCTTTCCAGGTATTCGAAGAAACGGTGCACGCCGTACCACTGCGAATTCCATTTGCCCGTCCAATTCGGGCTGCCGTTGATGACCCAGCCGCGCTGCGCCGGCGTCAACTTCGCCCAGGGTGTGTCGCGCGGAATACCGGCCTCGCCGGCGTAACGCAGCATGTCGTCGAAGCCGTCTTTCCAGGCTGGCGTGGCCAGGGTCTTGACGGCCCCCTGACGCAGCGTTTTCTTCGCGTCGGGAATGACCAGACCCAAGTCCACGCCGATCACACGACCGAAGCCCCGGCACGTGTCACAGGCACCGTAGGCGCTGTTGAAGCTGAACATCGCCGGCTGCGGGTCGGCATAGCGACGGTCGCTCTCCGGGCAGTGCAGGCCGGTGCTGTATTTCCACTGTTCGTCGCCTGTGCCGGCCTCGTTCGCGACGTAAACCGTGAGCCGCCCGCCACCGCGTTTGATGGCCAGCTCGATGGCTTCCATCACGCGGTTGCGTTCAGCGCCGGCCAGGCGCAGGCGGTCAGCGACAACATCCAAAACCTTGCGCTCGCCGACGATGCGCTCGGCCTGCACGCGGGTGAAGCCGCTGGCGGCCAGCCACTGTTCTTGCTGTTCGGCCGTGGTGTCGGCGGGCAGTTCAACGGGGAAGGTGAAGATCAGGCGCGGGTCCATCGCTGCGACGGCGCGCGCCTGCAAATCGGCATAAATGGTCTCGGCCGTGTCATGCCGCACCGGTAGCGCGGTGTCCTGGTCGAAGAGCTGCGCGGCGCGGGCCCACAGCAGCTTCAGGTGGTCATTCAATTCGGTCATGGTGCCGACCGTCGAACGCGAGGTGCGCACCGGGTTGGTCTGGTCGATCGCAATCGCCGGCGGCACGCCGTCCACGCGGTCCACGGCCGGCCTGTCCATGCGGTCCAGAAACTGCCGGGCGTAGGCGCTGAAGGTCTCGACGTAGCGCCGCTGGCCTTCGGCGTACAGCGTGTCGAAGACCAGACTGGACTTGCCCGAGCCGCTGGGCCCGGTGACCACCGTGAGTTCGCCGGTCTGGATGTCCAGGTCGAGATTCTTCAGGTTGTGCTGACGGGCACCGCGAATTCGGATCACACCAGACGACATGCAGACCTTTTGGGTAGTGAGGCGGGGCATTCTAGGGACGCGAGGTGGGTGCCGCTGGCGTGCGGGCATCGTCGGTGCGGCTCGTTGGACCGCGCCATTGGGCCGCGTTGGTCGGGCCGTTGCGGCCTACCATCCGGCCGCCCTCATCCACTCCCAAGCAGGCCCAGCATGATCCGTCGCCGCACCGCTCTCGCCACCCTGGCTGCTGCCACCGCCACCTGGCTGCTGCCGCTGGCCGCACAGGCCGAACCGGGCTACCCGACCCGGCCCATCCGCATGGTCGTGCCGCTGGGTGCGGGCAGTGCGGTGGACGTGGCGGCACGCATCGTCGCGCAGAAGATGTCGGTCAACATGGGCCAGGCCGTCGTGATCGAGAACATCGTCGGTGCGTCGGGCATCGTGGGTACCGACAAGGTGGCCAAGGCCGCGCCCGACGGCTACACCATCGCCGGCCTGAACGACAGCATCATGACCATGGTGCCGGCGCTGCAACCCAAGCTGCCCTGGGACATGCTGCGCGACTTCGTGCCGGTGTCGCTGGTGGCCACCATCGAGTGGTGCATGGTCGGCCCGGCCAGCTCACCCTTCGACACACCGGCGTCGCTGATCAAGGCGGCGCAGGCCGCACCGGGCACCGTGGACTACGGCTCGGGCGGCATCGGCAGCCCGCAGCACATCGCGATGGCGCTGTTCGCGTCTGACGCCAACATCCAGCTCAACCACGTGCCTTACAAAGGCGCTTCAGACCTGGCCACCGGCCTGGCCGGCGCGCAGGTGCCGGTGGCTTTCCAGGGCCTGGCTTCCGTCAACCCGCTGGTCAAGGGCAAGCGCCTGAAACTGCTGGCCGTTGGCACGCCGCAGCGCATGCCGCAGTACCCCGACGTGCCCACCGTCAGCGAATCCGGCCTGCCGGGTTTCGCCTTCAATTCGTGGTTCACCATCATGGCGCCCACCGGCACGCCGGCCGACATCGTGGCCAAGCTGAACGCCGAAGTGCGCAAGGCCCTGGCCGACCCCACGGTGCGTGAGCAACTCATCGCCCAGGGCCTGACGCCACGCGGCTCCAGCGCCGAGGAACTGGGCGCCGCCACGCGGGCCCAAGGGGCCAAGTACGCGGCCCTGATCAAGAAGGCCGGCATCAAGGCGGAATAGGCGGCACCGGCAGCCAGGCAGGCGCAAAAAAACCCGCCAGCGCCGCACAGCGCTGGCGGGTGACGCCATCAAAACCGGTCAGCGCTAACGGTCAGTTCGGCACGCTGAGCGTCGTGCCCAGGATGCTGATCTGCTCGGCCAGCCCCGGCGCTGCGCTGATGGCCGGCAGGTTGGCGCTGGTCACGGCTGGCGCTGCGCCCGGCAAGCCACCACGCGGTGTGGCGCGCACCACCTGGCTGGGCGGCAGCGCGGTGCCGTTCTTGAGTTTGGCGTAGACGGCATCCAGCGCCCGGTTCAGGTAGACATGCAACGGCACGTAGCGGCTGTCGTAGCCCGGCAGGATCGTCGGCAGACCGATGAAGCCGTCGAAGTGTTGGGCATTGGTCACCTCGATGTAGCTCAGCTGGCTTTTGGCACCGTCGGCCACCTTGCTCAGCGCGGTGTAGGGCCGCGAGGTGTGGTTGACCGGCAGCAGCGCGTCGTTGCGGCCGTGCACGATGACCGTCGGCCGGCCACCCAGCTTGCCGTTGCGCCGGGTCTCGTCCAGCCCGGTCTGCAGCGCCTTGGCCGCGGCATCGGTACCGGTCAGCAGGTTGCGCAGGCACAGCGCGCCGTCGAGGTTGAAGTCTTGCGTCACGGTGCTGGGCGAGAACGAGAACAGGTCGCGCAGCGGCGCGCCCACGCTCAGGTTGTTGATCAGCTGCACCCCTGCCGACGGCGGCACGCCGTTGCCGGTGGCAAACATCGTCGGCAGGCCGGCGGCCAGCGCATTGGGCAGGCCTTGCGCGGTGGTCGAGCCGAAGCTGAAGCCGCAGAGGTTGTCTTTGACGCTCGCCCGGGCCAATGCGTTGGCGAAGGTCACGGTGACCGCCGGCGCGACCTCGAAGGCGATGTGCGAGGCATGCAGCAGGTTCGACTCGGCCTCCCAGCCGTAGTCGCGCAGTTTTTGCAGCGCCTCGTCGGCCTGCAGCGCGGGGGTGGCCGCCGTCAGCAAGCCCTTGGCCTTGAGCGAGGCGCAGCGGTTCACCGCCCAGGCCGGCACGACGTAAAAGCCGCCAGGCGAGCCCGCCACCTGGGCCGATTGCGACGCGCAGGCCTGGTACAGGTTGGCATAGCTGGTGAAATCGACCAGGGTCTTGGCGCTGGTGGCCACCAGCACACCGCCGCGCTGCACCGAGACACCGGGTGCGGCCGGCATCTCGATGGCCGGCTCGGCCACCGCCACGCCGTTGATCAGGCCGGTGGTGTCGAGCTCGGCTGCCGCAAGCGCCGCGCCGCCGCCGTTGGACACGCTGGACGCGATCACGATGGTGTTGCCCGGATTGATGTCGTAGCGGTGCTGGCCGCCGGGGCTGGTCGGGCTGTACTTCTCGTTCAGCACGTAATACGCCAGCTCCACCGCTTGCAGCGTGAAGCGGCCCCAGTCCTTCTCGGGGTTGCGCTGCGAGTGCGCATGCTTGAAGGCAAAGCGGTTGGGCGTGGCGGTGTTGAAGGCGGCCAACTCGGCTGCAGTCAAACCGGCCTTGAAGTGGGCGCTGGTGCCGGCGGCCGCTGCCGTGCTGCGTGTGCCGTCGATCAACGGCACGGTGTCGTTTTGCAGGTCGTGCGGTGCGCCGCCGGTGCCCTTGTCGGTGTAGGCCACCGCGCAGCCGCGTTTCAGGCCCCATTCACCGGTGCTGATGGCGCCGTAGACGCCGCGTGAGCCCGAGCTGGTGGCGGTGATGATGCAGGCCTGCGCGGGGTTGAAGGTGTCGGGCACCTGCACCATCAGCACGACGTTGCGCGCACCCGTGCCGTCGTCGCTGTAGGCGATGTACTCGGTGCCGGCGATCTTGCCCTCACCGGTGCCGGCCACACCGGCCGCGTCCACATTGGGGCCGTAGAACACGCCGTAACCCCCGGCGGTCGTCATGTCCAGCAAGGCGCGGTAGCTGTTGTAGATCGCCAACTTGCGCAGCTCGGCTGCAGTGGGCGTGGCCGAGGTGGTGGGGGCCACGGCGCCGCCCAGGCCGGTCTTGCCCAGGCCGGCGGTCAGCAGGTCGTCGCTGCTGCCGTCGTAGCGGATGCTGGCCACCGTGCCGACAGTGCTGGGCTTGGTGTTGATGACGCCGTCGCCCTCGTCGCTCCAGGACAGGCAGCCGGCCAGCAGCAGGCAGGCTGCGGCCACGGCCGTCAACGGCAACGCACGGTGCAAACCAAAGTCAGGGTCGTTTTTCATCTCGTCTCCTTGGGGTGATGTCACGGGGTTGGATCAGCGGGTTGGCTCACGGGGATACGCAGCCGGCGCTGGCGGGTTGCCAGCAGCCGCAGCCTGCCCACCACACCGGTAGGAAAGTGGTAGACCGACAGCACAAACAGCACGCCCAGCCACAGCAGCCAGCGGTCGGGCGAGACCAGTTGGCCCAGCAGCGGCACGCCCTCGAACGCGCCCGCGCCCAGCTTGAGCAGGTCTTGCAGGTAGTTTTGCGCCAGCACGAACAGCACCGAGCCCAGCACCGCGCCATACATCGTGCCCATGCCGCCGATCACCACCACCAGCAGGATGTCGAGCATGATCTCGAAGCTGAGCGTGGTGTCCGGCCCGGTGTAGCGCAGCCACAGCGCCAGCAGCGCCCCGGCGACGCAGGCAAACAGCGCCGCCAGCACGTTGCTGAGGGTGCGGAAAACGACGGTGCGGTAGCCGATCGCCTCGGCCCGGAAGTCGTTTTCTCGGATCGCCTGCAGCACCCGGCCGAACGGCGAGTTGACGATGCGCAGCAGCGCCAGGAACAACACCGCCACCACGCCGAACAGCAGGTAGTAGCTGAAGATCTTGCCGTCGATGGACAGGCCCAGCACCGGGTTGTCGAACGGCTCGAACGACGGGCTCAGCCACAACGGCGGCTTGAAGCTCAAGCCGTCTTCACCGCCGGTGATGTCGCTCAGCTGCGAGGCCAGGGTCTGGAAGGCCGACGCCACCGCCAGCGTGATCATGGCGTAGAAGATCGCCTTGACCCGCAGCGAAAACAGCCCGATCAGCAGGGACAGCAGCAACGAGATCGCCAGCGCTGCGCCCAGGCCGATCGCCACCGCGCCCCAGCCGGCACCCAGCCGGGTGCTGGCCACCGCCACGCCGTAAGCGCCGATGCCGAAGAACATGGTGTGGGCAAAACTGACGATGCCGGT
>JBBQAI010000211.1:0-3443 GCA_038316205.1 Burkholderiales bacterium
CAGCAATCCTGTCCATCGTCTGCGGTTTTGTGTGACGTCATGGGCTCGCGAGCCTCTGGAATGCGTCTGGCGGTATCGTTCGGCATCAGTTCGCTGGCGGTTTACTCGCTCGGACCAGCTGTCAAGGAGGCGGGCTTCACCAACCTGCTGCTGGTCATGGCGGCCATCGCCTGCTGCACCGCGGCTTTCGTGCTGCTGCTTCCGGGCGAGAACGCCGGCACGGAACATGCTGGAGAGAAACTAGCTTGACGCTCCTTACTATTTATTGAACGCAGTGCCATTGACAACACAAGGAACAAATCATGCCGACGTATCACATTGAAATGATGGAAGGCCGCACCGTCGAGCAGAAGAAGAGGCTGGTGGCGGAAATCACGCGCGTCAGCGTAGAGGTGCTGGGTGGCTCGCCCGAATCAGTCGACATCCTGATCGTGGACGTCAAGCGCGAGAACTGGGCCACCGGCGGCAAGTTGTGGTCGGAACCGCGATCTTGATGGATATGGCCCCCACGCTTCTCACTGCGTGTAGTGCGCTGCCCCCCGAGGGGGCGCATTTTGCCTTGGGACGGCCCGGCGGCAAAACATCGGCCCCAACGCTTCTCGCTGCGTGTAGTGCGATGCCCCCCGAGGGGGCGCATTTTGCCTTGGGACGGCCCGGCGGCAAAACATCGGCCCCCACGCTTCTCGCTGCGTGTAGTGCGATGCCAGCGCTCAACATCCCGTTTTGACGCGCCTCTCCACCATCCCTGAACTGCGCGCGCGCTATGGCGAACGCTACCGCTGGCTGTTGCTGCTGGCCGTGATGGTCGGCTCGGTGGCCGGCATCATGTCAGCCACCATCATCAACGTTGGTGTACCGGATATGAGCCGCCACTTCGGGCTCGGGCAAGACCGCGCGCAATGGGTCTCCTCGGGCTTCATGGTCGCCATGACGGTTTCGATGCTGACCACGCCCTGGCTGCTCGGTCGCTACGGCTACCGCCGCACCTACGGAGGCACGATGTGGCTGCTGCTGGCAGGCGGCATCGCCGGTGGCCTCGCCAACGACTTTTCGCTGGTGCTGATGGCACGCGTGGCCGAAGGCCTGGCCGCCGGAGTGGTCCAGCCGATTCCGGCCATCATCATCATGCGTGCGTTCGAGCCGCATGAGCAGGGTCGGGCAATGGGGGTATTCGGCCTGGGAGTGGTTCTGGCACCGGCTCTGGGACCTAGTGTGGGCGGTGTGCTGGTGGACCTGTTTGGCTGGCGCTCGATATTTTTCGTGGTCGTCACGTTTTGTCTGGCTTCCCTTTGGCTGTCGTCCTATTTCGTGCCCTCTACCGCGCCCGGCGGCGCGGCGGCCAACCGGGATATCGGTCTGGATTGGCCCAGCCTGTTTCTTGCGAGCGCGGGGACACTCACCTTGCTGAACGGCGTAGCGCAGCTCCACAACGGACTCACACCAAACGTGGTTTTACTCTTGGGGGCCGCGCTGGCGATCCTGGTGTGGTTCGTATGGCGGCAGCGGCGACTTGGCGCGGCGATGGCACGCGGTGGGTCCAGTGGGCCCCTGATGAACCAGGCTTTGTTTGCCGACCGTCGTTTCGCCATGGGCAGCCTGGTGGCGCTGACCTATGGCATGGCGCTTTTCGGCTCTACCTACCTGCTGCCGGTCTATATGCAGATGGCACTGCAGCTGTCTCCGTCACATGTGGGCACAGTCTTGCTTCCCTCCGGCCTTGCGCTGGCCTGCAGCATCTGGACCGTCGGCCGCCTTGCCGACAGGTACCCCGCCAATTGGTTGATCAGCATCGGACTGGCGCTGCTGGCCGGGTCGTTCATCCTGATGCGAACGGTCCACCTGGAGACCTCGTTATGGGCCATCGTCAGCCTGACGGTTGTCAGTCGCCTGGGGCTGGGATTCATCATGCCGTCGCTCAATCTCGGGGCCATGCGCGGGTTGCACAAGGAGCTGATTCCGCAGGGGGCAAGCGCCATCAACTTCATCCGCACGCTGGGCGGGGCAGCCGGCGTAAGCCTGTGCGGTATCGTGCTGGAATGGCGTCTTAGCGCACACGGCGACTCTCTGGCCAACGCGGCCAGCAGCCCCGCGCGTCTGGCCGCTTTCAACGAGTCCTTCCTGATGTTGGCCGCCTTGTGCCTGCTGGCGCTGCTGGCGGCCTGGCAACTGCGCGCACCGCGCCAGAACGACACACCATGAGCCGCTCGCAATACATGTTTTTGCCGATGACGCGTCGGCAGGGATAAACTAGCATCATGTGCCAACTGCTCGGAATGAATAGCCGGCTGCCCGCCAGCCTGCATTTGAGTTTCACTGGTTTTTCGCGCCGCGGTGGTGGCACCGACCACCATGCGGACGGTTGGGGCATCGCTTTTTTCGAGAGTGACGGCGCGCAGGCCGGCAAAGGCATCCGTTACTTCGTCGACAAGCAGAGCGCGGCCACTTCACCCATTGCGCAGATGCTGCGCAGCTACCCGATCAAAAGCCACAACGTGGTCGCCCACGTGCGCAAGGCCACGGTGGGCCAGGTCACACTCGAAAACAGCCACCCGTTCGTGCGCGAGTTGTGGGGCCGCTACTGGGTTTTTGCGCACAACGGCGACCTGAAGGACTTTTCGCCCCGTTTGCACGGCAGCTTCAGGCCGGTGGGCGATACCGACAGCGAACTGGCCTTTTGCTGGTTGCTGCAGGAGCTGTCCAAGTCACACGCCGGGTCGCCCAGCGTGGCCGAGCTGAGTCTGACACTGCGCGATCTGGTGCCACAAATTGCAAGCCACGGCACTTTCAATTTCCTGCTTAGCAACGGGCAGGCATTGTGGACCCACGCCAGCACCAACCTGCATTATTTGGTTCGAGAACACCCATTCTCCGAAGTGCATCTGCGCGACGAAGACGTCAAGTTCGACCTGTCCCAGCTCAATGGCCCGGAAGACCGGTTGGCGATCGTGGTCACCGAACCGCTGACAAGCAACGAGAACTGGATCCGGCTTGCACCCGGCGAACTGGTGACCTTCGTGGATGGCAGCCCGATGCCTTTGGCCCCGGTGCGCCACGAGGCTTTAGCTGCCTGACAAATACGGGCTTGGTGCGGCACCGCTGACGCGCAACTGACTGCTTGCCTGGCTACAGCGCGGCTTCCAGTGCGTCCACGAACATCGCCGCCACGTCGAATCCAGTCTGATCCCGGATCTCCTGAAAACAGGTGGGACTGGTGACGTTGATCTCGGTGACACAGTCACCGATGACATCGATGCCTACCAGCAGCAAACCGCGTCCCGCCAGGATCGGGCCCAGTGCTTCGGCGATTTCACGATCACGCTTTGACAGCGGCTGCGCAACACCCTTGCCGCCCACGGCCAGGTTGCCGCGCACCTCGCCGCCCTGAGGAATTCGGGCCAGACAAAACGGGACTGGCTTGCCGCCGATCACAAGCACCCGCTTGT
>JBBQAI010000052.1:0-29370 GCA_038316205.1 Burkholderiales bacterium
GGCTTTGGCAGCAACAACGTTGACCACTGCACTCGCTTGTGCCACGCGTCCAGCGTGGTGGCACTGCTCGAAGGCATCGGCTCGGGTGCGGTGTCCAACCCGGTGATGGACGTGACGCAAGCCGAGGTCATCTTCATCATCGGCGCCAACCCCAGCGTCAACCACCCGGTGGCCGCCAGCTGGATCAAGAACGCCGTGGTCAACGGCAGCAAATTGATCGTGCTGGACCCGCGCCGCTCGGACCTGGTGCGCGTCGCCCACCGCCATTTGCAGTTCAAACCCGACACCGACGTGGCCATGCTCAACGCGATGATGCATGTCATCGTGGAAGAGAACCTGGTCGACGCCGACTTCATCGCCAGCCGCACCGTGGGCTACGACGACCTGCGCAAGAACGTCGAGGGCTACAGCCCCGAGGCGATGGCGCCGATCTGCGGCATCGATGCCGACACGCTGCGCTATACGGCGCGGCTGTACGCGACCAGCAAAGCCTCGATCATCTTGTGGGGCATGGGTGTTTCGCAGCACGTGCACGGCACCGACAACGCGCGCTGCCTGATCGCCCTGGCGTTGATGACCGGCCAGATCGGCCGTCCCGGCACCGGCCTGCACCCGCTGCGGGGCCAGAACAATGTGCAAGGTGCATCAGACGCGGGCCTGATCCCGATGATGTTCCCCGACTACCAGCATGTGACGAACGCCGAGACCCGCGCGCGCTTCGAATCGGCCTGGGGCGTGGCCCCCGGCTCGCTGGACGAAGTGCCCGGTTTGACCGTGGTGGAAGTGATGCACGCGATCAAGGACGGCGACGTGCGCGGCCTCTACGTGATGGGCGAGAACCCGGCCATGTCCGACCCCGACGCCAACCACGCGCGGGCCGCGCTGGCCGCGCTGGACCTGCTGGTGGTGCAGGACATCTTCCTGACCGAAACGGCCTACCTGGCCGATGTGATCTTGCCGGCCAGCGCCTTCCCCGAAAAGACCGGCAGCTTCACCAACACCGACCGGCTGGTGCAGATGGGCCGCCAGGCCATCAATCCGCCGGGCGACGCGCGGCAAGACCTGTGGATCATTCAGCAGATCGCCAAACGCATGGGTCTGGACTGGCCGCGCAGCCATGTGTCGGAAGTCTTCGACGAGATGCGGCTGACCATGCCCAGCATCGCCGGCATCACCTGGGACCGACTCGACCGCGAACATGCCGTCACCTACCCCTGCATGGCGGAAGGCGACCCGGGCACCTCGGTGGTCTTCACCGAAAGCTTCCCACGCGAAGGCGGCCGTGCGCGCTTTGTGCCGGTCGACATCATCCCGGCCGACGAGCGCCCTGATGCCGACTACCCGATGGTGCTGATCACCGGCCGCCAGCTGGAACACTGGCACACCGGCAGCATGACGCGGCGCGCGACGATGCTGGACGCCATCGAGCCCGATCCGGTGGCCTTGATCCACCCACTGGACCTGGCCGAGATGGGCGCACAGCCCGGCGATGTCGTGACCATCGCTTCACGGCGCGGCGAGGTGGTGCTCTACGCGCGGGCCGACGACAGTTCGCCGCGCGGCGCGGTCTTCGTTCCCTTTTGCTACTACGAAGCGGCCATCAACCGGCTGACCAACGCGGCACTGGACCCGTTTGCCAAGATCCCCGAGTTCAAGTACTGCGCCATCCGCCTGAGCCTGGGCGGCACGCTGGGCGTGCAGTCCAGCTACGGCGGCGGGCAGGCTTTGCGGCGGCTGGAAGCGCAGGCGAACTGAAGCCTGGGAGGGCTGAAGTCGTCGGCGCGGTTTGCGGCGCGGTCTTTGACGTTCAGGCGTCGAAGACCACACCTTCGCGCTGAGTCAGCACGCCCTGCGCGACGAGTTCACCGACCACCCGTTCGGCGAACGCGGCCAGCGTGCCGTTCGGGCAGCCCAGGCGGCGCCAGATGGCTGCGTAGAGCGTCACGCCGCTGAACCAGGCCAGCAGTTCAGGCCAGGCCTGGCTCTGCACTTCGAGCAGGTGGAATTTGACCAGCGCCTTCACCGCGTGGTGAGCGTGGCGCTGCGGGTCGGCGCGGAAGCCGGCCAGCCGCTGGCGAGCGCGCTGCAGAGCCGCCGGTACGTCGCTGAAGGGCGCACCGTGGCCGGGGATGGCGAGGCGCGCATCGAAGGACGCGATGAGGTCCAGCGTGGCCTCGACCTCGTCGAAGGCATTCACACCGTCGAGTTCGGGAAACACCACGCCGAAGCCGCGTTCCCACAGCGCGTCGGCGGTGATGACGACACCGCGTTCGGCGCAGTGCAGGACCAGTGAATGCGGGTCGTGGCCCGGCGCGCTGTGGGCTTCCCAGGTCAGCCCGCCGACGGTGAAGGCGGTGCCCGGCTGCAGCGCGTCGTCAGCCGTGTAGCGTTCGCACTGCTGGCCGGTGGGGGCGTAGCTCAGGGCCACGTCGTCCCAAACTTGCACCGCTGCAAACTGCCCCGGCGGGATGCTGATGCGGCAGTCGAAAGCGCGCTGCAGCGTGGCGTTGCCGCCGCAGTGGTCCGAATGCAAATGCGTGTTGACGATGCGCGCTAAGCTTTTACCGCGCAGCGCGTGGCTCACCAGGGCTACGGTCTGCTCGGCATGCACCACATGGCCGGTATCGACCAGCACAGCGCCTGCTTGCGGTTCCACTTCAGAGCCGCTGGCCTCACCGTCGCCGTGCAGCAGCACGTTGTTCGACGACAGCCAGCCGCGTTCGAAGACGGTCAGGCCTTGCAGAGCTTCAGCGCTGGGCTTCATGGGGTGTCAGGAAGGCCGTCATCCATGCTGATTCTGGCCGAGCCGCGCGCGCTGCAAGCTACCATCTGCTGTGAACAAAGCTTTTGTCAAGGAAGCCGATGGCGGCGACAGCGACGACGACGAAGACGGCCCACCCGGCCTGCCGCCGCTGCCCGCCGGCGCGCGCAACTACATCACCCCGGCCGGCTACTGGCGCTTGCGCGCCGAGTTGATGAACCTGCTCGACAGCGAACGCCCCAAGATCGTCGAGATCGTGTCCTGGGCGGCCAAGAACGGCGACCGTTCAGAGAACGGCGACTACCTTTACGGCAAGAAGCGCCTGCGCGAAATCGACCGCCGCATCCGCTTCCTGACCAAGCGGCTGGACATCGCCGAGGTGGCCGACCCGGCTGTGCACCACGGCCAAACCCAGGTCTTCTTCGGCGCCACGGTGACCTACGCCAACGCCGCGGGCGACGAGCGCACCATCACCATCAAAGGCATCGACGAAGCCGACAGCCTGGCCGGCGAAGTCAGCTGGATCGCCCCCATCGCCCGTGCGCTGTTGAAGGCCCACGAGGGCGATGAAGTGGCGCTGGTCACGCCGGGTGGCGTGGAGCGCATCGAGGTCATTGCGGTGCGCTACCCCAAGCCGGCCTGACCTGCAGCCGAGGCCGCAGCGTTCAGTTCTCGATCTGCAGCCGTGTCACCTCGAGCCGGAGCTGGCCCGGACCCCAGACGCCGACGCCGGCCACCATGCGGCCGGCACGCAATTCGCGCGACGAGCCCCGCGTGAACACGGTGCTGGCTGACCAGTGCAGTTGCAGGCCGCCCAGGGTCATCAAATGCAGCGCGCCGTCATAGGCACTGAGGCGCCCTTCGAACTCGACCGGTTCCGGCGCTTCGGCCTTCACCGTGCGGGCCACCAGCACGCCGCGGCGCGCCGTGCCCGACACCTCGACAGCGGCACCCAGCACCAGAAACGGTGCGCCTTCCACGTGGGCCAGCGTTGCATCCACCGGCACGCCGTCCACGGCAAAGCGGGTGGCGCTGTCGACCCGCGTCACGCGGCCTTCCAACTCGGCGTTGACGTTGTCAAGCAGGCGCAGGGCGTCATCACGCACGGCCAGCAGGGTCCACACACCGTCGCTGCCCTGGTTGCCCAGCACCGCCCGCACGAACGCGCCGGCCCGCAGCGACGCCGGCACGACCGCCGGATCGCTGGTACGTGCCACCAGCGCGCCGATCTGCACCTGACCGGTGTCGGCGTCCACGGCGCCCAGCAGGCCGCGCAGCATCAGGCTGTCGCCGGGCGCCATGCGGGCGATGCGCGTGGCGACGACACGCCCGCCCGCCAGATCGAGCTGGCCCCAGACGCGCCAGTCGGCCGTGGGCGCCGCCGGGTCGACGCCGGGGCCGTAGACCGTGGTGGCGTTGACGGTGACGCGCTGCGCCAGCAGCAGCCAGGTGTGCGCATCCAGCTTCTGCGCCGGGCCGCGCAGTTGGGTGTCTACCACCAGGCTCTGCGCCTGGGCCGTGCTGACACCCGCCACTGCGGTGACCGGACCGGTCAGCACACGGGCGGTCATGCCGATCTCGATATCGCTGTCGGTCAGGCGTTGTCCATCGCCGTCGGTCAGCGCGGCGCCCTTGGTGATCAGCGCCACGCCACCCACGGTGCAAGGCCGCACCTGGTCCACGCGGGCGCTGATCAAGCTGTTCCAGTTCAGTCCTGTGCCACCCGCGCCGACACCCAAGGGGTAACTCGGCACGTCCAGGGGCTGCGCCTGCGCGGGAGTCTCGGCTGCGTCAGTGCCGCCGCCCCCACCGCAGGCGGCCAGGGCGCCGCTGCCCGCCAGAGCCAGCATCAGGCGCCGTCGCTCGGCTTGCATCTCAGGGCGGGCTGGTGGACGGGTCTTCATCGTCGGTCTCCTGTTCATGAAAGGTGTACAGGCCGATGCGAGCGCGATGGTTCGCTGCGCGCCCGGCGGCCTTGTCGTCGGCTATCCGGCTTTCGATCTCGGGCACCAGTTCGGCCAGCAGGCGCTGCCATTGCGCGCCCACCATTTGGTGCACGGCTTCGGCCGATTCCTGGCTGAGCTCGTCGGCGAAGATGGCCTGCTCGAAATGGCGGTGTTCGCGGCGGATCACGTTGGCCGTGGCCGCCGCGAGATGGTCGCCCACATTGGCGCCCAGGAAGCCGTACAACTGGGCATCGTCCTGCGTCGGCACGTAACGGTTGGCTTGAAGTTGTACGGTCATTCCGTCTTCGCTCAACGTGACCAGGTCCTGGCGCAGCATCTCGTCAAGCAGGCTGCGCGGGTGGACATGCCGCGTCACCGACTGCGCCAGGCTCTCGAAGCTGGGGGCCTTGCCGGTGCGCGGCAGCGCGCGAGCCTTGCCCTGACCATCCTGCAAACGCTTGGACGTGCTCCAGCGCAGGTAGAGCTGGTTCACTGGGGTCGGCTTTTGCACGCTGCGCGGCGGCAAGGCGGTATCCAGCCGTGCGACTTCGCGGCGGCTCAAGCCGGTGGCGGTGGCGACCTGGCTCACGTCGCGGGCTCCGACCCCGGCAGCACCGCCCAACTCGCGGCGGCGCTCGCGTGCCCCGCGCACGTAGGCGCGTTTGAGCAGCTCTTCGACGTGATCGACGGGCAGGCCCTGGGCCACGCACAGGCGCGCCAGCGGCAGCAGGACGGCTTCGACCGCCCCCAGTAACAACTCATGACGTTCTTCCATTTGACAGACCGATTCTGACGCGGCACATTCGAATGCGCAATTTGTGCATTTGTTCGGATTGGTAACTCGCTAAAGGAACGTTCATGCCGCAACTCACCCTCAACGTCAACGGTGGCAGCCAGACCATCACGGTCAGCGACACCGGCATGCCCCTGTTGTGGGCCCTGCGCGACCACCTGGGGCTGACGGGCACCAAGTACGGCTGCGGCATCGAGATCTGCGGCGCCTGCACCGTGCTGGTCAACGGCCAGCCGCAGAAGTCTTGCGACATGGACGTGGGCTCTGCCGTCGGCAAGGCCATCACCACGATTGAAGGCCTGTCGGCCAACCGCAGCCACCCGGCCCAGGTGGCCTGGATCGCCAACCAGGTGCCGCAGTGCGGCTGGTGCCAGCCGGGCATGTTGATGTCCGTGGCCGGAGCCATGAACGCCGGGCACCACGGCAGCAGCATCGTGGGTGAGATCAACAACGTGTGTGTGTGCGGCACCTACCAACGCATCAAGCAGGCCGTGGTCGGCTTGTGAACAGGGGCAGCACCATGAACACCATCGTCAGCCTTCCCCGCCGTGAATTCCTGGGCGCCGTCGGAGCCGTCGGAGCGGCAACCAGCGGCCTCACGCTGGGCTTCGTGCTGCCGCAGGCTGCGCAAGCCGCGCCGGCCGGCACCCGCGCCACCAGCACTGCCGTCAATTCCTGGTTGACCGTCGGCAGCGACGACAGCATCACCCTCACCGTGGGCTCGTCCGACATGGGTCAGGGCTCTTTCCAGGGGCTGGCGCAGATCCTCTGTGAAGACCTGATGGTGTCGCCGACGCGGGTGCTGTTGAAACAGGGGCAGCCAACAATGACCACGCCGGCGCCCGTCGGCACCGCCATCAACACCGTGGGCAGCGGCGTGACGCGCAACAACTTCTGGAAGCTGCGCGACGCCGGCGCCATCGCCCGCGAGATGCTGGTCAGCGCCGCGATGGCGGCCCAGGGCGACAGCACGCGTGGCAATTACACCGTGAGCAACGGACTCATCACGCACACGCCCAGCGGCGCCAGCTTCAGCTACGGCCAGGTGGCTGCCGCTGCCGCCTTGCTACCGGTGCCGGCCAGCGCAACCCTGGTCCCTGACAGCCAGTTCACCTGCATCGGCAAAACCTTCCCGCGCGCCGATATCCCGTTCAAGGTGGACGGCAGCGCCGTCTACGGCCTGGACATCCGGCTGCCGAACATGGTCTACGCGATCATCAAGCACGCACCCACCGTCGGCAGCACGCTGGCCAGCGTGCCGACCGTGCCCAGCGGCATGCTGGCCGTGGTGCCCACCAAGGTCTGGGCCGGCACCGGTCGGGGTGGTGAATTCACCGGCAACACCAACGCGGTGGCCGTGGTCGGCACCAACACCTGGGACGCCTGGCAGGGCGCCAAGCGGCTATCTCCAGTCTGGACACTGCCGGCGAACGCGGCGGCCATCAACAGTGCACAGTTCGCCATCGACGCTCAGAAGCTGATGACCCAGGCGCGGCCCTATAACGCGCCCGACCAGAACCCGCTGGGCGCTCTGTACCAGGTGGAACGCTCCACCGGTGACGCCGTGGATCTGCTGGGCCGCGCAAGCAAGGTCGTCGACGCCACCTACTCGCTGCCCTACGTGGCCCATGCCACGCTGGAGGTGCTGAATTGCACCGTGGACTACGTGGCCGGCGTGCGCTGCGATGTCTACGCCCCCACCCAATCTGCCAAGAGCGCCTTGATCATCGTGATGGCCATCACCGGGATGACGGCCGCGCAAATCACCATCCACACCACCTTCCTGGGCGGTGGTCTGGGTCGCAAGGCCGAGGTCGATTTCATCAGCCAGGCCGTGCAGGTGGGCATGGCCCTGGGCCGACCGGTGAAGCTGATGTGGCCCCGCGAAGAAGACTTCGCGCATGACCAGTACCGCCCGATGGCGCTGGTGCGCGTGCGTGCCGGCATGCTGGCCAACGGCAGCATCAATTCCTGGGTCTACCGCAACGTGTCGCCGTCCATCCTGGGCCAGCGGGGTGCCACCTTGCCGGCCACCGGCGACAGCCAGGGCTATGAAGCCTCGCAAGCCCTGCCCTACAGCTTCGGCAATAGGTTGGTCGAGTGGGTGAAGTACAACGCGCCGATCCCGGTGGGCTTTTGGCGTTCGGTGGGCGCGTCGATCAACACTTTTGCGGTGGAATCGATGATCGACGAATTGGCCACCGCCGCCGGCCAGGACCCGTACCAGTTCCGGCGCACGCGCCTGACCGACCCGCGCTGGCTGGCCGTGCTGGACGCCGCCGCCAGCGCCGCCGGCTGGAGCACTGCCGTGCCGGCTGGCTCAGCGCGCGGCATCGCCATCGGCACGGCCTTCAACACCATCGTGGCCCAGGTGGTGGAGATCTCGGGCGTCACCACCAGCAGCGTCAGGGTCAGCAAGGTGACGGTGGCGGTGGACTGCTACCTGCCGGTCAACCCGCAGGCCATCGAGGCGCAAATCATCGGCGGCGTGGTGCACGGCATGAACGCCGCGCTGTGGGGCCGCCAGACCTTCGTCAACGGCGCTGCTCAGGTCAAGAACTTCAATAACAGCCGCATGATGCGCATCGGCGAAATGCCGGCCGTGAAGGTTGTGGTGATGCCGGCACCGGCCGTGGCCAGCCGCACGTCGGCCATCGGCGGTGTCGGTGAACTGGGCGTGCCGACGTTCGCACCGGCGCTGGCGGCGGCCTACTTCAAGTTGAAGGGGGTACGGCAACGAAGTCTGCCGTTCTTCCCGAACGCGACGATGTCGGACTGAGGCACCGCTGCAGCCCGCGCTGCAGTCGGTGCGTCCGTCGCTACGTCATTCGAAGCTCTATCGATGCGCTATCGATGATCAATCGATGCGGTAGCGCGAAACCCGCAACACCACCGGTGAGCGACGCATCGCGCGCAGCACATCAGCCAGGTGCACGCGGTCGCGGACGCTGACGATCAAGCGCAGTTCGATGGATTCCTCGGCCGGTTCGGGGTCCATGCCCAAGTGGGTAATGTCGGCCTCGGCCGCGCTGATGGCCGACGCCACCTGGGCCAGCACGCCCTTGCCGTTCTTCACCAGCACCCAGATGTGGGTCTCGAAGCTGCGGGTCAAGTCGTCAGCCCATTCGACCTGCATCCAGCGTTCGCTGTCGCGTTCGAACAGTCGTTTGCCGGTGGGGCAATCGCGGGTGTGCACCATCAGACCTTCGCCCCGGCCAAGGTAGCCGACGATCTCGTCGCCCGGTATCGGTCGGCAACAGGGCGCAAGCTGAATGGACGCACCCGCGCTGCCATCGACGAAGACGACGCCTTGCGTCGGCGTGCTGTTGTCGTGGCCGTAGCGGCCCAGCGTCAGCATCACGGCGTCGGGCTTGATGCCGCGCTCGCCCATCATGTGCGCCATGCGCTTGGCCACGATGGTGGCGATCTTGCGGCCCAGGCCGATGTCCACCAGCAGGTCGCCACGGTTGCGGTTGCCGCTCCAACGCGTCAGTTGCTGCCACAGCGCCGGGCCCACGGGGTCGGCAGGCTCGGTGGACGGCGGCTGCAGCCCTTCGGCGCGCAGCGCCTGGGCCAGCAGCGTTTCGCCTAAAGCGCGCGACTCATCGGTCTCGACGTTCTTCAGGTGGTGACGGATCTTGCTGCGCGCGCGGCCGGTGCGCACCATGCTCAGCCAGGCCGGGTTGGGCTTGGCGCCGGGGGCGGTGATGATCTCGACCACGTCGCCGCTTTTCAGCTCGGTGCGCAGCGCCACCGCGTCGCCATTCACCTTGGCCGCCACCGTGTGCTGACCGACATCGGAGTGGATGGCGTAAGCGAAATCCAGCGGCGTGGCACCGCGCGGCAGCGCCAGGATCTTGCTGCGCGGCGTGAACACGTAGACCGCATCGGGGTGCAGGTCGATCTTCACGTGTTCCAGGAATTCGGCCGCGTCGCGCGTCTCGTCCTGGATGTCGAGCAGGCTTTGCAGCCAGATGGTGGACAGGCGCTGTGCGTCGGCCGCCGCATTGCCCTTGTCGCCGACCTTGTAGATCCAGTGCGCGGCGATGCCTTTTTCAGCCACCGCCTGCATGGCCTCGGTGCGCATCTGGAATTCCACCGGCGTGCCCAGCGGGCTGACCAGCGTGGTATGCAGGCTCTGGTAGCCGTTGGCCTTCGGAATGGCGATGTAGTCCTTGAAGCGGCCTGGGACGGGTTTGTAGAGTTGATGGAGCACACCCAGCGCGATGTAGCAGTCGGTCAGCGTGGGTACCACCACGCGAAAGCCGAAGATGTCGCTGACCTGCGCGAAGCCGGCGTGTTTCTCGCGCATCTTGTGATAGATCGAGTAGATCGTCTTCTCACGCCCGCTGACCTGGACCTTGATCTTGTGTTCGCCGAAGGAACGTTCAACGTCTTTCTGCACCCGGTCCACGATGTCGCGGCGGTGGCCACGCGCACGCTTCACGGCCTTGGCCAGTGCCGCGTGGCGCCACGGGTGCAGGCTTTCGAAGCACAGTTCCTGCAATTCGCGGTAAGTCTGGTTCAAGCCCAGGCGGTGGGCGATGGGGGCGTAGATCTCCAGCGTTTCGCGGGCAATGCGCTGCCGCTTGTCCAGCGCCATCGATCCCAGCGTGCGCATGTTGTGCAGGCGGTCGGCCAGCTTGATCAGGATGACGCGCACGTCGCGCGCCATGGCCAGCAGCATCTTGCGGAAGCTCTCGGCTTGGCTTTCTTCGCGGGTGCTGAAGTGCAGCTTGTCCAGCTTGGTCAAGCCGTCCACCAGGTCGGCCGTGGGGGCGCCGAACTTCTCGATCAGTTCGACCTTGGTGACGCCGCAGTCTTCGATGGTGTCGTGGGTCAGCGCGGCCATGATGGCCTGGGCGTCCAGCTTCCAGTCGGCACACAGGCCGGCCACCGCGATGGGGTGGGTGATGTAGGGCTGGCCGCTGGCGCGGTACTGCCCCAGATGGGCCGCGTCGCTGAACTTGTAGGCCTCGCGAACCAGCTTCAGGTCGGCCTTGGACAGGTAGACCAACTTTTCAGACAACTCGGCGAAGGATGTCGCTTCGCGCGTGCTGGTCACCTCGCTTCCCAGCGGTGCCAGGCGCTGCAGTCCCTGCAGGGCGGATGGCAACAATTCGGCGGCAAGGGAACGCAGGCTCATGCGCCGAATTTAGCGTGCTTTGCCGCGCGACGCCCCGGCACAGGGCATGGGGGTCCGACCAAAACAAACGGGCGCCCCGTCATTGCGACGGGGCGCCCGTGGGGTGGGCGACAGTGAGCGCCTAGCGTCAGGTCAGATCGGCACCTTGCGCAGCATCTCGATACCGATTTCGCCGGCAGCGATTTCGCGCAGCGCGGTCACGCCAGGCTTGTTCTTGGTTTCGATCTTGGGCGCGTGGCCTTGGCTCAGCATGCGCGCCCGGTAGGTCGCGGCCAGCACCAGTTGGAAGCGATTGGGGATCTTGACGAGGCAGTCTTCGACGGTGATGCGGGCCATGGTGTCTTTCGTGGTGTGCTTGCCGTCGGCGGGTTGCTTCGGGCGCTTGCTCAAGTCAGTCCGAGTGCAGCAAAAACCTGCGAGCGGTTGCGCAACTGGGCGGCGTACTTCAGGCGCTGGGAGTGGACGACCGTCTTCAGGTCGAAAAGCGCCGTCTCAAATAAGCTGTTGATGATAACAAAATCGAACTTCGCGGCCTTCCTGACCTCGCGCCGCCCGTTGGCCATGCGCTTGGCGATGGTTTCCTGGGTGTCTTCGCCACGGCGGTCGATGCGCTTGCGCAACTCGTCCCAGCTGGGCGGCAGGATGAAGATCAGCACCGCGTGCTTGAACAGCTTCTTGATCTGCAGCGCCCCCTGCCAGTCGATTTCCAGCACCACGTCTTCACCGCGCGCCAGCCGTTCCTGGATGGCCGTGCGGCTGGTGCCGTAGCGGTGGCCGTGCACCTGGGCGTGCTCGATGAACTCATCGCGCTCGACCATTGCCAGAAACTCGGGCTCGGCGATGAAGTGGTATTCACGTCCGTCCACTTCCTGTCCGCGCGGTGCCCGCGTGGTGTGCGAGACGGAGACGGCCAGCCGCGAGTCCAGTTCCAGCAGCGCCTTGACGAGGCTGGACTTGCCGGTACCACTGGGGGCCGCGACACAAAAGAGGTTGCCAGGGGTTTCCATGCGGCGATTTTCCACCAGCGCTACTCGATGTTCTGCACCTGCTCGCGCATCTGCTCAATCGCCACCTTCATCTCTACGGCTACCGTCGTCAGCTCCATCGCGGCTGATTTCGAGCCCAGGGTGTTGGCCTCGCGTTGCAATTCCTGGATCAGGAATTCCAGCCGCTTGCCCAGTTCGCCGCCGGCTTTCAACAGACGTTCGATCTCGTCCAGGTGCGACGCCAGGCGGCCCAGTTCTTCGGCCACGTCGATGCGGATGGCGAAGGACGCCGCTTCGCCCATCGCGCGTTCGTGCAGCGACTGCTCGGGCACTGGGGCGCCAGCCTGCACGGTGGCCAGAGCCTCGGCCCAGCGTTCCAGAAAGCGCTGTTGCTGGCGCTGCACCACGGCCGGTACCAGCGGCGCGGCTTGCGCAGCCAGTTCGCGCAGGCGGCCCACCCGTTCCATCAGGATGGCGGCCAGCCGCGCGCCTTCGCGGCCGCGGGCCTCGCGCAGGCCAGCGATGCAGCGCTTGGCGGCGTCCAGCGCCGCTTCGTCCAGTTTCTGCACGCTGCTGCCGCCCTTGCACCAGTTCAGCACCTCGTTGACCGACAGGCTGCGCGCCTGCGGCAGCCAGCCCTGTATGGCCGATTGTTGGTAGGCCAGCCGGTTCAGCTGGTCGGATGTCGGCGCGGGCAGGGCGCTTTCGGATTCGCGGGCCGTGGCCACACGCAATTCGATCTTGCCTCGCCGAAAAGCACTGGTGAGCTGCTCGCGCAGCGCCGGCTCCAGGCCGCGCATCTCGTCAGGCAGGCGCAGCGCCAGGTCCAGGAAACGGCCGTTCACCGAGCGCGCTTCCACGGTCACCGAGCCTGCTGTCTCCGAGGCGGCGGACGCCGCATTGGCGTAACCCGTCATGCTATAAACAGCCATCCTTTTCGCCCCCAGAGTGAACGTCGATTATGTCCAAGCCCAAGCCTGCACCCCTGCCTCCGGGCACCGTGGTGGGCGGCTACAAGATCGTCAAGAAACTCGCGGCCGGTGGCTTCGGCGTGGTGTATCTCGCCGAACACGAAAAAGACCAGCTGGTGGCGATCAAGGAATACCTGCCGGCCTCGCTGGCTGAACGCTCCACCGGTGAACTGACGCCGCGCGTCAAGCCCGACAAACAACCGCTTTACCGTCTGGGCTTGAAGAGCTTTTTCGAAGAAGGCCGTTCACTCGCGCAGATCAGCCACCCCAGCGTGGTCAGCGTGCTGAATTTCTTCCGCGAAAACGAAACCGTTTATATGGTGATGAACTACCTGCAGGGCGACACGCTGCAGGATTTCATCGTCACCGCGCGCGACCTGAAGCGCGACAAGGTGTTCCGCGAATCGACGATCCGCAGCCTCTTCGACGAGATGCTGCGCGGCCTGCGCATCGTGCACCAGCACAAGATGCTGCACCTGGACATCAAGCCGGCGAACGTGTTCGTCACGAACGACAACAAGGCCGTGATGCTGGACTTCGGTGCCGCCCGCGAGGTGCTGAGCAAAGAAGGCAACTTCATCCGCCCGATGTACACGCCGGGCTTTGCGGCACCAGAGATGTACCGCCGTGACGGTACGCTGGGCCCGTGGACCGACATTTACGCCATCGGTGCCTGCATTTACGCCTGCATGCAGGGCTACCCGCCCAACGACGCGCCCCAGCGCATCGAAAAAGACCGCCTCACGCTGAGCCTTTCGCGGCTGCGCAACATCTATTCCGACAACCTCATTGAAGTGACGGAATGGTGCATGTCGCTGGACCCGTTGAGCCGGCCGCAGAGCGTGTTCGCGCTGCAAAAGGAACTGGCCCGCGAGACCGAGCGCCGCTACACCAAGCTCAGTTTCAGCGAACGCTTGAAGCTGCAGCTGGAAACATTGAAGACCGGGCAGAAGGCATGAACTTGAGAAGCTTGAACCGGCGCGTCGGCTGACTGACCGTGCAGTTCAGCGTCTACCAGGTCAGCCGCCGTGGCGGCCGTGAGAAGAACGAAGACCGCATGGGCTATTGCTACACGCGGGACGCCGGCCTCTTCGCGCTGGCCGACGGCATGGGCGGCCACCCCGAAGGCGAAGTCGCATCGCAACTGGCGCTGCAAACCATCGCAGCCCTGTTTCAGCGCGAAGCCAAGCCGCGTCTGCAAGACCCACTGCGTTTCCTGCACGACGCCACCGTGGCCGGCCACCACCAACTGCTGCGTTACGCAACCCAGAAGTCACTGCTGGACACGCCGCGCACGACGCTGGTGGCCTGCGTGATCCAGGACAACACGGCCTACTGGGCGCACTGCGGTGACTCACGGCTGTACCTGGTGCGCGGCGACCGGCTGGTGGCACGCACGCGCGACCATTCCTATTCCGAACTGCAGGACACGCTGTCTCTGGTGCTGCCCATCGGCAACCGGGTCAACCGCAACGTGTTGTTCACCTGCCTGGGCAGCCCTGGCAAGCCCGTGGTGGACACGTCCGGCCCGTTGGCCGTGCACCCGGGCGACCGCGTGATGTTGTGTTCCGACGGCCTGTGGGGCGCGCTCAGCGACGCCACCATCACGGAGGTCCTGAGTACCCGCACCGTGGCCGACGCCGTGCCCGAACTGGTTGAACGCGCGCTGCGGGCGGCTGGCGAGAAAAGCGACAACGTCACCGTGCTGGCCGTCGAATGGGAATCGACCGAAGACCTGGAAGCCCGCACCGGCGTGTCCACTTTGTCGCTGGGTGACGAGGTGTTCGCCTCGACCATCCAGGCCAGCTTGGCCGACGCGTCCAACGTCGACGATCTGGACGACGCCGAGATCGAACGCTCGATCCGCGAGATCAACGAGGCCATCGAGCGCAGCGCCAAAAAGCGACGCTGAGCTGGCCTGCGGCCGCGCGGCTTGCGCAGGTCGAAACCCCCCCCTGTTTCTGAGGAAAAAAACATGAGCTACCAACGTTCTGCCGGCCGCCTGGCCGACGCCCTGCGCCCGGTGTCCATCCAGCGCGCCTACACCTGTCACGCCGAAGGCTCGGTGCTGGTCAGTTTTGGCGCCACCCAGGTGCTGTGCACGGCATCCGTCGAAGAGAAAGTGCCGCCGCACAAGCGGGGCAGCGGTGAAGGCTGGGTCACGGCCGAATACGGCATGCTGCCGCGCGCCACCCACACGCGCAGCGACCGCGAGGCCGCGCGCGGCAAGCAAAGCGGCCGCACGCAAGAGATCCAGCGCCTGATCGGCCGCAGCTTGCGCACGGTCTTCGATTTACGCGTGCTGGGCGAGCGCAGCATCTTGCTGGACTGCGACGTGCTGCAGGCCGACGGTGGCACCCGCACGGCGGCTATCACCGGCGCTTTCGTGGCCGCGCATGACGCAGTCAGCTTCCTGCTGAAGCAGGGCCGCATCGCGCAAAGCCCCATCCGCGATTTCGTCGCGGCCGTGTCGGTGGGCATGCTGCAAGACACGCCGCTGCTGGACCTGGAATACACCGAAGACTCGACCTGCGACACCGACAGGAAGGTGGTGATGACGGGCAGCGGCGGCTTTGTCGAGGTGCAGGGCACGGCCGAAGGCGAGCCCTTCAGCCGCGCTGAAATGGACGCGCTGCTGGCGCTGGCCGACAAGGGCATCCGTGACCTCAATGCGCTGCAGAAGCAGGCTCTGGGCGTCGCTTGATGAAGTTGATCCTGGCGTCGAACAACGCCAAGAAGCTGGGCGAATTGCGGGCATTGCTCGCCGGACTTGCCGTCGAGTTGGTGGCCCAGGGCGAACTCGGCATTCCTGAGGCCGACGAGCCTTTCCACACCTTCATCGAGAACGCCTTGGTGAAGGCGCGGCAGGCCGCGCAGGCCTCGGGCGGTGCGGCCATAGCCGACGACTCGGGCGTCTGCGTGGACGCACTGGGCGGCGAGCCGGGCGTGGCCTCGGCGCACTACGCACATGTGGCGGCTCTCGAAACCCGCGAGCCCGACCGCGAGGCGCGACGGCGCATCCAGGACGCTGCCAACAACGCGAAATTGCTGCAGCTGCTGGCTGGCGCCACCGACCGCCGCGCGCATTTCGTCAGCACGCTGGTGGCGGTGCGCCACGCGCAAGACCCGCAGCCGCTGGTGGCGGTCGGCCGCTGGCCGGGTGAGATCCTGACCGCGCCGCGCGGCGCGCTGGGCTTCGGCTATGACCCGCTGATGTTCATCCCCGAATTGGGCTGTACGGTCGCCGAAATGGATGCCGCGCAGAAGAACGCGCGCAGCCACCGCGCGCTGGCTTGCGCGCAGATGCGCGGGCTGCTGCGCGAGGTCTGGCGGTTGTGAAGACGGTGGCGATAGGCGTGGAGCCGACGGCGGTGCCGTCGCCGTCGCCGGTCTCGCATTTCCTGCGGCCGGGCACGCTGCAACTGGGCGCGTTGCCGCCGTTGGCGCTTTACGTGCACTTGCCCTGGTGTCTGAAGAAGTGCCCGTATTGCGATTTCAATTCCCACGAGAACAAGGGCGAACTCCTCGAAGCGCCCTACCTCGCCGCGCTGTGTGCCGATCTGGAAGCAGCGCTGCCGCTGATCTGGGGCCGGCGCGTCGTCAGCGTCTTCATCGGTGGCGGCACGCCCAGCCTGTTTTCACCGGCCGGCATAGGCCAGTTGATTGCCGATATCCGCGCCCGCTTGCCGCTGGTGGCCGGCGCCGAGATCACGCTGGAGGCCAACCCCGGCACCTTCGAGCGCGAGCGCTTCAAGGCTTACCGCGCGGCCGGCGTCACGCGGTTGTCCGTCGGTGTGCAGAGCTTCAACGACGACGCGCTGCACGCCCTGGGCCGCGTGCACAACGCCGAGCAGGCGCGGGCGGCCATCGCCGAGGCGCGCGACAGCTTCGATACCTTCAACATCGATCTGATGTACGCCTTGCCCGGGCAGGACTTGCCCGCGCTGCAGTCCGACCTGGACGAAGCGCTGTCCTTCGCGCCGCCGCATTTGTCGATCTACCACCTGACCGTCGAGCCCAACACGGTTTTCGCGACACGGCCACCCGGCGGCTTGCCCGACGACGACCTGGCCAGCGACATGCTGGACCTGATCACTGAACGCACGGCGGCCGTGGGCCTGCAGCGCTACGAGGTCTCGGCCTTCGCGCGGCCCGGCCACCGCTGCGGCCACAACCTGAATTACTGGCAGTTTGGTGACTACCTGGGCATCGGCGCTGGGGCGCACGGCAAGCTGAGCTTTCCGCACCGCGTGCTGCGCCAAGTGCGCTGGCGCGAACCGGCGGCCTACATGCAGCACGCGCTGGCCGGCAACGCGGTGTCGAATGAAACCGAGGTGGCGCGGCGTGACCTGCCCTTCGAATACATGCTGGGTGCACTGCGCCTGCGCGAAGGCTTCGAGCTGGCGCGCTACACCGAGCGCACCGGCCTGCCGCTGTCCACCATCGAGGCGGCGTTGGCGCAAGCCGAAGCGCGCGGGCTGGTCGAACGCGACGAAGCTGCGGGCGTGGTGCGACCCACGGTGCGCGGCTTCGATTTCCTGTCCGACTTGCAGGCGATGTTCCTGCCTGCCGCAGCGCCGCCGTCGACGCCTTAGTTCAAACCCGCGAGGTCGCCGTGCCGGCGTTGGCGCGCAACCATTCGATGAGCCGTGGCGCGATCTGGGTCAGTGGCAGCACCTCGTGGGCGGCTCCGTGCGCGATGGCCTCGCGCGGCATGCCGAAGACCACGCAGCTGGCCTCGTCCTGGCAGACGTTCCAGCTGCCCGCGTCGCGCATGCTTTTCATGGCCTTCGCACCGTCGGCGCCCATACCCGTCAGCATCACACCCAGCGCATTGCGGCCCACCACGCGGGCGGCCGATTCGAAGAGCACTTCCACGCTGGGCTTGTGGCGGTTGACGGGTTCGCCGTCCTGCACGCGGGCGATGTAATTGGCACCCGAACGTTCCACCGACAAATGAAAGCCGCCCGGCGCGAGGTAGGCGTGGCCCGGCAGCACGCGCTCGCCGTCACGCGCCTCGGCCACGCGGATGCGCGACAGGCCGTCCAGCCGTGCCGCGTAGCTCTTGGTGAAGCCCGCCGGCATGTGCTGGGTGATCATCACGGCCGGGCAGTCGGCCGGCAGGTTCATCAGCACCTCACGGGTGGCTTCGGTGCCACCGGTGGACGCACCGATGAAGATGATTTTTTCCGTGGACAAGCGGCCCATCGCAGCCACGGCCGGCGCCTTGTGGGCGGTGCCGGGTGCGCTGCCACCGGCGGCGCTGGCAGCACCAACGGCCGGCGGCGGCATGGCCAGGCGGTGCACGCGCGCTTTCGACGCCGCGCGTATCTTGTCGGTGATGTCGTTGCCCAGTTGGCGCAGGCCGTCGGCCACACCGATCTTGGGCTTGGACACGAAGTCCACCGCGCCCAGTTCCAGCGCCTTCAGCGTCACGTCGGCGCCGCGGTCGGTCAGCGTGGACACCATCACCACCGGCATCGGTCGCAGGCGCATCAGGCGGGCCAGGAAATCCAGACCGTCCATGCGCGGCATTTCCACATCCAGCGTGATCACGTCGGGGTTCAGCTCGCGGATCATTTCTCGCGCCAGCAGCGGGTCGGCTGCGGCACCGACGCAGATCATGTCGGGCTGGCGGTTGATGATCTCGGTGAGCAGGCTGCGCACCAGGGCCGAATCGTCCACCACGACGACGGTTGTTTTTTGTGGGTTCATGCGGGTGTCTCAGGTCAGAAAAGGTCCACCGAGCCGCCGCTGGCGACCACAGGCGTTGCGCGGCTGGCGGCCGCGCGCTCTTGCAAGGCCAGGGCTTCGGTGTTGGCCGAGGCCAGGCGCTTGACCATGGCCTTGCCGCTGGCCGGCAGGAAGCAAACCTTGCGCGGATAGATGTCCAGCACGTCTTTGCTGACCACGGTGATGCGCTCGGTGCGCAGGTAGTCGAGAACGAAGGCGGTGTTGCGTTCGCCGACATTGATGGTGGTCATGCCGCTGATGACGGCGCCGCCGCCGAAGACCTTGGCTTCCATCGTCGAGCGCGTGGCACCGCGCTTGACCATCTCGCCGATCAGCAGGTCCATCGCGAAGTTGCCATAGCGGCCGCTGTCGCCTTCCTTGCCATTCGTGCCTGAGCCTTCGGGCAGCAGGAAGTGGTTCATCCCGCCGATGCGCTTTTCGCGGTCCCACAGGCAGGCGGCGATGCACGAGCCCAACGTGGTCATGATGAGGATGTCTTCGTCATAGACGAAGAACTCACCCGGCAGCACCTTGACGGCTTCGTTGCGGAAATGCGCGTCGTAAAAGAAGAACGAGGCTTCGCCGTTCTTGCGCGGTCGGGCCTTCAGCTTGTCCAGCCGGTTGGGGGTTGCCCGTGCAGCCACGGCTGCACCAGGGGCCGCGAGGTGTGCCGGCGGTGCGGCTTGCAGGGTAGAGGACATCGATGGGGATATCGGCGGCGCGCTGCAGGCCTTGAGCCGTGATGTCGGAAACGTCAGAGGCGCTCGTAGACCGTCTTGCCGCGCAGCCTGAACAGGTCGCGCGCTTCGGTGAAGTTCTCTGAATGACCCACGTACAGCAGACTGCTGGGTTTCATCGCCGCGTGCATGCGTTCCAGCACCTTGCGCTGCGTGGGGTTGTCGAAATAGATCATCACGTTGCGGCAGAACACCAGGTCGAAGGGTTCGCCCAGCGCCGCCCAGCTCGAACTCATCAGGTTGAAGCTGCGGAATTCGATGCAACGCGCCAGTTCGGGCTTGACGCGGATGTGACCTTCGTTGCCGCCCTTGCCGCGCATGAAGTGGCGCTTCAGCCGCTCGGGGCTGAGGCCGCGTGCGTCAACTGCGTACACGCCCCGCTGCGCCGTGGCCAGCACCTTGGTGTCGATGTCGCTGCAGACGATCTTGACCTGGGCCGAGGTGCCCAGCGTCTCGGCCACGGTCATCGCCAGCGAGTACGGTTCTTCGCCAGTGGACGCCGCGTTGCACCACATGCGGATGGGCCGCGAGGCGCGCGCCTTCAGGTCTTCCACCAGCGCGTGGAAGTGGTGTTCTTCACGGAAAAAGGCCGTCAGGTTGGTGGTCAGGCAGTTGACAAATTCCTGCCACTCGGCTTCGGCTTCAGCACCGCTGGCGCGGGCCAGCCAGTCCAGGTAGTCGGCAAAACCGGTGTGGCTGGTTTCACGCAGCCGGCGCGATAGCCGGCTGTAGACCATGGCCTGCTTGCCCGCGTGCAGGCTGATGCCGGCGCGCTGGTAGATGAGCTGCCGCACGCGTTCGAAGTCGGCGGGGGTGAGCTCGAACTCCTGCGCATTGGCCGTGTTCTGCGCGGCTCTGAGGGTTGCTGCGGCTGCTGATGTCATGGTGGTCCGGGCGGGCTTGTGGCCTGCAGTGTCTCGCCAGGTGCCGCAGGCCCATGCCCGGAGATGGCCGCGCTATGCCGGCCAAATCGAAACGCGAGGGCCCCTGCGGCCACTGCTAGACTGCCCAGATGGTTTGTCGCAACGCAAGCCCGGACGGCCCCGCAACGCCCCTCGTGGGTGTCATGCACGATCTCACCAAGCACCCACACCCTTGGACCACGTCCCGCCCTCACCCCCCGCCGACAAGGTGACGCTCCAGTTGGAACGTGCACTGCAACTGCTCGGACAGTCCGGCCAGCAGGCGCCACCCGGTGACCCGAACAGCCCCGGCTGGATGCAGGCGCTGATCGACGCGCTGGTCGACCTGTCCAGCCGCGACGCACTGACCGGCCTGGCCAACCGCCGGGCTTTCGAGATGGCGCTGGCCCGTGAAATCGACCGCGTGGCGCGCAGCGGTGAGCCGGCGCTGCTGCTGGCCTTGGACATCGACCACTTCAAGCGCGTCAACGACAGTTGGGGCCACAACGCTGGCGACCAGGTCATCAAAGCCGTGGCGCATGCCCTGATCGACAGCGTGCGGCCGATGGACCTGGTGGCGCGCGTGGGCGGCGAAGAGTTCGCCATCATCTTGCCGAATTGCGCCAGTGCCTTCGGCGAGACCGTGGCCGAGCGGGTCCGCCGACGCGTCGAACGCATGCCGGTGCAGATCGGCCTGGCGCAGCAGATTTCGGTCACCGTCAGCGTGGGCGGCGCCTTCGCCCCGCAGTGGGTGCGATCGACCCCCGCGCTGTGGGTGGAACGCGCCGACCAGCAGCTTTACCGCGCCAAGACCCAGGGTCGCAACCTCGTGCAGTTGGAGCCCACGGCCGTGTCGGTCGTCAGCAATGAAGAGCGTCGCCTGCTCTTCGAGACTTTTCAGATCCAGGATCACGAATGACGGCGCCGGAACTTCTCATCCCTGCCTCTTCCAAAATCGTCGCGGTGACCAGCGGCAAGGGCGGCGTGGGCAAGACCTTTGTCGCGGCCAATCTGGCGGCGGCCTTGGCCCGTGCCGGCCGCAAGGTGCTGGTGCTGGATGCCGACCTGGGCCTGGCCAATCTGGACGTGGTGCTGAACCTCTTCCCGAAGATCACGCTGCACGACGTCTTCACCGGCAAGCATTCGCTGCCCGACGCGATGCTGCGCGCGCCTGGCGGCTTCTGGGTGCTGCTGGCCGGCTCAGGCATGGTCGAGTACTCGCGCATGACAGGCGAGATCCGCGACCAGTTGCAAAAGGTCATCAACGAAGTGGAACCGCGCTTCGACCACGTGCTGCTGGACACCGGCGCCGGTATCTCTGACGTGGTGCTTTACACCGTGTCGCTGGCCGGCGAGGTACTGGTTGTGGTCACCCCAGAACCCACGTCGCTGACCGATGCCTATGCCACCATCAAGGTGCTTGCCACCACGCAGGGCCGGCGCAAGGTCAAGCTGCTGGTCAATCAGACGCGAAAGCTCGGCGAAGGCCGGGCCGTGCGCCAGCAGTTGCAGCAGGTGGTGGACCGCTATGTCAACCCGACGCTGGACAGCCCGATGCGACTCGAACTGCTGGGCGAGATCCCGTCTGATTCCGCTGTTCGCGAGTGCGTGCAGCGGCGCACCCTGATGTTGGAGGCGCTGCCCGGCGCGCCGGCCTCCATCGCCATGGTGGCGGTGGCTTCGCGGATGCTGGTCGAATGAGCGACGACGCGGCCGATGCGGCGGCTGCCGATGCAGCAGCTTCAACGCCGTTCGCCCGCCTGGGTGGCGAGCCTGGCGTGCGGGCGCTGGTCGATCGTTTTTATGATTTGATGGACCTGGAGCCGCACTACGCCGAGTTGCGTGCGCTGCACCCGTCCACGCTGGACGGCTCTCGCGACAAGCTGTTCTGGTTCCTGTGCGGCTGGCTGGGCGGACCCCAGCATTACACCGACCGCTACGGCCACCCGATGCTGCGCGCGCGCCATCTGCCCTACCGCATTGCCACGCTGGAACGCGACCAGTGGCTGGCCTGCATGATCCAGGCGATGGCGAATTTGGCTGTCGACGCGGCACTGGCGCAGAAGCTGGCTGAGGCCTTTTTCGGCACCGCCGACTGGATGCGCAACACCAAGGACGCAGGAGTGCCGACATGACCTTCACCACGCCCTTCACGACGCCCCTGGCCACGCCGTTCACCGTGCACAACGCCCGTCGGTTCCGCAGACCCGCCGTCGCCCTGTTGGCCTTGCTGGTGCCGGTGCTGCAGGCCTGCGTGGTGGTGCCGCAGACCCGCGAGGTCTACGACCCCGAGTGCCGGATGATGAGGAAGGAAGTGACGCTGGAGACCGCCGTCATCGGCCGCATGCAGCACTGCCAGGGCGATGGCTGCGTGGCCATCCTGGTGGCCACCGGCGCCGTCACGGCGGCCACCGCGGTGGTCTCGGGCAGCCTGGCCTTGATCGGCAACGTGGCCTATTGGTTCGAACGCCAGGGCCGTTGTTCGCGGGCCGAGCCCTCGTCCAACGCCAGCAATCCGGCCATGCCGGCAAGCCCTGCCGGTGCGGCTTCGGCGGTAGCAGCGGGCTGATCCGCGACACCAACGTCGCGCAGCACTTTCGCTTCGCGAGCCACCCGCTGGCGCCCCACCAGCAACACGATCAGCGCCCCGGCGCCACCCAGCGGCCCGCTGGCCTGCGCGAACGCGATCACCGATGCGCTTTGCCCCAGCCAGCGCTGTACCTTGCTCTTCAGCACCGGCTGGCGGCCCGGTGAACCGTGGCCTTTGCCGTGCACCACGCGCAGGCAGCGCTCGCCGCGCAGCGCGGCACCGCGCACGAAGGCGGCCAGGCTGTCGCGCGCTTCTTCCCTACGCAGGCCGTGCAGGTCGATCTCAGCCTGGATGGACCAATGCCCGCGCCGCAGCCGCGTCACCACGTCCTGCCCAACGCCGCTGCGCCGAAAGCTCAGGCCGTCGTCGGTGAGCAGCAGGGTTTCGATGTCCACCTCGTCAGACATCGCCTCCATCAACGCCGCCTGCTCGTCCAGTTCACGCTGGCGTGGTTCGGGCGCCGGCTTGGCCACCGAAGGCTCAGCGCGGCCATCGTGCGCCAGCGGCGTGACCAGGCCCACGGTGTCGGCGAACAGACGGCGCTGGCGCTCGGCAGCGGCACGGGCGGCGCGCTCTTGCGCGGCGTGCTCGGCGGCCTCGCGGGCGCGGCGCTGCAGGGCATCGCGGACGTGAACCAGATCGGCCAAAGACCGCACTTTCATTGCGAAGCCTTCACATCAAACCCCGTTCGGCCAGCGACACCACCTGCCCCTGGCCGACGACAATGTGGTCCAGCACCTGCACGTCCACCAGCTTCAACGCTTTCATCAGCGTCTGCGTCAGGAACTCGTCGGCCCGCGACGGCTCGGCCACGCCCGAAGGGTGGTTGTGCGCCAGCACCACCGCGCCGGCGTTGTGTTGCAGCGCCAGGCGCACCACTTCCCGGGGGTAGACCGATGTTTGTGTCAGCGTGCCGTGGAACATTTCTTCGCTGTGCAAGAGGCGGTTGCGGCCGTCCAGGAACAGCACCATGAACACCTCTTGCGGCCGGCCGCCCAGGTGCAGCGCCAGGTAGTCCTTGACGCGGCCGGGCTGGTCAAACACCGGTGCCGCCTTCAGTTGCTGTGACAAGGCGCGGCGGGCCAACTCCATCACCGCCAGCAACTCGGCGCGCTTGGCCGGCCCCAATCCCTTGATGGCTTTCAACTTGCCCGGTTCGGTGTTCAGCAGGCCGGCGATGCCCCCACAAGCCGCGATCACATCGCCCGCCAGCGCCACCACGCCACGGCCCTTGTAGCCCGTGCGCAGCAACAAAGCCAGGAGTTCGGCGTCGGCCAGGGCCACAGCACCGTGGGCCAGCAGCTTCTCGCGCGGCCGCTGCTCGGCGGGCAGGTCTTTCATGAGGTCCCCGGTAGAATCATGGGCAGTCTATTCGACCCCCTGTTTATCGCGCGGCACTGCCGCACATCTCCCGCAAAACCACCCGAGCCAGCCGCCGTGAACACCGTCCAGCCGGGATCTTTCCTGACCCTGCACTACCGCCTTGCCGGCCCCGACGGCGCCGACGTGGTGAACACCTTCGCCGACAAGCCGGCGACGCTGTCGCTGGGCACGGGGCAGTTGGCGCCGGCCATCGAGGCGCACCTGATCGGCCTGCCCGAAGGCGCGCACGAGTCTTTCGAGTTGCCCGCCGGTGCCGCCTTCGGCCCGCGCAACCCCGAGATGCTGCAGCGCGTGAAGCTCAGCCTGCTGCACGAATTGGGCGATCCTGAGGCCGAGTACGCGGTCAGCGACGTGGTGCAGTTCCCCACGCCCGACGGCCAGGGCAGCTACGCCGGTGTGGTGCGCGAGATCGGCACCGACTGGTTGTTGTTCGATTTCAACCACCCGCTGGCCGGCCAGCGGGTGCGCTTCGAAGTGAAATTGCTGGGGGTGCTGTGACGTCCAAACTGGAAGAAGTGCTGCTGGCCGAACCGCGTGGCTTTTGCGCCGGCGTCGACCGTGCCATCGAGATCGTCGAACGCGCCTTGACGCGCTTTGGCGCGCCCATCTACGTACGCCACGAAATCGTCCACAACACCTACGTCGTCAACGACCTGAAAAGCAAGGGTGCGATCTTCATCGAAGACCTGGCCGACGTGCCCCCTGGCGCCACGCTCGTCTTCAGTGCCCACGGCGTCAGCCAGGTGGTGCGCAAGGAAGCCGCGCATCGCGGTTTCCAGGTTTTCGACGCCACCTGCCCGCTGGTCACCAAGGTGCACGTGGAAGTGGCCAAGCTGTCCAAGGAAGGCTACGAGTTCATCATGATCGGCCACAAGGGCCACCCCGAGGTCGAGGGCACGATGGGCCAGTTGACCGAGGGCATCTACCTCGTCGAAGAAGCCGAAGACGTGCAGCACGTGAAGCCGCGTGGCGACAAGCTGGCGGTGGTCACGCAGACCACGCTGAGCGTGGACGACGCGGCGCAGATCCTGGCTGAAGTGAAGCGCTGCTTCCCGCATGTGCGCGAACCCAAGAAGCAGGACATCTGCTACGCCACGCAGAACCGGCAAGACGCTGTCAAGGTGCTGGCGCCGGCTGTAGACCTGGTCATCGTGGTCGGCAGCCCGACCAGCAGCAACAGCAACCGCCTGCGTGAACTGGCGCAGCGTCTGGGCACGCCGGCCTACATGGTTGAAGGCGCGCAAGACCTTCAGCCGCAGTGGTTCGACGGCGGTCGGCGGGTGGGCCTGACGGCCGGTGCCTCAGCGCCCGACATCCTGGTGCAGCAGGTCATTGCCGCGCTGCGCCAGATGGGTGCCACCACCATCCGCAAGATGGACGGCGTGACCGAGAACGTGCACTTCCCGCTACCGCGCGGGCTGGGCGACCGCAGCATGGGCGAAGTGCTGTCCTCGCGATCCTGACACTGCCGCGCTTCTGCACTTTTCATGAAGACGGTGCCCCGGCATCGATAGATGCCGTTGCAACGTCATCTGGCGCCGATTGCCTATCGCACCGAACACGCAAGGAACCCCCATGCTCGACATCAACCTGATGCGCCGCGACCTCGACGGCGTCGTCGCGCAACTGCAGCGCCGCAAGAACCCGCAGCCCTTTCTGGACGTGGACCGCTACAGCGCACTGGAAGCCGAACGCAAGCAGATTCAGACCGCCACCGAGCAGATGCAGGCGCAGCGCAACGCGGTCAGCAAGCAGATCGGTCAGATCAAAGGCAAGGGCGGTGATACCGCCGCGCTGATGGCCGAAGTGAGCGGCATCGCCGAGCAGTTGAAAGCCGGCGCTGAGCGTCTGGACGTGCTGCAGGGCGAATTGCAGAGCCTCTTGATGAGCTTGCCCAACCTGCCGCAAGCCGACGTGCCTGACGGCGCCGACGAGACCGGCAACGTGGAAGTGCGGCGTTGGGGCACGCCGGGCACGTACGCGTTCACTCCGCGTGACCACGTCGACCTGGGTGCCGCGCTGGGCCTGGACTTCGAGACCGGCGCCAAGCTCAGCGGTTCTCGCTTCACTTTCCTGCGCGGCCCGGCGGCGCGCCTGCACCGGGCGCTGGCGCAGTTCATGTTGGACACCCACACCACGCAGCACGGCTACACCGAGTGCTACACGCCCTACATCGTCAACCGCGAGGTGCTGGAAGGCACGGGGCAACTGCCCAAGTTCAAGGAAGACATGTTCTGGGTGCTGCGCGGGGGCGACGAAGCACAGCCTGAGCAGTACTTGATCAGCACCAGCGAGATCAGCCTGACCAACAGCGTGCGCGAACAGATTCTGGAAGCCAGCGCGCTGCCCATCAAGCTCACGGCGCACAGCCCGTGCTTTCGCAGTGAGGCCGGCAGCGCCGGGCGCGACACGCGAGGCATGATCCGCCAGCACCAGTTCGACAAGGTCGAGATGGTGCAGATCGTCAACCCTGAACACAGCGAAGCGGCCTTGCAGGAGATGGTGGGTCACGCCGAGGCCATCCTGCAGAAGCTCGAACTGCCTTACCGCGTGGTGGCGCTGTGCACCGGCGACATGGGTTTCGGCGCTTCCAAGACCTACGACCTGGAGGTCTGGATTCCGGCGCAGGACACCTATCGCGAGATCAGTTCCTGCAGCAACTGCGACGCCTTCCAGGCGCGCCGCATGCAGACCCGCTTTCGCAACGCCGCATCGGGTGCCGGCAGCAAGCCCGAGTTCGTGCACACGCTGAACGGTTCGGGTCTGGCGGTGGGCCGCGCGCTGGTGGCGGTTCTGGAAAACCACCAGCAAGCCGACGGGTCCATCCGCGTGCCGCTGGCGCTGCGACCCTACCTGGGCGGGCTGGACGTGTTGCGCGCCTGATCGGCTAGAATTTCAGGCTGCGCACAAGCAAGACCACGCAGGAACCTGGAGAGGTGGCAGAGTGGCCGAATGTACCTGACTCGAAATCAGGCGTACCGCAAGGTACCGTGGGTTCGAATCCCACCCTCTCCGCCATGAACACAGCAAATACGGGCCTTATGGCTCGTTTTTGTTTGTTCCCGCCTTCTCTGCCAGCATCCCGAAAACGCTAGGCTTTGTGGTTTGTGGGGTTTCGAAGCTGGAAGACCAGCAGCCGAATGGCGCGAGGGCTCTAGCAGGCATGCTGTCGCTGTCTGGCGCCATCAGGAGCAAATAGCCGTGGCTGGCAGCCTTGACGATCACTTCACCATCAAATGGACCTGATGGGGCCATCAAGCTGGCCAGGTGGTTTGCGCCTTTCGCGGCGTCCAGCACAGGCGGTTCGGGCTGCAGAACCTTGATGACGACGAAGTGCTTTTCTTTGTTGACTGGCGAAACGGCTGTCCATTTGCTGAGCAGCAACTTCTTCAAGTTCAGGTTCAGGGTCAGGCGCGGCGGTGGCGGGTAAGTCACGAGGTTGCTCCGACCAGCTCGACGCAGCGGCGACCGTCGAAAGCAGCGCAGTTCTGCGCCGTTGAGATGCAGGTCATCACTGCATTCCGGGCCTGCGTCCGTTGTTGAAGCCTGCTGTTCACAGGGCAGGCCTCGCGTCGTGGCGCAGGCGCTGGCGCCCATGCCATTGCCGCGCAGCCCCTCCGACAGCTTCGCGCTCACGACTGCTGGTCAGCAGCGGGTACAACAGCCTGAAGAAGTTGGAGTGCTTCTGGACATCGGTGTTGGCGTAGTCGAAGGTCTGTGACATGAACCCAGAAATCCGCAATGGCGACCTCCGAATGCGCCGCTGGCATGCATTGCGATCGCGTTTACAGCAACAGTCCTTCTTCGTTCACCACCCGCGCCAACGCCTGCTCGAGCATTGTCCTGGCCGCGCCTGAGACCTCGTGGAGAAGGCGATGCAACGCCGCATCGTTCTCGTTTCGCGCCGCGCATTCTGTGCTGTACAGCTCGAAACCCGCTAGCAGCGTGACGATCTCGGCCAAGTGACGCGGGCACTCGCAGGCGACCGACGATGGCATCTCTATCAGGGTGACCAGTTCGGCATCGGTATAGCGCCTGGGCCGCGCCTTGGTGCCAAGCGCTACCGCGGGCGCGGCGCGACGCGACGCCATGATCAGGCGTGCCAATTCCTTGCCGAGGATCGGCTCGCGGCACAACGTGATGCCAGCGGCACGCAGCGCTTCGGCGACCTGCTCCGCCCCGAATGAATAGACGACGATGACACTCGCAGCGGGGAGGTGGTTGCGGAGTGCCAGCACTTGCTCGTTGAATGACGCATGCAATGTAGGCAGGTGAACGACCAGCACCTCGGCGGCGCCAGCGTGGCCGGCTTCACGCTCCGCATGGCGCAGATCATCGAAGACCAGCGCCGGAGCGGGTCGCAGCCGGCCCTTGAGCTTGAGCGCGGCGGCCTGGCCGACCACGAGAACTCGCTGCTCACCGCTTGATGCCGCTTGAATTCCAGCCAGCAGCAATGCAAGCGAATCGACATCGAGGCGGGCCACGGTGCTGACGGCGTGGCCCTCTGACGTGAGTCGCTTGACGAGGCGCAGACGCTCGATGTCTTCCATCGAATAGGCGCGCTGCCCCGAGGTTGACTTGGGTGGCGCAACGACACCATAGCGGTGCTCCCAGATTCGCAGCGTCGAAGGTGAGAGTCCCGCCAGGCGAGCGGCCACGCCACTGCGCATCAAGGTTTTGGCGCCTGGTTTGCCGTCGGCAGTTGACATGGTTGTGACTTCGCTTTCTCGCGCAAAAGATGCGCAGGGTGAATTGTGACCTGCCCCTCAATGAAACGATATTGAAACGCATATATCGGCCAATAAACCACAATTTTCTATACAAATCCGTTTCATAGGTACATTCCAACCTGTGAATGCGACCCCAGCAAGCAACCTCCGCGTACGTCAAGCGTCTTGCCTTGACGGGATGAGCGCCTGGTGCGCGCGCTCAGCACGCAAGCGCTTGCGCGGGCCACAAGCAGCGCTGCGCGGGACCATGTCCACCCAGCGTGTCATCGGTTGGTTGCGCCAAATGCGGTGTCGCCAACCCATTCGCGGATGCGGGATCAAAAGTTCCGGATCTCAGCTCGTTCAGCACCCGCTGAACGCCTTCACTTCTACCAGTAGAAAGCAACCATGCACGACATCATCGACACCGCCGTTGCGGCCGGAAGTTTCAAGACCCTCGCCGCTGCTCTGACCGCAGCCAACCTCATCGACACCTTGAAGGGCGCCGGTCCGTTTACCGTGTTCGCACCGACCGACGAGGCCTTCGCCAAACTGCCCGCCGGTACCGTGGAAAGCCTGCTGAAGGACATCCCGAAGCTGACCGCGATCCTGACCTATCACGTGGTTGGTGGCGCCGTGATGGCCTCCGACGTGATGAAGATGGACGGCCAGTCGGCCAAGACGGTCAACGGCGCCATGCTCGCGATCAGCAC
>JBBQAI010000138.1:0-10741 GCA_038316205.1 Burkholderiales bacterium
CAGCCGCGAGTCCGCACTGGCCACGTGCCGCGGCGCCCGGCCGCAGGTCTTCGAAGACCACCGCGAACTGCTGGCCAGCGGCTTGTGCGACGCGCTGGTCATCGCCACGCCGAACCACACGCACGCGGCGGTGCTGCGCGACGCGATGGCGGTGAACGGCTTGCACATCCTCGTCGAGAAGCCGCTGGTCACGCGCATGGCCGACGGGCTGGATCTGGTGCAGCGGGCTGCGGGCCGCCAGGGCATCGTCTGGGTGGCGCAGGAATACCGCTACATGCCGCCGGTGGCCGAGATGGTCCGCATCGCGCACCAAGGCGGCGTCGGCACCATTCAGCAAGTCGCCATCCGCGAACACCGCGAACCCTTCTACCCGAAGGTCGGCGACTGGAACCGCTTCAGCGAGAACACCGGCGGCACGCTGGTCGAGAAGTGCTGCCACTACTTCAACCTGATGGACCTGGTGCTGCGTGAAAACCCACTGCGCGTCTTCGCCAGCGGCGGGCAGCGCGTGAACCATCTCGACGAAAGCTACGCCGGACCGAACGGCGAAAGAAGGCCGGACATCCTCGACAGCGCCTACTGCGTGCTCGAATACCCCAGTGGCGCGCGCGCCATGCTCGACCTGTGCATGTTTGCCGAGAACTCCACCGACAACGAGCACATCACCGTCGTCGGCGACGAAGGCAAGCTCGAATCGTTGTTGCCCAGCCTGGTGCTGCGCCACGGCCGCCGTGAAGACTGGGGCCGCCGTGCGGCTTGGGGCCAGGCTTCGGGCACCGGCAAGGGCGTGAACGTGCGCCGCGTCTGGGACACCAACATCAAATACGCCGGCCACCATTTCGGCGCCAGCTACATTGAACATCAGCGTTTCGCGGCGGCCATCCGCGAAGGGCGGCCGGCCGAGATCGGCCTGGAAGAAGGCCTGCGCGCCGTGGCCACTGGCCTGGCTGCGCACAAGAGCATCGACGAAGGCCGCGTGGTGCAGCTCAGCGAAGTGTTGCCGGAGGGGTGGTGACAGCGATGGTGAACACGGTACTGACCGCAACGCCATACGCCACTTATCCGTCGCTGCGCGACCGCGTCGTGTTCATCTCGGGCGGCAGTTCGGGCATCGGGGCTGAACTGGTGCGGGCCTTCGCGCGGCAGGGTTCACGCGTGGCCTTCTGCGGTACGCGCCCCGGGGGTGGCCAGGCGGTCATCGACGAAGTCACAGCCCTGGGCCTGCCCGCACCCTGGTACGCAGCCTGCGACGTTCGCGATGCGCACGCCTACCAGGCCGTGCTCAAACGCGTCGGCGATGAAGTCGGCGCCGTGCGCGTGCTGGTCAACAACGCCGGCCGTGATGACCGCCACGCGATGGAAGACGTCACACCCGAGATGTGGGACGAGCGACTGTCGCTGAACCTCAAACACTACTTCTTCGCGATACAGGCGGTAGCGCCGGGCATGGCCGCCGCTGGTGGCGGCAGCGTCATCAACATGGGCTCGGTCAGCTGGATGCGCGGCCGGCCGAACCTGGTGGGCTACACCACGGCCAAGGCCGGCATCCTGGGCCTGACGCGCACGCTGGCCCGAGAACTGGGCACCCGCAACATCCGCGTCAATGCGCTGGTGCCCGGGGCCATCGTCACCGAGCGGCAGAACGCGCTGCACCGCGACCCGGTGGCCGACCAGGCCTTCCTCGACGCGCAGTGCCTGAAGATTCGGCTCGACCCTGGCCACGTCGCCAGGCCCACGCTGTTCCTGGCCGCCGATGATTCAGACGGCATGACCGGGCAGCACGTGCTGGTCGATGCGGGTATCGCGCAGCAGTCGGTCATCAGCTGACGACCAAAGAAACGGCGGCGGGCCACAGCCCGCCGCTCTGCCCCTCATCGACGCTTTAGAAGTCGTAGCGCGCGTTGACGCCGAAATAGCGTTGGTCGTCGCGCGGCACGTAGCGGTTGATGTTGTTGCCCGAGTTCTGGATGAAGCTGGCGTAAGACTTGTTGCCCAAGTTCTTCGCCAGCAGCGCCACGCGCCAGCCGGCCATGCCTTGCAGGCCGATGGTGGCGTTGACGATCGCGTAAGCCGGCTGGAAGGAGTCGGGCTGCTGCTGCAGGTCGAAAACGGTCTTGGTCTGGTAGTTCGCGTCGAAGCCGAAGTCCATCACCAGGCCGGCACTCAGCGGCTGCGTGTATTTGGCGCGCAAGCTGGCTTTCCAATCTGGCGAGAAGGGCAGCGGTTTGCCGTCGATGTCGCAACTGGCTGCCGCGCCGACCGGGCAATTGAAGTGGTCCACGCGGGCCTTGATGTTGGCCACGTTCGCGGTCACCGTCAGCTGCGACGTGACGCGGGACGTCATGTCGATCTCGATGCCCGATGTCTTGACCGAGCCGGCATTGATCAGGCGGGTTACGACAGTGCCACCCACCAGGTCGGGCACATTGGCCTGGTAGCCCGTGTAGTCGGTCTTGAACACGGCCACGTTCAGCCGCATGCGGCCATCCATCAAGGTCGTCTTCAGACCGACCTCGAAGGACTTCGACAACTCCGGCGACAGCACGTTGTCCTGCGTCGGCGTCATGTTGAAGAAGACGTTGTAAGCCGGGCCCTTGTAGCCGCGCGAATAGGTGGCGTAGCCCATCACGTCCTTCGAGAAATCGAACTGCGGGCCGACGCGTCCGGACACTGCGTGCTCTGTGGTCGAACCCACAACCCGCGCGCGGCCCGGCTGCACGCCGGGCGCCGATACCGCAGCGGGCGCTGCCGGGTCGGTGGTGAAGACGCGGTCATGGTAGTAGGACAGCTTGTCGCTGGTGTAACGAAGGCCGGCGATGGCCCGGTAGGTGGGCGCCAGGTTGAAGGTGCCTTCGCCGAACAAGGAAGAGCTGGTGCTGTGCGCGCCGAAATGGGCGGTGCCGTTGTAGTTCAGCACGCTGCCCGTCGAGCACGGAACCAACGTGTTGGGCAGCGCCGCCGCCGTCGTGTTCGGGCAGTTGGCGACGTTGCGGGAATAGAGCTCGTCCTGGGTGCCGTCCAGGTAGAAAAGGCCAGCGGCGTATTCAACAAAGCCCGGCTGCGTCGATGCGATGCGCAGTTCCTGCGACTTCTGCTCGAAGGCCACGGTGCCGTAGTCGGCCGTGCGGTTGAAGGTCTTGTACAGCGTGCCCAGTCGGTCCTGGTCCTGGTACTGGACGTTGTCCCACTTGCGCAGCGCGGTGATCGAGGTGAGCTGCACGGCGCCCAACTGCCAGTCGATTTGCCCCGAGTAACCCGAGTTCTTGTCCGACACCCGGGTCTTCATGTCGCTGTTGATCTGGCGGTTGGTGGGTGACGCCACCACCGGTGCCACGGCCAAAGCGTAGTTCGGATTGGCAGTGACCACACCGGTGGGGAAGGTGGTCACGTTGGTGCTGTAGGGCACGCCGGTGGGCGGCGTGTCGTCGGCCTGGACCTGGTCGGCAATCAGCACGATCTTCAGGTCCTTGGTCGGCGTGATGTCCAGACGCCCGCGCACACCCTTGCGGTCGTAGCCGTTGACCTTGCTGCCGTCAAAGACGTTGGTGACGTTGCCGTCGTACTTGCCGGTCATGCCCGAGATCGAACCGCGCAGCAGGCCGGCCACCATCTCGCCCGAAGCACCCAGGCGCACACGGCGCTCGTTACCAGAGTACAGACCCAGGTCGGCGTAGCCCGCAAATTCTTTGCCCGGCGCCCGCGTGATGATGTTGATGACGCCGGCCGAAGCGTTCTTGCCGAACAGGGTGCCTTGCGGCCCGCGCAGGATTTCGATGCGGTCGATGTCGACCAGGTCCAGCGTGGCCTGCCCGGGTCGCGCGGTAACCACACCGTCGATGACGGTCGAAACCGTCGGCTCGACACCGGGACCCGTGGCAATGGTGCCAACGCCGCGGATGAACAGCGAGGCATCCTTGTTCGATGCATTGGTGCGGAAATTGACCGTCGGCACCTGGGTGCTGATGGCTTCCATGTTGTTCAGGTTGGACTCTTCGAGCGTGCCGCCGCCCAGCACCGACACCGCGATCGGCGTGGCCTGCAGCGGTTGCAGCCGCTTGGTGGCCGTGATGACGATGGTCGTGAGCTGTCCGCTGTCGGCTGGCGCCTGCTGGGCCAGCGCCGGCAATGCCGCCAGCAAAGCGGCTGCCAGCGGCAGGCGGCGAGAGCGAAGGGTGCACAGGGCTGAGGTGCCGCGGCGGCGCGTTGAAAGATAGCGATTCATGGCGTCTCCTTGTCGTTGGTCTGGCCGACGTGCGCGGCGTGTGATGCGTCTGTTAGCGCTAACAGACTCACCAGCGAACGTTAGCACCGCCTCCAGATCACGCGAACTGCGGCAAACCCGCGTTTCCGATTAAGGCAACGCCAACACGCGCAGCAGCAGGCTCGTTCCCGAGACGATCAGCAGAAGCCACACGGTTTGCACGGCGCGCCGCGTCGGCATGCGGGCATGCAGCCAGCTGCCTGCGAGATAGCCGGCCAGCGCGCAGGGCAGCAGCGCAAAGGCCAGCGGCAGCAGCACGGCCTGGCGGTAGAAACCGCTGCCGGTGAACAGCACCAGGCGGATCAGCGCGGTGCAGAAGATCAACACGCCGATCGTCGCGCGCAACTGCGTCTTATCGGTGAGCCGGCGCGCCAGGTAAATCGTGTAGATCGGGCCCCCGGTGCCGTACAAGGCGGTGAATGCGCCACCAACAAGGCCGGCCGGAATCGCCCAGCGGGTCGAGATCGGCGCCGGCACGCTGCGGCTCAGCAGGCTCCAGCTTGCGTACGCCACGACGAAGCTGCCCAGGCCGAGCAGCAGCCAGCGCTCGGCGACGTGCACCAGCAGCGTCACGCCGCCAACCATGCCAACCGCCAAGATGGGCAACAGGCGCAACAGCTCCGGTTTGCTGAGTTCGCGCCGGTTGCGCAGCCCCAGCAGCAAACCGGTCGCCAGGTCGAACACCAACATCATCGGCACTGCGAACCGCAGCGGAAAGAACAGCGCGAGCAGGGGAATGGCGATGATCGACGAGCCGAATCCTGTCAACCCGTAAACGACATAGCCGAGCGTGACGATGGCCGCAGCGGCCAGCAGCGTGCTGGTTGGCAGGTCAATGATCAACGCTTGATCAGCGGCGCCGGAACGCCTTCGATCATCACGTTGACGCAGGCCGGTAGCCCGCTCGCATGGGCGCGCTGCGCGGCGGCAGCCATCGCCTGTGACTCGGTGACACATTCGCCGTGGGCGCCGAAAGCCTGTGCCACCGCGTCGTAACGCATCGGCCGCAGTTCGCAGCCGACGAGCCGATCGGCACCGTAGTCGCGCAGCTGGATCTGGTATTCGGCGTTCCACCGCGCGTCGTTGCCGATGACCGAGACGAACGCCAGACCGTAACGCACGGCCGTGTCGTACTCGGCGATGTGGAAGCCGATCGTGCCGTCACCCATGACAGCGACGACGGGCGCATCGGGCACGGCACAACGGGCCGCCAACGCATACGGAAGACCCGAGCCGATGGAGCCGGCCACGCCGTTGTTGACGCGGTGCGGCGCAGACAGGCAGGCCATCGCCCACTGCCCGATTTCGCCCCCGTCGCAGACCAGCACCGAGTCAGGGTGGCTGTCGAGCAGCGCCTGCAGCGGACGCAGCATCTGCACGGGATGCAGCCTGCCCTCGGCCTCAGATCGGGCCGTGTCCCAGGCCGCAGGCCGGTGAGCGATAGCGCTGCGAACATCGGCCAGCCACGCGCCGGGCGCGCGGTGTCGAGCCGCAGCCGCCAGCGCCTGCACGGTCGATGCTGCGTCCGCCAGCGCCGTCACCTGCAGCCGCGTGCCGAGTGCGCGCCGCGTGCGTTCGATCTCGGCGGTGTCGGCATCGATCTGATGGACATCCGCCTGTGAAGGGAACGGCAACTTGCCGAATTTCAGCGTGAAATCCAGCCGCTTGCCCACCAGCAGCACGCAGTCGGCCTGCGCCAAGACCTGAGCAAACGCACCGAGGCTTGCATCGGCCACGCCGCGCGGGCTTTCCATGCCGACAACAGGTATGCCGCTAGCCGCTTCGAGCGCGGCCCACTGCGCGCGCGCCGGCCGCGTCATGCATGCGGGGCCGGCCAGGATGATCGGCCGCTGGGCCTGCGCCAGGCGCTGCATCAAGTCGGCGGCCACGCTGTCGTCCAGCGGCATGCGCTCGGCTTCGAACGACTTGGGACTCAGCGCACCCACAGTGGCGAGGTTCTCGAGCACGTCGGTCGGCAGGCTCAGGTGCACCGGCCCGGGCCGGCCCGAGCGCGCCACGCGGATCGCCTTGGCGATGTCATCGGCAACGGCATCGGCACTGGCGCAGACCCACGACGCCTTCGTCACCGGCGCGGCCATTTCGGCCTGGCGCATGTCCTGGAATGCGCCCTGCCCGGCTTGGTCGTTCGGCGCGTGGCCCGAAAGCAGCACGATCGGTGCCTCGGCCATCTGCGCGGTGTAAAGCGCCGAGACCGCGTTGGCATGGCCCGGCCCGCCGGTAACCAGCGCAATGCCGACCTCGCCGGTGATGCGCGCGCAGGCATCGGCCATGTGCACCGCGCTTGCTTCGTGGCGGGTGTGAATCAGCGAAATTGCCGAGTCGAACAGCGCATCGAAGATCGGCATGATGTGGTTGCCCGACAGCGTGAAGATGCGGCGCACGCCGGCTGCTTCGAGGCTGCCGATCAGCACATCGGCGCCGCGCTGCTTGCGGCCAGGGTTCATCGTGGTCATACCGCGTTCACCTACTTCAGTTCGATCTGCAACTGGCGCCCCAGCCGCTCGTACACCGTGTACTGCTCGGCGGCGAACTTCTCGGTCTCAGCAGGCCCCAGCACGCGCGGGATGCTGCCGGCCTTCTCGGTGGCGCTGAGCCATGCCGGGTCTTTCGCGGCGAGCGCGAGTGTGGCAACCCAACGGTCGACCAGTTCCTTGCCCATACCCGGCGGGCCGTAGAGCGCGCTCCAGCCCACGATGGCTTCCAGCTGCGGGTAGCCAGCTTCGCGTGCAGTGGGAACATCGGGCAAGTCCTTCAGCCGTTCAGGCGTTGTCGTGACCAGCGCGCGCAACTTGCCGCCTTTGATGTTGCCGATCAGGGAAGTGAGGTTGCCGCAGCTGAAGTCGACATCGCCCGACAGCACCGCCAGCGCGGCCTCGCCGCCACCTTTGTAGGCGATCTGAACGGCGGCGTCCCTGCCAGTCTTGGTCACGTCGAACAGCAACTGCGGGCCGAAGTTCAAGATGGTGGCCGGCCCCGACGTGCTGTAGTTCAGCTTGCCGGGCCGCGCGCGCAGCGTGTCCACCAGATCCTTCAGCGAATTCATGGCCGAGTCGACGCGCACCACGCAGACATAGGGATTCAGTTCGAGCAGGCCGAGAAAGGTGAAGTCATTCCACTTGTAGCCGGCTGTGGGCTGCAAGGCCGGCAGCACGGCGTTGGAGCCGACGCGCGCCAGCAGCAAGGTGTAGCCGTCGGGCTTGGCACCACGCACGGCGAGCGAGCCGATGCCACCGCTGGCGCCGGCGCGGTTGACAGGCACCAGACTCTGGTTGAACACGCGTTGCGCCAGCACCGAAAGGCTGCGCGCCGCCACATCAGCGTCACCGCCCGCGCTGAATGGAATGATCAGCGTGATGGGCTGGTCAGGGTAGGTGCGGGTCTGAGCGGCAGCGCTGAACGCGGTGACACCCAGGCATACCGCCAGTGCAAGGCCACGAAGGCAAGTCGTCATCGTTGTCTCCTGTCGTTGTTGTCTTTCCTGCATTTTTCACAGCGCTACGGCGATACGGCGTCAGGTCGTTCCGGCAGGTTCATCAGCCAGGATCGTGTGCCCTGGCGCCACGCGTGTGAAGCGCACCGGCTCGCGCCTGATCGCCAGTTCGTCGCCCGATTGCGTGACGACGATGTAGCTTGAACCCGGCAGGTCGCCAGTAGCCGGATGGTCTTCCCGGAAATGCGCGCCACGCGAGTCTTCTCGCGCCAAGGCCGAAGTCGCGATCACGCGGCTGACGGCGATCAGGCTCTTCAGGTTCATCCAGTCGTGCCAGCTCAGGTTGAACGCACGGTCGCCGTCGGCTACCCCAGTGCTCGACAACTTGCCGTCGAGTTCGGCCAGCTTCACCAGTGCCCGCTGCAGACCCTGGGCCGTGCGCAAGATGCCCACGTCTTCCCACATGCAATTGAACAGCGCCTCGCGGATCGGTTCGATGTTGCCGGGTGCGTTTGCAAACGGCGCTTCATGCCACGCCACGCTGCGCTCGATCGACGCTTCGTCAGCTTCTTGATAACGCCCTTCAGCACGCACCCACGCCCCCATGCGGTCGCCAGCAATGCCGCCGAACACCGTTGAGTTCGCGACGCCGTTGCCGCCCAGCCGGTTGGCACCGTGCACGCCGCCGGTGTCTTCGCCGGCCGCGAACAGGCCGTGCAGCGGCGTGCTGCAATCGGCGCTGAACACCACGCCGCCCATCATGTAGTGCGCCGTCGGCACGACTTCGACCAACCCACCGGCCAGGTCGAAGCCGCAGTCCTCGCAACGCTCGACCATGCCCTTGAACTGCTGGCGCACGTTGTCGGCCCCCAGGTGCGACATCTGGATGTAGACGCCGCCGTTGGGTGACGTGCGGCCGGCCCGCATCTCGGCGAAGATCGAGCGCGACACGATGTCGCGTGTGGCGCGTTCCAGCCGTGGGTCGTAGCGGTCCATGAAGCGCTGCTGCTCGCCGTTCAGCAGGTAGCCACCGGCGCCGCGCAGGCCTTCTTCGAGCACGGTGCCGGTCATGCGCGTGCCAGTGCCGGCAAGCAGGCCGGTCGGGTGGAACTGCACCATCTCCATGTCACGCAGTGGCAGCCCGGCACGCAGCGCCATCGCCAGCCCGTCGCAGGTCTTGTCGCCCGATGGCGTGTGGTACTTGTACATGGTCGGCCCGCCGCCGGTTGCCAGCAACACGGCCTTCGCTCGTACGAAGACAAAGGCGCCGTCGCGCATGTCGATCATCAGCACGCCGGCCAGCGCGCTGCCGTCTGCTGTCTTGATCAGCTCGATCGCGCGGTGCTCTTCCATCCGATCGATGCCGCGTGACCAGACCTGTTCCGACAGTCGGTTGATGATCTCGATGCCAGTCAGGTCGCCCTTGTGCACCGTGCGGTCGAAGGTCTGCCCGGCGAAAGCCTTCTGGTGCACGGTGCCGTCGGGGTTGCGGTCGAAGAAGCAGCCGAGTTCGTTCTCGAGTTCGTGCACGCGCTCGACGGCCTTGGTGACCAACGTCCACGCCAGGTCCTGATCCGACAGCCACTTGCTGCCCTCGATGGTGTCCATGAAGTGGCGCTCGACAGAATCGCCGGCCGCCAGCGCGACGTTGTAGCCACCCTGGACCATGCGCGTGCAGCCGCACTTGCCGAGCAGGCCCTTCACCGCGACGGTGATCGACAGCTCAGGCGCCGTCTGGTGCGCGTGCAGCGCCGCAAACAGGCCGGCGCCACCGGAACCGAGGATCAGGATGTCGGTCTGGACGCGACGGATGGCGCTCATACCTTCACACCCAGGCTGGCGAGCACCTGGGCACGGCGCGCCTGCGCATCGTCACGCACCACGTCGTAAAGGCTGCCACCGTGGCTGTCCATGCCGACCAGCAGCGGCCCGAAGTTGCGGATGCGGAACTTCCACAACGATTCCGGGTTCAAGTCGTCCATGTCCACATCCTCGATCTGCTCGACCCAAGTCGTCTCCAGCGCCGACGTGCCGCCGACGATGGCCAGGTAGGCGCCGCCCAGGTCGCTGAAGGCCGCTGCCGAGGCCTCGCGCAGCCCACCCTTGCCGACGATCAGGCGCACGCCGTATTGCGTCATCAGCGGGCGCGTGAAGCGCTCCATTCGGTCAGACGTGGTGGTGCCGATGCAGATCGGCTGGTAGCCGGCCGGGTAGGCCTCGCTGGGTTCGACCTTCTTCACGTTGGGCGCGGTGTGGATCACCGCGTGGCCCTGCAAGTCGAAGCGCGTGGTGCGACCCCGATCGAACATGTGGATCTGCGTGGCGTCGCGGATGCCGAACAGCATGGTCTGCAGCGTCACCGTGTCGTTGACGCGCAGCGCGCGCACCTGCGCTTCAGTGACGGGCATTTCGAAGTTGTAGTGGGCCATCGGCGTGTGCCTCGTTCAGAACCCGATGCTCACGCCGGCGGGCGTGAAGCTGGCGCGCGCCCGCCGTGCGGAATGGCATTGCATGTTCACGGCAATCGGGTTCATCGTGATGTGGGTGGCGGCGAGTTCGATGTGCACCGCGAACGCCGTCGCATCGCCACCCAGGCCTTGGGGGCCGACGCCGAGCTGGTTCACGGCTGCTGAGAGCTGGGCTTCGAGTGCCGCGCCATCGGCATCGGCACAATGCGTGCCCAGCTCGCGCGTGGCCGCTCGCTTGGCCAGCGCAACCGCAAGGTCAGACGTACCGCCCAGGCCGACACCGACGATGGTCGGCGGGCAGGTCTTGCCGCCAGCGGCCAACACGCAGTCGATCACGAAGGTCTTGATGGCGGCTGTGCCCTCGGCGGGGATCGCCATCTTCAGGAACGAGTTGTTCTCTGAGCCGCTGCCTTTGGGGATCATTTCGATTTCCAGCAGCTCGGGCTTTTCGGTGAAGTCGATGTGGATCACCGGCACTTCAATACCGCATGAGCTGTGCTCGTTCTTGCGTGAGAGCGGATGCACGACCGAGCTGCGCAGCGGGTACTCGCGTGTGGCACG
>JBBQAI010000182.1:0-5598 GCA_038316205.1 Burkholderiales bacterium
GACAGGGCTTTCGCCGCCCACTTCGCAGCACTCGCCAAAGCGCTCACCGACAACGAGCAGAAGATCGTCAGCGAGTTGCTGGCGGTGCAGGGCCACCCGGTCGACATCGGTGGCTACTCCCTGGCCGACCCGGTGAAGACCGATGCCGTGATGCGCCCCAGCCCGACGCTCAACGCCGCACTGGCGGCTGCGCAAGCCTGATGGCGTGAAGGGCCGCGCGTGACGGCCGATGGGCCGCCGCGCGCCGTTTCAGCGCCTCTTGCAGCACTGGCCGCCGCGTCGCAATCAGCGCGTGTTCAGCAGCCCGCCCAGCATGCCGGCCAGGTCACCCAAGCCGCCGCCACCGGCCTGCGGCATCTGCCCGTTGGGCGTGAGCTTGTCCACCACCTGCGGCAGCATCTGCGACAACTGGCTCAGCAGGTCGCCGTGGTTCATGCCCAGCTTGCTGGCCATGTTGGCGACGGTGTCGTTGCCCAAAACGCCGTCAAGCTGATCGGGCGAAACCGGCAGGTTCTGGCCGGTACCGACCCACGAATTGGCGATCTCGCCCAGGCCGCCCTGGCGGAACTTTTCGACCAGGCCGATCAGCCCGCCCAGGCCACCGGCAGCGCCGCCACCGGAACCGCCCAAGCCGCCTTGCCCCAGCATGCCGATGACGGCGCTGAGCAGGTCGCCTTGCCCACCCATGCCGCTACCTTGGCCGTGGCCTTGTTGACCCAAGGCACCGATGACTGTATCGAGCAAACCCATGCTGCACTCCTGTTGCTGTGAGCCGGAACTGTGCCCGAGGCGCCGGGTGTGTCAACCCGCATTTCGGTCAGGGAAAACAGCGATGCCCGGCTGCTTGCGGTTCAGGTCCAGCCGTTCAAGCCAGCCAGCCCAGCCAGGCCAGCACGGCCAGCGGCGCGGTGTCGGCGCGCAGCACCCGCGTGCCCATCGTGGTGGGCAGAAAGCCGGCGCGGCGCGCTGCGCTTTCTTCGTCGGGCGTCAGGCCGCCTTCGGGGCCGTTCAGGGTGATGACGCGACGCGCTGTGTTCAGCGCGGTGCGCTGCGGCAGCGCTTGCGCGTCGGGCTGCAGGCTCAACAGCAGGCGCAGGCTGTCGCCTCGGTTTGACTCGTCGCGGGTCCCCTCATGGGCCAGATCAGCCAGCCAGTCTTGAATGGTTCGCACAGTCTCCACCACCGGCACCCGCGCCCGCCTGCATTGCTCACAAGCGGCCTCGGCCACGGCCTGCCAATGCGCGCGCTTCTTCTCGGCGCGGTCACCGTTCAGCCGCAGCACCGAGCGTTCGCTGTGCAGCGGCTGGATGCACGCCACGCCCAGTTCGGTGGCCTTTTCCACCACCGCGTCCATGCGTTCGTTGGCCGGCATGGCCAGCGCTACGGTGATGTGCAGCGGCAGCTCTGTGGTCACTGCCACCGGCACGCCCAGGCGCACGCGGACCTCGCTGCGGCCCACGGCCAGCACCTCGGCCGGCCAGTCGCTGCCGTGGCCGTCGAAGAGCTGCAGCGTGTCGCCCGGCTGCACCCGGCGCACCTGGGCGTGGCGCGCCGCGCCGGGCGGCAGCGACAGGTCCAGGCCGCTGACCAGCGGCAGGTCCACGAAGAGCCGCATCGTCAACCCGTTTGCGTTTGCAGCAGCGATTCCACCGCCAGCGCCACGCCGGCCAGCGCCGCGTCGTGGCCGCCCGGTGCCGACAGCATCAGCCCCACCGGCAAGCTGTCGGCGGCGTGGCAGGGCAGGCTGAAGGCGCAGCCGTCGAGGAAGTTGATGGGGAAGGTGTTGCGCAGCAGCAGGCCGTTGGCCTTGAAGAAGGCCTCGTCGCTGGCCAGCAAGTCGGCCGTGGCCGGGGCGGTGATGGGCGTGGTCGGGCAGATCAGCGCGTCGTAGCCGGCCAAGCGCAAGGTGACGCGGTTGATCCAGTCGCGCCGGCGCTGCACCATGGTGATGTAGTCGGCCGCGCTGACACCTTCGCCCAGCGCCACGCGCAGGGCCACGCGGTGGTCGAAGCGGGCGCGTTGGGTGCGCATGGCCTCGCGGTGCGTGGCGTAGGCCTCGACGGCAGAAAAGCCGCCCGGCGCGTTGATCTGCGCAATCTCGTTCAGCTCGGCCAGCGGCAAATCCACGATCTGCGCGCCGGCGGCAGACAGCCGCCGCAGCGCACTTTCGAAGGCGCCGGCCACGGCCGGTTCCAGTGCGTCCAGCATCAGCGTCTGCGGCAGCGCCAGGCGCAGGCCGCGCACGCTGCTTGCGGTGACGGCCAACGGCGCGCCGGCCAGCACGCCGTCGACGATCAGGCAGTCGTCCACGCAGCGCGACATCGAACACACCGTGTCCAGCGTGAAGCTCAGCGGAAAGGCGCCTGCCGTGGGCGTGCGCGAGGCCGTGTTCTTGATGCCGACCAGGCCGCACAGCGCGGCCGGTACGCGGATGGAGCCGCCGGTGTCCGAGCCCAACCCGGCCACCGCCTGCCCCAGCGCCACCGACACGGCAGCGCCCGACGACGAGCCGCCCGGCACGCGGTCTACGCTGGCATCGGCCGGGTTGCGTGGCGTGCCGTGGTGGGGGTTGATGCCGACGCCCGAGAAGGCGAACTCGCTCATGTTCGTCAGGCCAGTGACGGCCGCGCCGGCTGCGCGCAGACGCGCCACGGCGGGGGCGTCGGCCGCTGCGGCGGGCTCACCGGCACGCAGGACCGAGCCGGCCATCGTCGTGCGACCGGCGATGTCGTAAAGGTCTTTCACCGACACCGGCAAGCCGGCCAGCGCGCCCAGCGTTTGCCCGGCCGCTTGCGCGCGGTCGGCCGCCTGCGCGGCGGCGCGGGCGCCTTCGGCGAACAGCGCGGTGTAGACGTGGGCGGCGGCTGGCGTGGCGGCGGCGGCCAGCACGCGTTCGACGAGCGCCGAGTGGCTGCCCGGCGTGTTCAGCGCGGCGCGCAGCGTGCGGATGCTGGGCAGCCGCAGATCAGATCGCGCGTCGGAGGGGGTGTGGCTGCTATCGGTCGGCACGGGCGCCTGCTGATGTTGGTGGCGCGGGCCAGGCGCACGGTCAGTGTCGGCGCGCCTTCACTCGATCGCTTTCACCATGTCCTCGACCACCTTCTTCGCGTCGCCGAAGACCATCATGGTCTTGTCCATGTAGAAGAGTTCGTTGTCCAGACCGGCGTAGCCGCTGGCCATGGAACGCTTGTTCACGATCACCGTCTTGGCCTTGTAAGCTTCCAGGATGGGCATGCCGTAGATGGCGCTGCCCTTCACGTGCGCGGCGGGGTTCACCACGTCGTTGGCGCCCAGGATGATGGCCACATCGGCCTGGCCGAATTCGCCGTTGATGTCTTCCATCTCGAAGACCTGGTCATACGGAACTTCGGCTTCGGCCAGCAACACGTTCATGTGGCCCGGCATGCGGCCGGCCACTGGGTGGATGGCGTACTTGACGCTGATCCCCTTGGCCGTGAGCTTGGCTGCGAGCTCTTTCACTGCGTGCTGCGCTCTGGCGACTGCCAGCCCGTAACCCGGCACGATGATCACGGTTTCGGCATTGCCCAGAACAAAGGCCGCGTCGTCGGCGCTGCCGGTCTTCACGTTGCGTTTGGGTGCGCTGCCGGCCGCAACCGCAGGGCCCGCTTCACCGCCGAAGCCACCACCGATCACGTTGAAGAACGAGCGGTTCATGGCCTTGCACATGATGTAGCTCAGGATCGCGCCCGAGCTGCCGACCAGGCTGCCGGCAATGATCAACATCGCGTTGTTCAGGCTGAAACCGATGCCCGCCGCCGCCCAGCCCGAGTAGCTGTTGAGCATGCTGACGACCACCGGCATGTCGGCACCGCCGATGGGGATGATCAGCGTCACGCCCAGGATGAAGCCCAACGCGATGACGATCCAGAACGCGTGTTCGTAGCCGCGCAGGAAGAAGATCGCGATGCCCCACAGCACCAGCAAGCCCAGCGCGAGGTTCACCCAATGTTGGCCTTTGAAGGTGACCGGCGCGCCCTGGAACAAGCGGAATTTGTACTTCCCGCTGAGCTTGCCGAAGGCGATGACCGAACCGGTGAAGGTGACCGCGCCGATGAAGGCGCCCAGCGCCAGTTCGATGCGGTTGCCGCCCGGAATCTCGCCGCCCTTGGCGGTGATGGAGAAGGCCCAAGGTTCGACCACTGCCGCCACCGCGATGAAGACGGCCGCCAGGCCGATCATGCTGTGAAAGAAGGCCACCAGCTCGGGCATCTTGGTCATCTCTACGCGCTTGGCCATCACCGCGCCGATGCCGCCGCCCACGACCAGGCCGAGCACCACCCAGACCATGCCCTGCGCGCGGGTCTGACCCATGTCGCCGGCCAGCTTGACGATGAGCGCCGCCGTGGTCAGCACGGCGATGGTCATGCCGACCATGCCGAAGAAGTTGCCGCGTATCGACGTCGTCGGATGGCTCAGGCCCTTCAGCGCCTGGATGAAACAGACGCTGGCAACCAGATAAAGAAGCGTGACCAGGTTCAGGCTCATGCTTGCTCCTCGGCCTTCGCGGCGGCTTTGGCAGCCAGTCGCGTCTGCGCGTAGCCGGTGGCCAGGGCCCCGACGCCGATGGCGATCCAGACGCGGTAGTCGCCGCCCACCTCCAGCGCGTTCAACAGCCACACCAGCGGTATCGACACCGCCAGAAAAACACCCACCGGGATGAAGAGTTCGGGCTTCATTTGGCGGTCTCCTTCAGCGCCGGCTTCTTGTCTTTCTTCTTGAACATTTCCAGCATGCGCCGGGTGACCAAAAAGCCGCCGAAAACGTTCACTGCAGCCAGCGCCACGGCCAGCACGCCCATGGTTTTGCCCAGGGTGGTTTCGGTCAGCGCGGCGGCCAGCATGGCGCCCACGATGACGATGGCCGATATCGCGTTGGTCACTGCCATCAGCGGCGTGTGCAGCGCGGGTGTGACCGTCCACACCACGTGGTAGCCCACGTAGATGGCGAGCACAAAAATAATCAGGTTAATGATGGTGGGGGAAACTGCTTCCATGGTCTTCTCCAGATGGCTTTTATGAGTTATTTGCGTTTGACGTCGCCAGCCTGCGTCATCAGGCAGGCCGCCACAATATCGTCGGTCATGTCGATATTCAAAGCACCATCTTTGGTGATGATGAGCTTTAAAAAGTCCAGCAAATTGCGCGCATACAGCGCGCTGGCGTCAGCTGCGACCAGGGATGCCATATTGGTTTCGCCAATCAGTGTCACCCCGTGTTTAACGACAGTTTTGCCGGGCTCGGTCAGCGGACAATTGCCGCCCTGCGGCGCGGCCAGGTCAACAATCACGCTGCCTGGCTTCATGGCTTTGACCATGTCTTCGGTCACCAATACAGGCGCAGCGCGGCCTGGAATCAATGCCGTGGTAATCACGATGTCAGCATTCGCCACGCGCTTGGCAACTTCGTCTTTCTGGCGCGCCAGCCAGCCTGGCGGCATCGGCTTGGCATAGCCACCCACGCCAACAGCGGCTTCGCGCTCTTCGTCGGTCTCATACGGCACGTCAATGAACTTTGCGCCCAATGATTCGACCTGTTCTTTCACGCTCGGGCGTACGTCACTGGCTTCAATCACTGCACC
>JBBQAI010000013.1:0-56525 GCA_038316205.1 Burkholderiales bacterium
CACTCGTAGGGGGTTCTACGGCTGCGGTTGCAATCGTCACACCATAGTATTCCCGGCGGTTCAGGCCGTGGCACCGGGAAAGCCAGAAGCCCGATTTCCGTCCAACCTGAGTGCGCAAATGGCCGACAACAAACCCCGCACGCCTACTCGAAAGAAGCCCGAAGAGCTGCGCAGCCAGCAGTGGTTCGGCCGGCAAGACCGCGACGGCTTCGCCTACCGCAGTTGGGTCAAGGGCAAGGGCGTGCCGCACGACCAGTTCGACGGCCGCCCTGTCATCGGCATCTGCAACACCTTCAGCGAACTCACGCCCTGCAACAGCCACTTCCGCACGTTGGCCGAGGAGGTGAAGATCGGCGTCTACGAAGCCGGTGGCTTCCCGCTGGAATTCCCGGTGATGAGCCTGGGCGAAACGCTGCTGCGGCCGACCGCCATGCTGTACCGCAACCTGGCCAGCATGGACGTGGAAGAAAGCATCCGCGGCAACCCCATCGACGGCGTGGTGCTTTTGATGGGCTGCGACAAAACCACGCCCGCGCTGCTGATGGGCGCGGCCAGCGCCGACCTGCCGACCATCGGCGTCAGCGGCGGCCCGATGCTGAACGGCAAGTGGCGTGGCCAGGAACTGGGCAGCGGCACCGGCCTGTGGAGCATGAGCGAGCAGGTGCGTGCCGGCACGATGAAGCTGCAGGATTTCTTCGAGGCCGAAAGCTGCATGCACCGCAGCCACGGCCATTGCATGACGATGGGCACGGCCAGCACCATGGCCTGCATGGTCGAAGCGTTGGGCGTGGGGCTGCCGGGCAATGCCGCTTACCCGGCTGTCGATGGCCGACGCAATGTGCTGGCGCGGCAGGCCGGGCGGCGCATCGTCGAGATGGTCCACGTCGACCAGACGCTTTCCAGCATCCTGACGCGTGAGGCCTTCGAGAACGCGATCAAGACGCTGGCGGCCATTGGCGGCAGCACGAATGCGGTCATCCACCTGATCGCCATCGCCGGCCGCCTGGGCGTGCCGCTGAACATCGACGATTTCGACCGCCTGGCCAGCGCCCTGCCCTGCCTGGTGAACCTGCAGCCCAGCGGTCAGTTCCTGATGGAAGACTTCTGCTATGCCGGCGGTTTGCCGGCGGTGATGCAGGCCATCCAGACGGTGTTGCACCTGGACGCCGTCACCGCCAACGGCTGCACCGTCGGTGAGAACGTGGCCAGTGCCGAGAACTTCAACCCGGCCGTCATCAAGACCATGGCCGAGCCGTTCAAGGACAAGGCCGGCATCGCCGTGCTGCGCGGCAACCTGGCACCACGTGGCGCGGTCATCAAGCCCAGCGCCGCCACGCCCACACTGATGCAGCACACCGGCCGCGCGGTGGTGTTCGAGGACAGTGACGACTTCCACGCGCGCATCGACGACGACGCGCTGGACGTGGACGAGACCTGCATCCTGGTGCTGAAGAACTGCGGCCCCAAGGGCTACCCCGGCATGGCGGAAGTCGGCAACATGCCGCTGCCGCCGAAAGTGCTGAAGAAGGGGATCACCGACATGGTCCGCATCAGCGACGCGCGCATGAGCGGCACGGCCTACGGCACGGTGGTACTGCACACCGCGCCCGAAGCCGCCGCCGGCGGGCCGCTGGCCGTGGTGCAGAACGGCGACCTGATCACGCTGGACGTGGCCGGCCGCAGCCTGCATCTGCATGTGGACGACGCCGAACTGGCGCGCCGCCTGGCCCTTTGGACGCCGCCGGTGCCGCGCTTGGACAGCGGCTACTGGAAGCTCTACATCGACCACGTGACGCAAGCCGACGAAGGCTGTGACCTGGACTTCCTGCGCGGCAAGCGCGGGGCCTTCGTTCCCAAAGACAACCATTGAACTCCGGACGTCCATGAGCAAGATCGCCCTCGTCACTGGCGCCGGCAGCGGCATCGGCCGCGCCTGTGCCTTGGCCCTGCTGGCCGAAGGCTGGACCGTGGCCTTGGTCGGCCGCCGCGCCGACGCGCTGCAAGAGACCGCCACGCTGGCCGGCAGCCACGCAGGCGACGCCCAAGTGCTGCCCTGCGATGTCGGCGACGACGCACAAGTCATGGCCACCTTCGACACCGTGAAGGCCCGCTACGGCCGGCTGGACTTGCTGTTCAACAACGCCGGTGGCGGACTGGGCGTGAAGACGCCCGATGAGGTGACGCCGGCCGAATGGCGGCGCATCGTCGACGTCAACCTGAACGGCGCTTTCTACTGCTTGTCGAACGCGTTCCGATTGATGCGCCACCAAAGCCCGATGGGCGGCCGCATCATCAACAACGGGAGCATCTCGGCCCACGCGCCAAGGCCGGGCAGCATCGCCTACACGGCCACCAAACACGCGGTGACCGGGCTGACCAAAACAGCGGCGCTCGACGGCCGGCCCTTCGACATCGCGGTCGGCCAGATCGACATCGGCAACGCAGCCAGCGAGATGACGGCGCGCATGGTGAACGGCGTGCCGCAGGCGGACGGCAGCATCAAGCCCGAGCCGCGCATGGACCTGTCAGCGGTCAGCGAGACCTTCATGGCGATGGCGCGCTTACCGCTGTCGGCCAACGTGCTGTTCACCACCGTGATGGCCACCAAGATGCCCTTCGTGGGTCGTGGTTGAAAGGGCAATGATGGGTGAACGACTGAACGGCAAGACGGCCTTCGTGACAGCCGCTGGCCAAGGCATAGGCCGCGCGGTGGCCCTGGCTTTCCTGCGCGAAGGCGCACAGGTCATCGCCACCGACATCAACGCCGATGCACTGGCCACGCTGGCCGCCGAGACGGGCTGCACGACGCAGCTTCTGGATGTGACGGACGCTGCTGCCGTAACGGCGGCGGCATTGCGTCACGGCCCGGTGCACGTGCTGTTCAACGGCGCCGGCTACGTCCACACGGGCACGGTGCTGGATTGCACCGAAGCCGAGTGGGACTTCGCTTTCACGCTCAATGTGCGCTCGCAGTTCCGCCTGATCCAGGCCTTCCTGCCGGGCATGCTGCAGGCCGGCAGCGGCTCGATCATCAACATGGCCTCGGTGGCCGGCAGCATCAAGGCTGCGCCGAACCGCTTCGCCTACGGCGCGACCAAAGGCGCCGTCATCGGCCTGACCAAATCGGTGGCGGCTGACTTCATCACGCAAGGCGTGCGTTGCAACGCCATCTGCCCGGGCACGGTGGAATCGCCATCGCTGCGCGACCGCATCGCGGCGGGCGCTGCCGCCAGCGGGCAAACGCTGGCCGCTGTCGAAGCCAGCTACATCGCCCGCCAGCCGATGGGCCGCCTGGGCCGCAGCGACGAGATCGCCGCGCTGGCGGTCTACCTCGCGTCTGACGAATCCGCTTTCACCACCGGAACCGCCCAAGTCATCGACGGTGGCTGGTCCAACTAACGCCAAAACTAACGCCAAAACTAACGCCAATACGGTACTGACATGAAACTGCTTCGACACGGTCCCAAGGGCCAAGAAAAACCCGGCATCCTGGACGCCCAGGGCCAGGTGCGCGACCTGTCCGCGCTGATCACTGACATCACGCCCAGCACGCTGTCGCCGCAAGGCCTGGCCGCCCTGCGCGCGCTGGACCTGAACGCCCTGCCGGCGGTGCCGCAAGGCCGGCTGGCGGTGCCCTGGTCCGGTATGGGCAAGTTCATCGCCATCGGCCTGAACTACGCCGACCACGCGGCCGAGGCCAACATGCCGATCCCGAAAGAACCCATCGTCTTCACCAAGGCCATCGAATGCGCGGTGGGTGCGAACCACGCTGTGGTGCTGCCGCAGGGCTCGGTGAAGTGCGACTGGGAGGTCGAACTCGGCATCGTCATAGGCAGCACGGCGCGCTACGTGTCCGAGGCCGACGCGCTGCAACACGTGGCCGGCTATTGCGTGGTCAATGACGTGTCGGAACGCGAATACCAGCTGGAGCGCGGCAGCCAGTGGGACAAGGGCAAAGGCTGCGACACCTTCGGCCCCATCGGGCCTTGGCTGGTCACGGCCGACGAAGTCGGCGACCCGCAAAACCTGCGCATGTGGCTGGACGTCAACGGCCATCGCTACCAAAACGGCAGCACCAAGACCATGATCTTCGGCGCCGCCGTTCTGGTCAGCCACCTCAGCCGCTACATGACGCTGCGTCCCGGCGACCTCATCACCACCGGCACGCCGCCTGGCGTGGGCATGGGTGTGAAGCCCAGCCCGGTGTTCCTGAAAGCCGGCGACGTGATGCGCCTGTCTATCGAAAAACTGGGCGAACAGCAGCAGACCGTGTACGCCTGGGACCCGGCGGTGATCGACGGCTGAACCAGCAAGCAACAAGACCCACATGAAGCACAACACCATCGTCATCGCCGCCCTGGCAGCCACTGCTTTCGCCACATTCGCCGCGCAAGCCCAACCGCTGCCCACCACCGCCCCCGACTCGGTCGGCATGTCGGCCGAACGCCTGCGCAACATCGACGCCTTCTTCACCCGCGAAATCGAACTCAACCGCGTGCCCGGCGCGGTGGTGGCCATCGCGCGCAACGGCAAGCTCGTCTATTTCAAGGCCTTCGGTTCGGCCGACAAGGCCAAGGGCTTGGCGATGGCTACCGACACGGTGTTCCAGCTGGCGTCGATGACCAAGCCGATGGTGGCCGTGGGCGCGCTGGCCTTGACCGAGCAGGCGCGGCTGCCGCTGCAAAGCAAGCTGGCCGACTACTTTCCGGCCTTCGGTACCATGCAGGTGGGCGTGCCCACGGCCGATGGCAAATACACCACCGAGCCGCAGAAGCGGCCCATCCTGATCCACGATCTGTTCCGCCACACCTCGGGCCTGACCTACGGAGGACGGCGCGACGGCAGCAGCGCCATCGCTGCCCTGTGGCCCAGCGGTGCGGCGGCCTCCTACATGGGCAGCGCCGCGCAAGCCGCCGAGGCCCTGGCCAAGCTGCCGCTCGTCTACCAGCCGGGCACGGTGTTCGAATACAGCCTGTCTTTTGAGGTGCTGGGCGCGGTGGTCGAGAAAATCACCGGCAAGACGCTGGGCGCTCATTTGTCCGACACGGTCTGGAAGCCGCTGAAGATGAACGACACCACTTTCCGCCTGACCGACGCGCAGCGCGCCCGCGTGGCGCGACCATTCCCCAACAACCCGCTGGATGGCAAGCCGCAGGCCATCGCGGCCATCGAAAAGCCGCCCACCTTCGACTGCGGCGGGGCCTGCGCCTTCGGCACCATGGGCGACTACATCCGCTTCGGCCAGATGCTGCTCAACGGCGGCAGCCTGGACGGCGCGCAGGTTGTCAGCCCGGCCACCGTACGGCTGATGACCAGCAACCACCTCGGCGCGGGCATCCAGAACCGCGTGGCGGCCGTGGAACCGCACCGTGACGGGTATGGCTTCGGTCTGGGCGTGGCGGTGCGCCTGCAGCCCGGCCTGGCCGCCGTGCCGGGCAGCCCCGGTGAGTTCAGCTGGAACGGCGCCAACGGCACCGGCTTCTTCGTCGACCCGAAAGAACAACTGGTGGTGGCCTTCGGCACCGCAGCGCCGGGCGAGTTGCGCAAGTACTACCGCGAGCAGGTTCAGGACCTGATCTACGGCGCGCTCAGCCGCTGAGCCACTGAGCCACTGAGGCCTGCGGTCGGCGACCTGCGCCCCGGCTTCGTTCGCTAGGGTGAGGCCTGAAGGCGGATGCGGTGGCCTCCCAGCACCACCTCGTCGCCGGCGCGCAGCTTGCGGCCGCGCCGGGTGTCCACCTCGCCGTTGACCTGCACCTGGCCGTCGGCGATCAGCACCTTGGCGCCGCCGCCGCTGTGCGCCAGGCCGGTGGCCTTCAGCAGCGCGTCCAGCGTGATGTGATCGCCGCGCAGGTCAAAAAGGTTGGGTTCCATGGTTCTCGATGCGCTTGTAGTCAAGTGGTCTGCACAGCCATCTCGGCCAGCATCCGAGCGCCCAGTGCCTCGGCCACTTCGATGCCATCGACACCGGCCGACATGATGCCGCCGGCATAGCCCGCGCCTTCACCCGCCGGGTAAAGACCGGCCACGTTCAGGCTCTGGAAGTCCCTGCCGCGGTTGATGCGCAGCGGTGACGAGGTACGCGTTTCCACACCGGTCAGCACCGCGTCGGGCATGGCAAAGCCCTTGATCTGGCGCTCGAAGGCCGGCAGCGCTTCGCGGATGGCCGCCAGCGCGTAAGCCGGCAGACTGGGCCGGTGGCGGTCGTTCAAGTCGGTCAGCGTCACGCCAGGTTTGTAGGACGGCTGCACGTTGCCCAGCACGGCCGAGCGCTGGCCCTTGATGAAGTCGCCGACCAGTTGCGCCGGCGCCTGGTAACCACCGCCGCCCAGCTCGTAAGCGCGCGACTCCCACAGACGTTGGAAGGCCATGCCGTCCAGCGGGCTGACGGCGCCGCCTGCGTCACCGTCAGCGTCAGCGTCACCATCACCGGGCGTCTGCCGGTAGTCCTGCGGGCTGATGCCGACGACGATGCCGGCGTTGGCGTTGCGCTCGTTGCGGCTGTATTGGCTCATGCCGTTGGTGACCACGCGGTCCAACTCTGACGTGGCCGCCACCACCGTGCCGCCCGGGCACATGCAAAAACTGTAGACGCTGCGGCCGTTCTTGGCGTGGTGCACCAGCTTGTAGTCGGCCGCGCCCAGGATGGGGTTGCCGGCTGCCGCACCGAAACGCGCGGCGTCGATCAGGCCCTGCGGGTGTTCGACGCGAAAGCCTACCGAGAACGGTTTGGCTTCCATCTGCACGCCGCGCGCATGCAGCATGGTGAAGGTGTCGCGCGCGCTGTGGCCCAGCGCCAGCACGACATGGTCGGCTGTGATTTCTTCGCCGCTGGCCAGCGTCAGCCCACGGATGTGGTGGCCTTCGATGCGCACGTCCACCACCTGCTGCTGGAAGCGGATCTCGCCACCCAGCGCCACGATGTCGGCACGCATCTTCTCGATCATGCTGACCAGGCGAAAGGTGCCGATGTGCGGTTTGCTGACGTAGAGGATTTCTTCGGGCGCGCCGGCCTTGACGAATTCGGTCAGCACCTTGCGCGTCAGATGGCGCGGGTCGCTGATCTGGCTCCACAGCTTGCCGTCGCTGAAGGTGCCGGCGCCACCTTCGCCGAACTGCACGTTCGACGTCGGATCGAGTACGCCCTGGCGCCACAAACCCCAGGTGTCCTTGGTCCGCTCGCGCACTTCCTTGCCGCGTTCCAGCACGATGGGCGCCAAGCCCATTTGCGCCAGAACCAAGGCTGCGAACAGGCCGCAAGGTCCGAAGCCCACCACCACCGGACGCGGCCGGCCCGACATTCGAAAGTCAGCGGGTGCATGGCCGACGGACCGGTAGCGCGTGTCGGGCGACGGCCGGATGTGCGGGTCGCCGGCCAGACGTGCCGATACTGCGCGCTCGCCGCCCAGTGCGTCGTCGAGTTCGCAGTCGATGGTGTAGCTGAGCTGTATGGCCGACTTCTTGCGCGCGTCGTAGGCACGGCGGAAGACGGTGTAAGCGGTGAGTGCGGCATCAGTGATGCCCAGGCGACGCACGATGGCCGGCCGCAGCGCGGCGTCATCGTGGTCCAGCGGCAACCGCAGTTCGGTGATGCGCAACATGACCGCTGGCGTGCGATCAAGGGCCGCGAAGGCCCGTGATCAGCCGCCCTTCTTGGGACGCTTGCCGGGGTTCTTCTTGCTGCGCGTGTGTGCACCGCGCTCCAGACTGATTTTCTGGCCCTTGGGCGCCGTGTGGGTCACGCCGATGGGGGCTGCGGGACGCGGGGTGGCCTTGCGGTCGGCTTCGGTGACGATCTTGTTGCCCATTTGTGGCTCCGGTTCGAACAAAACCCCGCATTAGGCCACAACCCGCGATGCAGGCCCTTATTGCCGCGTCTCGAAGGTGTTGCACTGCTTCACGCTGCCGCCCTCGAAGCCGCGCTTGAACCAGCTCACGCGCTGGGCGCTGCTGCCGTGCGTGAAGCTTTCCGGCACCACGGTGCCGCGCGACTTGCGCTGCAGGGTGTCGTCACCGATCTGCGACGCCGCATTCAGCGCCGTTTCAATGTCGCCGTCTTCCAGCCGCCAGCCGCCTTGCTCGCGCTGCGCCAGGTTGGCCCAGACGCCGGCGAAGCAATCGGCCTGCAATTCCAGCCGAACGCTCATCGCGTTGGCCTGCGCTTCGGTGCCGCGTTGCCGGGCGGCGTCCACTTGGCCGCTCACGCCCAACAGGTTCTGCACGTGGTGGCCCACCTCGTGGCCGATCACGTAGGCCTGCGCGAACTGCCCGGGCGCGCCCAGGCGCTGACTGAGCGTCTGGAAGAAGCCCGTGTCCAGATAGACGTGACGGTCTGCTGGGCAATAAAACGGCCCCATCGCCGCGTCACCCCGGCCGCAGCCGGTGGGGTAACTGCCGCTGAACAACGTCAGTTTGGGCACCTGATAGGTCTTGCCGGACTCGCGGAACACATCGGTCCAGACCACTTCGGTGCTGCGCAGCACTTGCGAAACAAACTTGGCCTGCGGGTCGCCGGCCGCCGGTTTGCCCAGCGGACCGGGCGCGCTGTGCGTCACCGGTGCGCTGCCGTCACCGCCCCCGCTGAGCAGGCCCAGCACGGTCAAGGGGTTGATACCGAAGACCCAGCCTGCCACCAGCGCAATGGCGATGCTGCCCAGGCCGATGCTGCGGCCGCCCAAACCCCCGAAACCACCACCGCCGCCCCCGCTGGAGCCCCGCGCGTCTTCGACGTTGTCGCTCTCGTCCTGGCCGTCCATCCTCATCGCATGCTCCTCGGCGCTGGGTGCGCAATTTACGAATGCAGCCTAAGCCTTGGGCAGCGTCACGCCGCGCTGACCTTGGTATTTACCGCCACGGTCTTTGTAGCTGACCTCGCAGACCTCGTCGCTTTCGAAAAACAGCACTTGGGCGCAGCCTTCGCCAGCGTAGATCTTGGCCGGCAGCGGCGTGGTGTTGCTGAACTCCAGCGTCACATAGCCTTCCCATTCGGGCTCGAAGGGCGTGACGTTGACGATGATCCCGCAGCGGGCGTACGTCGATTTGCCCAGGCAGATGGTCAGCACATTGCGCGGGATGCGGAAATATTCCAGCGTGCGGGCCAGCGCGAAACTGTTCGGTGGGATGACACACACATCCTTGTTGATGTCCACGAAGCTGTTCTCGTCGAAGTTCTTCGGGTCCACCACCGTGCTGTGGATGTTGGTGAAGACCTTGAATTCCGGCGCGCAGCGGATGTCATAGCCGTAGCTGCTGGTGCCGTAGCTGACGATCTTCTCGCCGGCGGCGTTGACCCGCACCTGGCCGGGCTCGAAGGGTTCGATCATCCCGTGCTGCTCGGCCATGCGCCGTATCCACTTGTCGCTCTTGATCGTCACGTGCTGCACTCCCGGTTTGCCGACGATTCTAGGAGCCGCCCGGCCGCCACCTGGGCACCTTCCTGCGCTAGGATGAAACGCAAAGGAGACACGCCATGGCCACACCTTTTCGCCCCGCGCGGGCCCTGCTGGCGCTGTACGCCGAATACCACCGGGACCGGCGCAACATCGTCACCCACTTCGTGGGCGTGCCGATGATCGTGTTTGGCGTTGGCGTGCTGCTGGCGGCGGTGCACTTCGTGATCAACGGCTACAACATCACGCTGGCCTGGGCCACCTTTGCGCTGGTCGCTGCTTGGTACCTGACACGCGGCCATTTCGGTATCGGCCTGGCCACCACGGCCGGCGTCGGCCTGTTGATGCTGCTGGCTCATCAGGCGGCCCGTGGCCCGCTGTGGCAGTGGCTGGGTTGGGGCGTGGGGTTCTTCGCGGTGGGCTGGGTCATCCAGTTCATCGGCCACTATTACGAGGGCAAGAAGCCGGCCTTCGCAGACGACCTGGTCGGTCTGCTGGTCGGCCCGATGTTCGTGGTGCTGGAAATGCTGGCGCCGCTGGGCTTCTTCAAGGACCTGATGGCCGATGTGGAGCGCCACGCCGGCCCCACGCATTTGCGCGACCTGGCGCACCCCGCCACGCGCTGATCGCCCAAGCACGCACCACACTGCTGTCCAGCGGCGCGACGCCGGCGTGTCAGGGCTTGGCGTCCGGGAAGAAAGCCTGCTCGCCGCCCACTTTGTAGCTGGCGATGACGGCCTGGCCGGCCGGTGAAGTCACCCAGTCGGCAAAGGCCTGTGCCAGGACGGTTTTGACATGGGGGTGGCGCGCCGCGTCGACCACCATCACACCGTAGGGGTTGAAGAGCGTGCGGTCGCCTTCGACCAGCACCTTCAAGTCGCCCCGGTTCTTGAAGTTCAACCAGGTGCCGCGGTCGCTCAGCACGTAGGCATTGCTGGCTGAGGCGATATTCAAGGCTGGTCCCATGCCGCAGCCGCAGGCCTTGTAGCCGGCCGGCTTGTTGGCCTCAAGGTCGATGCTGGCCTGTTTCCACAGGCGCAATTCGGCGGCGTGCGTGCCGCTTTTGTCGCCGCGCGAGATGAAGGCGCTGCCTTGCGCTGCGATCTTCTTCAGCGCCGCCGCAATGTCCTTGCCCTGCGTTTTCGCCGGGTCGGCAGCCGGCCCGACGAGCACGAAATCGTTGTACATCACGGGCAGTCGTCGCTTGGACCAGCCTTCGGCGACGAACTTTTCTTCAGCGGCCGTGTCGTGCACGAAGACGACGTCGGCGTCGCCCCGGCGCGCCGTGTCCAGCGCTTGACCGGTGCCCACCGCGACCACGCGAACATCGATGCCGGTGGCGGCCTTGAAGGACGGCAGCAGGTGCGCGAACAGCCCCGACTGCTCGGTCGATGTGGTCGAGGCCATCGTGATGTAGCGCTCCTGCGCATGGCCGGCAGACACAGCGCCCAGGCTCAGCAACACCACGGCGGACAACAAGGCCCGCCTGCCGTTCATCCAATTCGACATCAGCGCCATGGCAATTCACCTTTGAGAAATTGCGCCGCCTCTAGCGGCAGCGCGTCGTTGAAAAAGCGGTCCACCGGCAGGTCCACCACCAGACGACCGCCTTCGAGATAAAGAACCCGCGTGGCCAGGCGCTTGGCCTGGCCCAGGTTGTGGGTGCTCATCACCACGGTCACGCCGTCAGCAGCGATGGTTTCGATCAGCGCTTCCACCTCACGCTTGGCGCTGGGGTCCAGGCTGGCTGTGGGCTCGTCCAGGTAGAGCACATCGGGCCGCAATGCCCAGGCACGCGCCAAAGTCAAACGTTGCTGCTGGCCGCCTGACAGTTCGCGCGCCGGCCGCCGCGCCAGGTCAAGCAGGCCGACGCGCTGCAGCGCCTGGTCGCAAAGCACGGCGCGCTCGGTACGTGGCACACCGCGCAGCCACAGGCCCAGCAGCACGTTCGTGCGCACCGGCAGGCTCAACAGAAAGGGCCGTTGAAAGACCATCGCAGCCACCGGTGACGCGCCGCCGGCCGAGCCGAATTCGACACGACCCGCGCTGCAAGGCAGCAGGCCGTGCAGCAGGCGCAGCAAGCTGGTCTTGCCCGAGCCGTTGGCGCCGACCAAGGCCAGGCGCTCGCCGCGCTGCAGCGTCAAGCTGACGCCGCGCAAGGCCGTGACCGCGCCAAAGCGCACCGAGGCATCGATCAGCGTGACGAGCGTGACCGGAGTCGTCACGTCAGCGCCTCTCGGCGCAGCCCGCTGCGGCTTTGCATGGCGGTGATCAACAGATTCACCAAGCCCACCACGCCCAGCAGCACGACACCCAGCGCCAGGGCCAACGGCAAATCGCCTTTGCTGGTTTCCAGCGCGATAGTGGTGGTCATCACGCGGGTGACGCCGTCGATGTTGCCGCCGACGATCATCACCGCGCCGACCTCGGCGATGGCGCGCCCGAACGCGGTCAGCACGATGGTGAGCACGCCCAGTCGCTCGTGCACCAGCATCAGAGCGCCCGCCATCAGCGGGCCGGCGCCCAGCGAACGCAACTGATCGCCGCCCTCGTTCAATGCGTCCAGCACCAAACGGCGTGTCAGTGCGGCGATCAAGGGCAACACCAGCACACTTTGTGCGATGACCATCGCCGTGGGCGTGAACAAGATGCCCAGGCTGCCCAGCGGCCCGGCGCGCGACAACAGCAAGTAGACCAGCAGGCCCACCACCACCGAAGGCAGAGCCAACAAGGTGTTCAGCGCCCACACGGCCGCGCCGTGCCCGGGGAAGCGCGCCACGGCCAGCCAGGTGCCCAGCCACAGCCCCAGCACAGCGCCCAGCAGGCAGGCCAGGCCGCTGACGCGAAGCGACAGCCCGACGACGCGAAACAAAGCCGTATCGGCATGGCTGACCAGGCTCAGCGCGAGCCCGAGGCTGTCGGTCATCGTGTTCATCTGTCCAAGGTGCTCAAGGTCCGGCCCGACAGGTTCGGCGCGAGACGGGATTCTGCGGGGCAGACCCATCCCTGGCGATATGTCGCGGGCTGCATAGGCCACTGCACCAGCCTGGTGTGATTGCAGCCACTGCAGAATCGCCGCAAGCGTCCGACAGCGGATGCGCAGGACTTCGACATGCCGGAACTCACAGCGTCACCCCTGGCCGCAGGCGACCGCAACCTCAGCGTGGCCGACGCCCGCGCCGCCATCGCCGCTGCACTTCAACCGATCAGCGAGACGCAGAGCGTCGCCTTGACGCAGGCCCTGGGCCGCGTGCTGGCCGAAGCAGTGGTCTCACCCATCGATGTGCCGGCCCACGACAACTCGGCGATGGACGGCTATGCCTTCCTCGGCAGCGACTTGCAGGCCGACGGCCGCACGCAGTTGAAGGCGGTGGGCACGGTGCTGGCCGGCGCGCCCTACCCTGGCCGCATCGCGCCGGGCCAGGCCTTGCGCATCATGACCGGCGCGGTGATGCCGGAAGGCCTGGACACCGTGGTGCCGCATGAGTTGTGCACGCTGGACGGCGACACCCTGCGCATCGAAGCCGGCGTGATCAAGGCCGGCGAGAACCGACGCCGCCGCGGCGAAGACCTGGCGCTGGGCAAGCCCGCGCTGCAGGCTGGCCGCTTGCTGAAGCCCGCCGATCTGGGGCTGATCGCCTCGCTGGGCATCGCGCACATGACGGTGCGGCGCCGCCTGCGCGTGGCGCTGTTTTCCACCGGCGACGAATTGCGCACTCTGGGCCAGACCCTGGACGCCGGTTGCGTCTACGACAGCAACCGCTACAGCCTGATGGGCGCGCTGCAGCGCCTGGGCATGGAGGTCATCGACCTGGGCCTGGTCCGCGACGACCCGGCCGCGCTGCAAGCCACACTGAACGCGGCCGTGGCTCAGGCCGACGTGGTGCTGACCAGCGGCGGCGCCAGCATGGGCGACGCCGACCATGTGCGCGAAGTGCTGGCGCGCATGGGTGAAGTCGCATTCTGGAAAGTGGCGATGCGCCCGGGCCGACCCTTTGCCTTCGGCCCGCTGCAAGGCGTCGACGCAGCGCGGCCGGTGTGGCTGTTCGCGCTGCCTGGCAACCCGGTCGCAGCCCTGGTCACCTTTTACGCCTTCGCCCGCGAAGCCTTGCTGCAACTGGCCGGGGCGCAGCCGCAACCGCTGCCCGTGCTGCAGGCGCGCTGCACCAGTGCCATCCGCAAGCGGCCCGGGCGCACCGAGTTCCAGCGCGCCATCGTCGAACCCGCCCCGGCCGATGCGGGCGGCGGCTGGCAGGTGCGGCTGTCCGGTTCGCAAGGTGCTGGCGTCCTGCGCAGCATGAGCGAGGCCAATGCGCTGCTGGTGCTGGGCCACGAGCAGGGCTCGGTGGCGGCCGGCGAACTGGTGGACGTGTGGCTGTTCGACGGGCTGGTTTGAGGCCGCTAGCCCTGCATAGCGCGAGACCCCCGATCAGTCCATCGGCGACATCCGCAGCGTTTTTCGGCGCTCGCTGGCCTAGCATGTCAATTTGATGGGTCGTGGGGAAAACATGCTGCGCTTGAGTCGGTCAGGTCTTGGATGGGTGGTGCTGCTCGCGGCCTGCTTCGCGGCAGGACCCACACGGGCACAGGACGGGGCGAAGGTCTACCGGCAGTACTGCGCCACCTGCCATGAGGCGCAGGGCAACGACCGGACCCCGACCCGCGAGGTGCTGGGCAAGCTCTCGCCCGAGCAAATCTTGCAAGCGCTGGAGAAAGGCGCGATGAAGGCGCAAGCCGCCGAGCGCAGCCGCCCGCAGCGCCGCGCCCTGGCCGAATACCTGTCGGGCAAGGCCTTGGGTGCTGAGGCGCAAAAGCCCTTCCCCGACTCGGCGTTCTGCGAAAACACAGGCGTGAAATCGGTCGCGTCGCTTACAGCGCCGGCCTGGAACGGATGGGGCGTGGACAAGGGGAACACCCGCTTCCAGCCGGCCTCGGCAGCAGGGCTCAACGCAGCCGAGACGCCGGCGCTGAAACTGAAATGGGCCTTCGGTCTGCCCGGCGCCAGCTCGGGTGGAACGCAACCCGTGGTCGCCGGCGGGCGGCTTTACTTCGGCAATGCCGAAGGCGATCTGTTCGCCCTCGACGCCAAGACCGGCTGCATCTTTTGGCGCACCGAAGTCGAGGCTGGCATCCGCTCAGCGCCGGTGCTGGCGCCGCGCCCTGGCGGCGGTGTCACGGCCTACATCGGCGACCAGGCGGCCAACGCCTACGCCATCGACGCGGCCTCCGGCAAGGTCCTTTGGAAGGTGAAAGTGGATGACTACGCGCAGGCCGCCGTCACCGCAACGCCGCAGGTGCACCAGGGCCTGGTTTACGTGCCGGTCTCGTCGCGTGAAGAGTCGAAGGCCGGCGACCCGCTGTATGCCTGCTGCGCTTTTCGCGGCAGCGTCGTGGCGTTGGACACCGCCACCGGCAAGCAGGTCTGGAAAACCTTCACCATTGCCCAGAAGGCTGCGCCCAGCGGCACCAACAGCGCGGGCACGGTGATCGTCGGCCCCTCCGGCGTGCCGGTGTGGAATACGCCAGCGATCGATGAAAAGCGGGGCGTGCTGTACGTCGGCACGGGCAACAACTACTCCCCGCCAGCCACCGAAGCCTCCGACGCCATCGTGGCCTTCAACTTGCAGACCGGTGCCATGCAGGTGCTTCGGCAGCACGCCGAAGACGACATCTGGAATGCCAGTTGCCGCCGACCCGACCGCGAGCAGGCCGTGTGCCCGGTTGCCGATGCGCCCGACGCGGACTTCGGCGCTTCACCGGTGCTGGTGACCACGAAGGCTGGCAAGCAACTGCTGGTTGCCGGCAACAAGTCGGGTGCCGTCTGGGCGCTCGACCCGGCGGCGGGCGGCAAGACCGTCTGGGAGGCGCAGGTGGGCAAAGGCAGCACTGGCGGCGGGGTGCTGTGGGGCGTGGCGGTGGGCGAGGACCGTGTGCATGTGCCGAACGGCTTTTTCGATGCGAAGAATCCCGATGCCTCCGGCGCCATGACCGCGCTCGACCTGAACACCGGCAAGGTGCTGTGGGCCGCGCCAAATCCCCCTTGCGGCGCGCGCAAGCCTTGCAAGCCGACACACGCTGCCGCTGTCAGCGCCATTCCCGGTGTGGTGTTCAGCGGCACCATGGACGGCCAGCTGTATGCCTATGACGCCGCGACCGGCAAGATCACCTGGGCCTACGACAGCGTTCAGGAATTCACCACCCTGAACGGCGTCAGCGCCAAGGGCGGCTCGATGAGCAACGGTGGCGCAACGATCGCCGGTGGCATGGTGTACGTGCAGTCAGGCTATTCGCATCACGGTGCGGTGATTCCAGGCAATGTCCTGCTGGCGTTCTCTGCGCGCTAGCGGGGGCACCCCCAGGCCTGAACGGGTTTGCAGATGGGTGCCGTTTTGAGCCGTCCTGCGAGCCTGCCTGGCCATGTGCTGTCCGGTGCCGTCAACGCCTTGACTGGACGCCAGCGGCCGAACTGCGGCGACCGCCGCCGTCCGCGCGTCAGTGGTGCCCAGGCTGGGCAGAACGGCTCTCGACCCCTTGTCGGTCAGCAACTGGAAACTCGGCCAGCGCCTCGCACTGAAGATTGCGGTTCACTTGGCTGAACGGCTGAGAGGCGCTTCGATGGCTTGGCGGGCGAGTGCGGGGTAAGGGTCGGACGTTGTCGGCTGCAACGGTGCCGGGTCAGCCGATCAGGCCGTCAAGAAAGGCCCGCAGCGCGGATCGCATTCCAGCGCGAGTTCTGCTCGGCAGGCAGCCAACAGCCCTCCCGCATCCCGCTGCGCCAGCGCGTCCAGCAGTTGCCTACTGCGCAGCGCCAGAGCGATCGGGCCTTCGCGATCATTCACCACGGCGCTCGCGATGCAAAACGCAAAGTAGGGTTCCATGACCGGCCTGATGGGCTGAAAAGTGCCGCGCTGCAGCCGCAGCTTGACCTTGCGCAAAGCCCAACCGGCCTGCCGTCCGAAGAATCAATGGGTTGCTGAACGGCACGGTGCCCAGCGCTCGAACAAGGAGTGATTCAGATGTCCGTCACCCAAGCCAGCTTGAAAGGCGCAGTCAGAGCCGGTTCCTGGAAAGCCTGGGCCGTGGCCATACGGCCGCGCAGCCTGCTTGTTGCGTTGAGTCCCGTCCTCGTGGGTGCCGCCTTCGGCTTCGCACGCACTGGCCATATCGACGCGCTGGCCGCACTGATGGTGCTGGGTGCGGCCCTGCTGATACAGGTCATCACCAACATGCAGAACGACGTGGGCTACACCGTTCGTGGGGGCGACAGCAGCGGCACGCGAACGGGGCTGCCGCGTGCCACGGCCAACGGCTGGCTCAGCGTTCGGCATGTCCGCGCGGGCATCGTCGTGGCGGCGCTGGCAGCCACCGCGCTGGGCTTTGCATTGGTGGCGCACCGGGGCTGGCCGGTGCTGGCCATCGGCTGCTCGTCGCTGCTGGCCGCTCTGGCCTACATGGGCGGCCCCAAACCCATTGCCTACACGCCCTACGGCGAGTTGACAGTGTTCATCTTCTTCGGGCTGGTCGCCGTGATGGGCTCGGATTGGGTGCTCAGCGGCGATGTCGGCATGGTCAGCGTACTGGCTTCTGTGGCCATCGGCGGGTTGGCGGCTGCGGCGCTGGCCGTGAACAACCACCGCGACATCGCGCACGACAGGCTGGTCGGCCGCCGCACGTTCGCCGTCACGTTTGGCGACAGCGGGTCGCAGCGGCTGTTCTCCGCGCTGCTGTTCAGCCCTTTCGCACTGGTGCCGGTGATGGCCCTGACGGCACACGCACCAGCATTGCTGCTGCCGCTGCTGCTGTTGCCCGAAGCCTTGGCGCTGCGCAACTGCTTCCTTCGCTGCCCACCCGGCCTGGGCTTCAATGGGGTGCTGTTCCGCACTTTCAAACTGGAACTCTGGTTCGCCGCGCTGTTGTCCGCAGGCGCCGTGCTGGGCCGCGTGGTCGCTTGATGCAGGCACCACCCATGAACCGGCGCCGCGCGTCAAGATTTGGGGCCAGAAGGGGCTGTATGCGCTCGGGCACTTGAGCCCCTTGGTGGTCGCCGCCGCGCAGCGCCTGCCCAGCCAGTCCAACACGCCCAGCCTTGCCGAAGCCGATTGCCCCTGCAGTGGCGTTGCGCCGCTGGGCCGCGCGGGTCGGCGCGGCCGGCACAGCGACCCAGCTTCCCGCTGCAGGACCCGTTTGGCCGGGCGGCACCGTAAGCTGTCGAATAGGAGGCCTTCCATGCACATCGACGCCAGCCATCGCAGCAGCCGCGACAAGATCGTCAGCGCCGCCGAGGCGGTGCGCCTGATCCACGACGGCGACACCGTCGCCACCGGCGGCTTCGTCGGCATCGGCTTTGCCGAGGGCATCGCCATCGCGCTGGAAGAGCGCTTCCTGGCGGCGCAGGCCGAGACCGGCACCGGGGCGCCGCAGCGCCTGACCCTGGTCTACGCCGCGGGCCAGGGCGACGGCAAGGACCGCGGGCTGAACCACTTCGGCCACCCGGGGTTGATCAAGCGCGTGGTCGGCGGCCACTGGGGCCTGGTGCCCAAGCTGCAGGCGCTGGCGGTCAGCGGACAAGTCGAGGCCTACAACCTGCCGCAAGGCGTGATCTCGCACCTGTTTCGCGACATCGCTGCGGGCAAGCCCGGCACGCTCAGCCGCGTCGGCCTGGGCACCTTCGTCGACCCGCGGCTGGGAGGCGGCAAGATCAACGCCGCGACCACCGAAGAGCTGGTGCGGTTGATGGACATCGACGGCGAGGAAGTGCTGTTCTACAAGGCCTTCCCGATCAACGTGGGCATCATCCGCGCCACCACCGCCGACGCCGACGGTAACCTGACGATGGAGCGCGAGGCGCTGACGCTGGAAGCGCTGGCCATCGCGATGGCGGCACACAACAGCGGCGGCATCGTCATCGCGCAGGTCGAGCGCATCGCCGAGCGCGGCTCGCTGAACCCGCGCCAGGTCAAGGTGCCCGGTGTGCTGGTCGACTGCGTGGTGGTGGCCGAGAAGCCCGAACACCACATGCAGACCTTCGTCACCGCCTACAGCGCGGCCTTCGCCGGCGAGTTGCGCGTGCCGATGAACACGCTGGTGCCACTGCCGCTCGGCGAGCGCAAGGTGATCGCCCGCCGCGCCGCGCTGGAGCTGCGGCGCAACATGGTCGTCAACTTGGGCATCGGCATGCCCGAAGGCGTGGCCGATGTCGCCGCCGAGGAAGGCGTGATCGACCTGCTGACGCTGACCGCCGAGCCCGGCGTGATCGGCGGCATCCCGGCCTCGGGTTTGAATTTCGGCGCTGCGGTCAACACCCAGGCGATCATCGACCAGCCCAGTCAGTTCGACTTCTACGACGGCGGCGGCCTGGACCTGGCCGTGCTCGGCCTGGCACAGGCCGACCGCGACGGCAACCTCAACGTCAGCAAGTTCGGCTCGCGGCTGGCCGGAGCCGGTGGCTTCATCAACATCAGCCAGGCGGCCCGCGAGGTGGTCTTTGTCGGCACCTTCACCGCTGGCGAACTGCAACTCGGCTTGCAGGGCGGTCAGCTGCAGGTTGTGCGCGAGGGCAACACGCGCAAATTCGTCCACGAGGTCGAACACCGCACCTTCAGCGGCCGCATCGCACGCCAGCGCGGGCAGCGCGTGCTCTACGTCACCGAGCGCTGCGTCTTCCGGCTCGTCGACACCGGGCTGGAGCTGATCGAGATCGCGCCCGGCATCGCGCTGGACAGCCAGATCCTGGCGCAGATGGACTTCACGCCAGCCATCAGCCCGCAGTTGCGGCTGATGGACAGTCGACTGTTCCTCGAGGCGCAGATGGCGCTGCGTGACGCGATGCTGGCCGTGCCACTGCAGGATCGGCTGGAGTTCGACGCCTCACGCGGCCTGCTGTTCATCAATTTCGAGGGGCTGGAAGTGAAGTCGCAGGCCGAGATCGACGCCATCGAGGCTGCGGTGTCGGCGGTGCTGTCGCCGCTGGGCCAGCGCGTCGACGCGGTTGTCAACTACGACCATTTCAGCATCCGCCCCGAACTGATCGACACCTACACCGCGATGGTCGAGCGGCTGTCGTCCCGCTACTACGGCCGCGTGACGCGCTATGCGGCCAGTGGTTTTCTCAAGGCGCGGTTGGATCGCGTGGCCGGGGCTCTCACCGTCCGATAGGCGCAGGGCGGTTGTCACGGCCCGCCGCCTGCGCAGCCAGTATGTGGCGGCTCAGGCCCTCGGCCCAGACCGCGTAGCCCGCAGCACTGGGATGCATGCCGTCCACGGCCATGCCGGTGCTGGTCGTTGATGCCGGGTGCCAGTGCAGGGTGCGCCGCTGCTGGTCGGCCAGCTGGCCCTGCAGCGTCGTGTTCATCTGCCGCGCCCAGCGGCCCATGAACCAGCGCAACGGCTGCGGCAGGGCCTTGCAGGCGTGCATCGGCGGCACCGCGCTGTGCACCAGTAGCTGGGGCTCGAATCGGTCGGCGATCAGTGCAGCCAAGCGATGCTGCCAATGCGCCCATCGCAGTGGCGCGCACAGACCGGTGGCGTCGTTGGCCCCCATGGAAAGCACCACCACGTCGAAGCGCGCCGCTGGAGTGTCGTTCAGCAACTGCAGCAAGCCCGGCGAGTCCAGCCCGTTGACCGCCAGCACGCACCACTGCACGGTGTGGTGCCGGCTCAGCAGCCGAACCAGTTGGCCGCACAGCGCCTGCTCCTGACTGGCAGCACCCACCCCTGCTGCGCCCGAGTCGCCAGCCACCAGCAGGCGCACGAGCGAGCCATGCCCTGCTGTGCCAACGCGATGACCCGGCGGCTCCGGCATGCGCGGCGCGTGGCGCCGAACGTGCCGAGCCTGCAACCACAACAGCGGCGCGAGGAAACCCAGAAGCATCAGACGTTCCCAATCAGACATGCCCAGAAGATAGATCCGCACCTCGGCGCTGTCGGTACGCTGTCGAACACCGACGAACCCCGGGCGTACCTGCTGCAGCCGGCGTATCGTGACGTCATGAGCACGACCTTCCACATGCCCGGCGCGGTCTTGACCGAGCGCGAGCACCTTGTTCCCCTGGTTCATGGCCAGCCTATGCGCGGCACGATCAACGTGTTCACCCGCGAGGTGGCTGCCCCCGATGGGCAGGGCCGCCCCTACCTGGTCTTTTTGCAGGGCGGCCCGGGTTTCGAGGCGGCCCGGCCGACAAGCCCGCCGTCAGGGTGGATGGCGCGCGCCCTGGCCGATTTCCGTGTCCTGTTGCTGGACCAGCGCGGCACCGGACGCTCGACGCCCGTCGGGCCCGTGCTGCCGGGCGCAACGCCCGCCGATCAAGCCGAGTACCTGACGCACTTCCGCGCCGATTCGATCGTGCGCGACCTCGAACTGATCCGCGCCGAACTTGGCGTGGAGCGCTGGAGCCTGCTCGGCCAGAGCTTCGGTGGGTTCACATCGCTGACCTACCTGTCCTTGGCGCCTGAGGGCCTGCGCGAGGTGCTGATCACCGGCGGCCTGGCGCCGATCACGGGGCGGCCGATCGATGACGTCTACGCGGCGACCTGGAAACGCGTGCGCGAGGCGAACCAGCGTTACCACGCCCGCTACCCAGGCGACCTCGATCGTTTGCGGGCGATCTTGCGCCGCCTCGACGCCGAAGACGTCCGCCTGCCCAACGCCGACCGCCTGACAGCACGACGGTTCCGCCAGGTCGGGATGTGGCTCGGCACCAGCACCGGTTTCGAGACGCTGCACCACCTGCTCGAACTGCCCTTCGGCTCTGCCGCATTCATGCACGACGCGCAGGCGGCGTCGGGCTGGGAGCGCAACCCGATCTACGCCACGCTGCATGAGTCCTCGTACGCCGACGGCTGCGCCACCCGGTGGTCGGCACAGCGCCTGGCACCCGAGGCGGCGATGACCGGCGATTTGCTGGGCGCTGAGCATCTCTTCCCGTGGATGTGGGACGACTATGCGGGGCTGCGCGGGCACCGCGAGGCGGCCGATTTGCTGGCCCAGCATCCGTGGCCACGGCTTTACGACGCCGACCGCCTCGCCAGCAACGAGGTCCCCGTGGCGGCCACGGTGTACGTTGACGACGTCTACGTCGAGCGGTCCTTCGCCGAGGAGACGGCAGCCAGCGTGCGCGGATTGCGGGCCTGGGTCACCAACGAGTACGCCCACAACGGCCTGCGCGCCGGTGGTGAGCGCATCGTCGGCCGCCTGCTCGACATGGTTCGCGGTCGGGCGTAGGCGGTCGGCGCAGCGTTGGCCAGCGACAGGTACGTCAGCTTGGCGAAATAGCCTTCGATCATCAGGCTGCCGCCGATCAGGCCGCCGATCATGTTGCCGACGGTACTGAACTCGCCCAGGCTGACCAGCGAGCCGCAGTCGCGGTACTGACAGGCTTGCAGCGGTTGACCGTCCAAGCGCCGGCGATGTCTTTCAGGAAGTCGGGCGCCTTCACGCCGGCCGCCCAGACGATCAGTTCGCCCGGGAGTTCGCGGCCATCGGCCAGGCGCACGCACTGGTGTTCCAACGCTGCCGCCTTGGCGCCGGTCAGCACCTTCACGCCCAAGTTGGTCAGCAGTTCTTTGGTGGCGCTGGACAGCCGCTCGGGCAGGGCCGGCAGCACGCGCGGCGCCGCTTCCACCACCCATCACCTGGATGTCCTTGTCAGCGTCGACGCAGTCCAGCCCGCAAGCCACCACCTCGCGCGTGGTGCGGTGCAATTCGGCCGCCAGCTCGACGCCGGTGGCGCCAGCTCCGGTGATGGCCACGTGCAGTTGCGCCGGCGACAGCGGCTCGCGCTGGGCGTGGGCGCGGATGCATGCGGTGACCTTGCGGTGGTGAAAGCGCACCGCGTCAGCGGCCGATTCCAGGCGCATCGCGTGTTGCGCCACGCCTGAGGTGCCGAAATTTTTGCTCTGGCTGCCGATCGCGATCATCAACGTGTCGTACGGCACCCCACGCTGCGGCGTCACCAGGCGGCCCTCGTCGTCGTGGCTGGCCGAAACCCGCACCTCCTTGCGCTCGCGGTCCGGCCCGGTCATCTCGCCGATGCGGTAGTGGAAATGGTGCCAATGGCCCTGCGCCAGGTAGCCGACCTCGTGGTCGCTCATAGGGACAAGGGGATGGCCGCCCCGGCGCTTCGCGTGCTGGCGGGCCATTTGGCGACAACCGGCCGCAGGCCGTCGCATGGCCCCGTCCAACGCCCGACTCGTCACTAGCATGGCCGCCTGACATACCAAAAGGAACGCGCCATGACCGATCTGCTGCAAGCCCACGAACTGCGCAAGTCCTACGGCAGCCGCATTGCCGTGGATGGCGTGTCACTGAGCGTGCCAGCGGGCAGCGTGCTGGCGCTGCTGGGACCCAACGGCGCCGGCAAGTCCACCACGGTCAGCATGGTCTGCGGCCTGACCGCACCCGACAGCGGGTCGGTCAGCGTGGCCGGCGTGACGCTGGCTGGCGACGGCGCGGCCTGCAAGCGGCGCATCGGCCTGGTGCCGCAAGACCTGGCGCTGTTCGAAGACCTGTCGGCACTGGCCAATGTCGAGTTGTTCGGCGCGCTTTACGACCTGCCGCGCGCCCGGCTGAAGCAGCGCGCTGCCGAGGTGCTGGACATGGTCGGCCTGGCCGATCGCGCGAAGGACAAGCCCAGCGCCTTCAGCGGTGGCATGAAGCGCCGCTTGAACATCGCCTGCGCGCTGGTGCACGACCCCGATGTGATCCTGCTCGACGAGCCCACGGCCGGTGTCGATCCGCAAAGCCGCAATGCCATCTTCGACAACCTGGAAGCACTGAGGCGCGCCGGCAAGGCCCTGGTCTACACGACGCACTACATGGAAGAGGCCGAGCGCCTGGCCGACCGCGTGGTGATCATCGACCACGGCCGCGTGGTGGCCCAGGGCACGCTGTCCGAGCTGTACCGGCAACTGCCGGCCACGCACAGCCTGGTGATCGACCTGGAGGGAGGTGGGGCGTCGCTGGACCGCGCAGCGCTGCGAAGCTTGCCGGGCGTGCGCGGCGTGCAAGGCGACGGCGAGCACCTCAACGTGGCGCTGGAGGACCTGACAAGGGACGCACCGGCCGTGCTGCAAGCCCTGGCCGCCGCCGGCCTGACCGTGCGCCATGTCAGCTCGGGCCGCGCCAACCTGGAAGACGTGTTCCTGGCGCTGACCGGCCGCCAGCTTCGCGACTGATTTGCGACTGAACCCGGACCGAATCGCAACCGACGCACCCGCACCAAGGAACCCGACATGACCGCCTTCATCGCCCTGCTGCGCAAAGACCTGGTGCTGCATTTTTCCAACCGCCGCGCGGTGATCATGAGTTTCTTCGCGCCCATCTTCATCGCGGCTTTCTTCGGCAGCCTGTTCGGTGGTCCGGGCAGCAAACCGTCTGCTGTTCCGGTGGCGGTGATCGACCTCGACCACAGCGCCACATCGGCCCGCGTGGTGGCCGCGATGCAGGCCGACAAGACGCTGATCGTCAGCCTCCCAGGGGCCGCCGAAGCCGCCAGCCTGGTGCAGTCGGGCAAGCTGCGCGCTGCCATCACCTTGCCCGCAGGCTTCGCGGCCCAGGCCACGCAAGCGCTGTTCGCCGGTGGCGCCAAGCCCGAGGTCGAACTGCGCTACGACCCCTCGCAAGCGACCACCCTGCCGCTGGTGCGCGGCCTGCTGACGCAGCATGTGCTGGCCGGCCTGAGTGGCGTCAGGCCGGGTGCGCCCAAGTTCAGCGCGCCCTTCGAAACGCATGAAGTCGAATCGGCCGGCCGCTTCGAAGCGCGCTACAACGGCTATGCCCATTCCTTCGCCGGCATGGGCGTGCAGTTCATCCTGCTGATGGGTGTCGACATGGGCCTGGGCCTGCTGCTGATGCGCCGCCTGGGCTTGTGGAAGCGGCTGCGCGCGGCACCGCTGTCACGCGCCACTTTGCTGGGCAGCCGCATCGCCAGCTGCGCCTTGATCGCGCTGATCGTTTTCGCCGGTGTCTACGCCGTGGCGATGGGCGCTTTCGGCGTGCGCATCGAAGGCAGCGTGATCGGCTTTGTCGCGGTGCTGACCGCCTTCTCGCTGCTGACGGCCAGCTTCGGTCTGCTGATCGCGGCACTGGGCCGCACGCCCGAAGCCACACGCGGCCTGGCCATCCTCGCCACGCTCTTGATGGTGATGCTGGGCGGCGCCTGGGTGCCGTCTTTCATCTTCCCCGAATGGTTGCAAACGGCTTCGCTGTTCGTGCCCACGTACTGGGCCGTGGAAGGCCTGGACGCCATGAGCTGGCGCGGCCTGCCACTGAGCGCAGCCCTGTTGCCGGTGGGCGCGATGCTGGCCTTCACGGCCGTCTTCGCAGGACTGGCCCTGTGGCGCTTCGAATGGGAAGAATAAGGACGGCGGCGGCGTTGAATCAGCCGGCCACCACACGCACCGGGGGGCGCTGCGGCTCAGGTTCTGAATCGAAACGTTCGGCGCCGGTGTAGCAAAGAAAGTGGCGGTTGCTGGCGCGGCCGAACAGGGTCATGCCCAGCTTGACCGCCAGCTCATGCCCCATGGCCGTGACGCCGTTGCGCGACACGATGATGGGCACGCCCATGTGTGCCGACTTCATGACCATTTCGCTGGTCAAGCGGCCCGTTGTATAGAAAGCCTTGTCGCCTCCGTCAACGCCGTGCAGGAACATCCAGCCGGCGATGGTGTCGATGGCGTTGTGGCGGCCCACGTCTTCGACGAAGCACAACATCTCGGCACCGCGAAACAGCGCGCAGCCATGCACCGAGCCGGCCTTGCGGTGGATGCTGTCCTGCTGGCGCATGGCTTCGAGCATGCGGTGCAACGTGCTCTGGCGGATGCGGGCGTGCTGGGTGCCGGGCAGTTGCACGCCGTCCAGCTGCGTCATCACATCGCCGAACACCGTACCCTGGCCGCAGCCCGTGGTGACCACGCGGTGGGCCGTCTTGGCGGCGATGTCCTGAACGCCGCTGCGGGTGCGCACAGCGGCAGCGCTCACGTCCCAATCGACCGTGATCGATTCGACTTCCTGCACCGAACTGATCAGACGCTGGTTGCGCAGATAGCCCAACACCAGCAGTTCCGGGCTCTGGCCCAGCGTCATCAGCGTGACCAGCTCGCGCTTGTCAACGAAGACGGTCAGTGGCCGCTCTGCCGGGATGTGGATGTTGCGTTGTGCGCCGTACTCGTCCAGCACGGTGATTTCACACAGCAGTTCAACCTGCGCCTCGGTCAGGCGCGGCGCGCCTGCGACGGGGCACCACTCGGAGCTATCGGAAAGTCGTTCTGGCAGCACGGGCATAGCCCGTTCAGTGTCTCATTTCTTGGCTGCCGGCGCGGCGGAAGGGGCAACAGCCAGGGCCGGCGCCGCGCCGGATGCTGCAGGCGCCGCAACAGGCGGCACATAGACGAAGGCGCCAGGGTCCGCGCAGGCAGGCGTGGCGACAGGTGCCGAGGCGGCCTTGCCGGCTTTCTTGGCCTGCGCCTGGTACTCGGTAGCGACCTTGTCCATCGACTTGCAGAGCTGAAAGTTTGCGACGTTGTTGGTCCAGGCCGTCTTGGCAGCCGCTTCGGCGGCCTTGGCTTTGGCTTCGTCGCTGGGCGCTGGCAGCTTGGCCAGCGCTTGAGCCGAGGACAGCCCTGCAGCCGCCACGACAGCCGACACAGCCGCTGCAGCCCCACACCAATTCGCCTGTTTCTTCATGTCGATGTCTCCGTATTGCGGTGTGGCCGCGTGGCCGTGTTCAGGCTTGCGGCGTGGCCGGACGCAGCGCGGGCTCGGCCGGGGTTGAGCGTTGCGCCGGGATCTTGCCGGCCTTCACGTCGTCGTACCAAAGTTCGTGGTGTTCGCGGGCCCAGCCCTCGTCCACATAGCCGGTGCGCATGGCGCTGTAGGCGCCCTTCATGCCGATACTGCCGATGTAGGTGTGGCCGATGAACATGGCCATCATCAACACCGCGGCCGATGCATGGACCAGGTTGGCGATCTGCATCTGGCTGCGCGTTTCTCCCAGGCCGGGAATCAGCTTGTCGAGCACCAGGCCCGAAGCGACGACCAGCAGGCCCAGGGCGAATACGCCGCCCCAAAACATCAGTTTTTCACCGGCGTTGAAACGGTGCGAAGGCACTTCGTGGCCGCCGAACATACCGCCGGCCTTGCGCAGCCAGTTCCAGTCGCCGGACTGCGGCAGGTTGTCGCGCACGAAGGTGACGAAGACCACCACCAGCGACACCGCGAACAACGGGCCGACGAAGTTGTGCAAGTTCTTCAGCGCATACGTCAACCAGCCGAAAAGCGTGCCGCCCAGCACCGGCAACAGGAAGAACTTGCCGAAAGCCATGACCACGCCCGACAGCGCCAGCGCCACGAAAGCAATGGCGTTGAGCCAGTGCGCCGAGCGCTCGAAAGGCGTGAAGCGTTCGATGGCACGACCGGTGTTGACCTCGTGCCCGCCCAGCCCGCCGGAGCGCCAGTGAAAAATGCCGATCGCCACGACGATGATCAACAGCAGCGAGCCGCCGTAGGGCAGCAGCCAGTGGTTGCGCACCTGGCGCCAGGCCTCACCGGCGCTGGCCAGGCGCGAGCCCGGGTATTGCGTGAAGGACTGGATCAGCGTGCCTTGCTCGGCCCCCGGCAAGGTGCTGACGCCTTCGTTGCGGCCCGATTCACGCACGGCGCGCCACATCGGCGCGTTGTTGCCGGGCTGGGTCTTGGCGCGCACGGCGTTGCTCTCGTCGGCCTTCGGTTCGGCCTGCACGACGAAACCGGCGGGCGGACCGCTCGGTGCGGCGGAACTTGCGGCAGCTGGGGCTTGCGCCCAGGCCGCCACGCTTGTGCCCAGAGCCAGCAGCAAGGCCGCCAGAGCGAGCGAAATATTGCGCTTCATCGGGTGTCCTTCCTCGGGCCGATCAAGGGGGCGAGCCGCTGCGGGAGTATTCGTTCTGGCCTTGCGCGCGGGTCCGCATCTGCGCGTCCCAGGCGACCGAGTCACCGGCCTTCCAGCCGCCAGCCGTGTAGGCACTGGTCGGGCCGTCGTAGGGGTGGCCGTCGGCCTTGCGGTGACTGGCGGTCTGCGGTTTTTCGCCGCAGGCTGACAGGCCCAGGCTCAGCAGCACGGACGCTGCGGCGATGGCGGTGCGGCTCATGATTTCTTGCCTTCAGTCGGCTTGCCGTAAGCCGTGCCCCAGCCCCAGACCTCGCTGCCCTTGCCGCGCGTCAGCACGCGGTTGCGGAGGATGTCGGCCACTACATCGCCGTCACCGCCCAGCAAAGCCTTGGTCGAGCACATCTCGGCGCAGGCCGGCAGTTTGCCTTCAGCCAGGCGGTTGCGGCCATACTTTTCATACTCGGCCTGGCTGCCGTTGTCCTCAGGACCACCGGCGCAGAAGGTGCATTTGTCCATCTTGCCGCGCAGGCCGAAGGTGCCATTGCTGGGGAACTGCGGCGCGCCGAAGGGGCAGGCGTAGCTGCAGTAGCCACAGCCGATGCACACATCCTTGTCGTGCAGCACCACGCCCTCGTCGGTGCGGTAGAAGCAGTCCACCGGGCAGACCGCCATGCAGGGCGCGTCGCTGCAGTGCATGCACGCCACGCTGATGCTTTTTTCGCCGGGCACGCCGTCATTCAGCGTCACCACGCGGCGGCGGTTCACGCCCCAGGGCACATCGTGTTCGGCCTTGCAGGCGGTGGTGCAGCCATTGCACTCGATGCAACGCTCGGCGTCGCAGATGAATTTCATTCTTGCCATGGTGCTGTGTCCTTAAGCCGTGGCTTTTTCGATCTGGCAGACCGTGGTCTTGGTCTCTTGCATCATCGTCACGCTGTCGTAGCCGTAGGTCGTGGCCGTGTTGACGGCCTCGCCGCGCACCACGGGCGCTGCCCCTTCGGGGTAGTAGGGCAACATGTCGATGCCGCCCCAACGGCCCGAGAAGTGGAAGGGCAGGAAGACCGTGTCTTCGCCCACGCGCTCGGTGACCAGAGCCTTCACGCGGATGCCCTTGAAGTCGGGCACGGCCTGCATCGGCGGCGTCTTGACCCAGACGTATTCGCCATTGCGAATGCCCCTGTCGTTGGCCGCCCTGGGGTTGATCTCAACGAACATGTCCTGCTGCAGTTCAGCCAGCCACGGGTTGCTGCGCGTCTCTTCGCCGCCGCCTTCGTACTCCACCAGGCGGCCGCTGGTCATCACCAGCGGGTAGGTCTTGCCGATGTCCTTGTTCTTGTCTTGCACGCTCTTGAACAGCGTGGGCAGACGCCAGAAAGCCTTCTTGTCGTCGTGCGTCGGGTACTTGGCGATCAGGTCAGGCCGGTTGCTGTAAAGCGGCTCGCGGTGCTGCGGTATCGGGTCCGGGAAGTTCCAGACGATGGCCCGTGCCTTGGCGTTGCCGAAGGGGTAGCAGCCGTGCACCTGCATGACCACACGGATGATGCCGCCGGACATATCGGTCTTCCAGTTCTTGCCCTCGGCGGCCTTTTGCTCGGCCTCGGTCAGGTCGCCCCACCAACCCAGCTTCTTCAGCAGCAAGTGATCGAATTCGGGGTAACCGGTGGTCAGCTCTGCGCCCTTGGAATGCGAGCCATCGGCCGCCAACAGCGACACGCCTTCGCGTTCCACGCCGAAGTTCGCGCGGAAATTACCGCCGCCCTCCATCACGTGCTTGCTGGTGTCATAGAGGTTGGGGCTCCCAGGGTGCTTCATCTCGGCGGTGCCCCAGCACGGCCAGGGCAGGCCGAAGTAGTCGCCGTCCAGTTTGTAGCCGGTGTCTTTGTCGATGCCGCCCTTGGCCTTCAGCGTCTTCACGTCGAAGACGTTCATGTTGCGCATGTGGGCCTTCAGGCGTTCCGGCGTCTGGCCGGTGTAGCCGATGGTCCAGACGCTCTTGTTGATTTCGCGCAGGATGTCTTCGACGCTGGGCTCTTCCATGCCGCCCTTGCCTTTGACCAATTTGACGTTCTTCACCAGCTCTTTGTCGAAGCCGAGTTTTTGCGCCAGCTGGTACATGATCATGTGATCGGTGCGGCTTTCCCACAGCGGCTCGATGACCTGTTCACGCCACTGCAGGCTGCGGTTGGAAGCCGTACAGGAACCGCTGGTCTCGAACTGTGTGCAGGCCGGTAGCAGGTAGACAGCGCGGTTGGCGTTCTGGTCTTCGGGCTTGCCCGGCATGGCCGCCATCGCGGCGGTGGCGCTGGGGAAAGGGTCCACCACCACCAGCAGGTCCAACTTGTCCATCGCCCGCTTCATTTCCAGGCCGCGGCTCTGGCTGTTGGGCGCGTGGCCCCAGAAGAACAGGCCGCGCAGGTTGCTGTCCTGGTCGATGAGCTCGTTCTTTTCCAGCACGCCGTCGATCCAGCGCGACACCGTCATGCCCGACTTGGTCATGCCGCCCGGCGCGTACTGTTTCTTGATCCACTCGTAGTCCACGCCCCAAGCCTTGGCAAAGTGCTTCCAGGCGCCGTCGGCCAGACCGTAGTAACCAGGCAGGCTGTCGGGGTTGGAGCCGACGTCGGTGGCGCCCTGCACGTTGTCGTGGCCGCGGAAGATGTTGGTGCCGCCGCCGCTCTTGCCCACATTGCCCAGGGCCAGTTGCAACAGGCAACTGGCTCGCACCACGGCGTTGCCGGTGGTGTGCTGGGTTTGGCCCATGCACCAGACGACGGTGCTGGGCCGGTTCTCGGCCAGGGTCTTGGCGGTCTTGTAGCAGGTGGCTTCGTCCACGCCGCAGGCTTCCAGGACCTTGTCCGGCGTCCACTTGGCCAGTACCTCTTCGCGCACCTTGTCCATGCCGTAGACGCGGTCGCTGATGTATTGCTGGTCTTCCCAGCCGTTCTTGAAGATGTGGAACATCACACCATAGAGGAAGGGGATGTCACCGCCCGAGCGCAGGCGCACGTAGTCGTCGGCCTTGGCCGCCGTGCGCGTGTAGCGCGGGTCGACGACGATGACCTTGCAGCCGTTTTCCTTGGCGTGCAGCAGGTGCAGCATGCTGACCGGGTGTGCCTCGGCCGCGTTGCTGCCGATGTACATCGCAGCCTTCGAGTTCTGCATGTCGTTGTACGAATTCGTCATCGCACCGTAGCCCCAGGTGTTCGCAACACCGGCAACCGTGGTGGAGTGACAGATGCGCGCCTGGTGGTCGGTGTTGTTGGTGCCCCAGAAGGACACCCACTTGCGCATCAGATAGGCCTGCTCGTTGTTGTGCTTGGAACTGCCAACGAAGAACAGCGCATCGGGGCCGCTCTGCTTCTTCAGCTCCAACATCTTGGCGCTGATTTCGGTCAACGCCACATCCCAGGTGATGCGCTGGTACTTGCCGTTCACCAGCTTCATCGGGTACTTCAAGCGGTATTCGCCGTGGCCGTGTTCGCGCAGCGCAGCACCCTTGGCGCAGTGCGCCCCCAAGTTGATGGGGCTGTCGAAGACCGGCTCCTGGCGCACCCAGACGCCGTTCTCGACGACAGCGTCCACCGCGCAACCCACGGAACAATGGCCGCACACGGTGCGTTTGACCTCGACCTTTCTCGCGCCGCCTTCGGCTTTGGCACCATCGGCCGCGTCGGCCTTTTTTACCAGCGTGAGCTGGGTGGCCACCATCCCGGCACCAACACCCAGGCCAGAGCGGCGCAAGAAGGCACGCCTGTCCATCGTGGGCACCGCGCGCGAAACGCCGCGCGCCAAGCTGGCCACCAGCCGTGAAGGGGCCGCGCTGGCGGACGACGATTTTCGGGTCAACAACATGCGATCTCCTGGTGACGCCTCAGGCGCCTCAAACACCTTTGACGCCTCAAACGCTCAAACGCGGGCGGTCTGGTAGTAGCGCTGCACGTGTTCGGTGAGCTGGTAGCCGCCATCAGCGACAACGGGTGCTGCGGGCAGGGCAGCCACAACGGGCGCAGCGGCCTTCGGCAACAGGGCTGCGGCAGCGGCCAGGGCGCCTGCTGTGCCGGCACCGACAAACAGGGTGCGCCGCGACAGGGGGCTGGCTGCAGGGGTTTCGTTCAACGACTTTTTCATGCTGACTCCTTGGCCGCCTGACATGCAAGCGGGTGCATAAGACGCTTTATACCGAGGCTGGCCCCGGTTGCTATCGGTGACCACCCGCAACCGGCGGACACATTCCACACCGGGCGCGAAGGCTAACGCTTCGCGGCGCCTGCCAGGCGAGCGCCGCTGAAAAGACCCGCATTCGGCGTACTGGCGGCACGACATGTGTTCGGGCGTGCCTAGAATCCGCCGCCCTTGACCGTTGACCTCACTCGCGACCCAGCCACTTTGCAACCATCCGTGGACCCACTCCCCAGCCTGCGCGTTGCCGTGCAGATCGACCGCCAGCGCCAGCCCAACCGCTGGGAGGATTGGCGTTTCGACATTGCCCAGGTGTTGCTCGACGAAGGCCAGTTCGGTACGCAGGCCCGCCAGCTACGCGACGACGGGCAGACGGCGTCCTTCCTGCACCCGGGGTTCGAAGTCACCCTCCACCGCGACGAGGCTGAGGGCTACTACCTGAATCTCAGTTCGGGCACGCCCGTGTGGTTCGTGATGTGGCGCGTCAGCCAACCGGAGGGTGAAAACGCCAGCGAGACCGACCCGCCTGTGGCCACGCCTGAGCGCGTCACGGTGTCCTACCACGAGGCCGGCCGCCTGCTCGACGCGCAAGAGCGTGTGGACAACCGCCCGCTGCCGCCCGAGGTCTGCGCCTGGCTGCAGGCCTACGCCAACGAACATTACCGGCCCGAGGTGAAACAGCGGCGCCGGCCGGCTTCTTTCCGCGCGCCGGAAGACCGCTAGTCCGGCGATGGCCGACGACGCCGATACCTTCCTGTCGCGCTGGTCGCGCCGCAAGGCCGAGGTGCGCGCCGGCACGGCTGCGCTGGCAGAACCGGTGGCGGTCGAGTTCCTGCCATCGGCGCCGACGCAGGCTCGGCCCGCCGCATCTCTGGTCGAAACGGGAACAGACCCATCCGACCCCGCCAGCGCGACAACCACCGAAGCGCCACCGCCGCCCACGATGGCCGACGTGGCCCGTCTGACGCGCGACTCGGACTACACCCGCTACCTGGGCGACAACGTCAACCCCGAGGTCAAGAACGCAGCCTTGAAGCACTTGTTCACCGACCCGCACTTCAATGTGATGGACGGCCTGGACACCTACATCGGCGACTACAACACGCCCGATCCTTTGTCCCCTGGCATGCTGCGGCAGATGGTTCAATCGCAGATGCTGGGCTTGTTCGACGACGAAGTCGAAACCCAATCCGAGACCGAACTCGGGAACGCAGCCCAGGCCGCCGCGACGACACTGCCCGAGCCCGGCCCCCCGCTGACTGCAGACCCCATACCCCTGGCCGCTGATGAAAACTCTGATCTGCAACTGCAACCAGACGATGACGCTGGACGCCCCGGCGCTGAGACAGGCGCTGGCGCGCACGCCGGGCGCCCAGACTGACGGGCTCGATGTCGTCCACACGCTGCTGTGCCGGCGTGAGGCCGGCGCGTTCCAGCGTGCGGCCAAAGACACCGCCAGCAGCGGCGACGCGCTGCTGGTGGCCTGCACGCAGGAACAGCGCCTTTTCCTGGAACTGAACGACGAGACCGAAGGCGCGGCCCGTGTGGAAGAACGACCCATCCACTTCGTCAACATCCGCGAAACGGCAGGCTGGTCGCGTGACAGCAGCAGCGCAAGCGGCAGTGGGGGCAACGGGGCCATGCCGAAGATCGCGGCGCTGATCGCAGCCGCGCAACTGCCACCGCCCGAGCCTGTGGCCACCGTCAGCTACACCTCGGGTGGTCGTTGCCTGGTCATCGGTGACGCGGTCACTGCCGAACGCGCAGCGGCACAGTTGTCTGACAAGTTGGACGTGAGCGTGCTGGTGACGCAAACTGGCGGTGCGCTGGACCAGCGCCACGCCCGCGCCACGCACAACGGGCAGCTGACGCGCTTGGCGGGCTGGCTGGGCCGTTTCCAGGCCGAGTGGCTGAGCAGCAACCCGATCGACCTGGACCTTTGCACGCGCTGCAATGCCTGCGTCGATGCCTGCCCCGAAGGCGCCATCGGGCTGGATTACCAGGTCAACTTGAGCGCCTGCAAAAGTCACCGCGATTGCGTGCGCGTGTGCGACGCGGCCGGCGCCATCGACTTCAGCCGCGCCCCGCAAAGCTACAGCGAAACGTTCGATCTGGTGCTGGACCTGCGCGCCGACAGCGCGTTCAGCCAGCACCAGCCACCGCAGGGCTACTTCCATGTCGCACCGAGCCCCACCGCAGGCCCGGCTCTGTTCGACGCCGTGCTGAAGCTGCGTGAGCTGATCGGCGAATTCGAGAAGCCCAAGTTCTTCCGCTACCAGCCCAAGCTGTGCGCGCACAGCCGCAACGAGCAGATCGGCTGCACCGCCTGCATCGACGTGTGTTCGACGCAAGCCATCCGCAGCGACGCCTCGCACAAGGGCAAGCGCAAAGGTGAAGCCGCCGGCGGCGTCATCGTCGAGCCTTATCTGTGCGTGGGCTGCGGTGCCTGCAGCACCGTCTGCCCCAGCGGCGCGATGGGCTTTGCTTACCCCGGCCCTGTGGATCAGGGCAAACGCTTGCGCACCATGTTGACGGCCTACGCCCAGGCCGGCGGCGTGGCCCCGGCGCTGCTGATCCACAGTGAAGGCGCCGGTGCCGCGCTGGTCGATGAACTGGGCCGCCGTGCCCGCTTGAATCATCGCTTGGACCGCAGCCTGCAAGGCCTGCCCGCGCGTGTGCTGCCGGTGGCGGTGTGGCACACGGCCAGCATCGGCCTGGACCTGTGGCTGGCCGCCATCGCCCAGGGTGCCAACCAGATTACGGTGCTGCTGACGGCCGAGGAAGCGCCCGGCTACCGCCGCGCTTTGACGGATCAGATGGCCGTCGCTCAGGCTCTGCTGACCGGCCTGGGCTACAGCGGTCTGCACCTCCGTTTGATCGAGGCCACAGAACCCGGCGCGCTGGACACCGCGCTGCGCGCGCCCGCCGCGCAAGGCGTGGCGCGGTCAGCCACTTTCAGCGCGCAGGCCGACAAGCGCGCCACGCTGGAACTGGCGCTGGACCACCTGGTGGCAAACGCGCCTGTGCAAGCGGACATGGTCGCCCTGCCCCCAGCCGGCTCGCCCTGGGGTACGCTGGTGGTCGATACCGAACGATGCACGTTGTGCCTTAGCTGCGTCGGCGCTTGCCCAGCCAGCGCCTTGTCCGACAACCCCGAACAGCCGCAGCTGAAGTTCACCGAAAAAAACTGCGTGCAGTGCGGCCTGTGCGCCAGCACCTGCCCCGAAGACGCCATCACGCTGCAGCCCCGGCTGTGGCTGGCTGACGGCGGCAAGGCCCGCAAGACCCCGCGCGTGCTGGCCGAGATGCAGCCCTACCGCTGCGTGCGATGCAGCAAGCCTTTCGGCACGCTGCGTGCCATCGAGAACATGCTGACCAAGCTGGCCGGCCACGCGGCATTCCAGGGCGCGGCGGCCGAGCGCCTGAAGATGTGCGGCGACTGCCGGGTCATCGACCTGTACAGCAACCCCGCCGAAGTGCGAATCACCGACATCCCGAAATGAACAGCCCTGCCCCTGTATCACCCGTGAATTTCGTGATGTCCGCCGCCAGCCCGGACGGCAACGAAGAGCTGGCGCGCGCCGAGCTCTACGGCCTGTTGTCGCGGCTGTGGCTCGCACCGCCCGACGCCGAACTGCTGCAGCAATTCAGCGTGGCCGTGACCCAGGCGCCCGAGAGCGGTGCGCTGCTGGAAGCGCCCTGGCAGGCGCTGGTGGGCGCTTTGCGCGCGACCACAGCTGAGGCAGCAGCGGCCGAGCACGAAGCGCTGTTCATGGGCGTCGGCAAGCCCGAGGTCTTCGCCTACGGATCTTTCTACCTGACCGGTTTCCTCAACGAAAAACCGCTGGCCGCGCTGCGCCACGACCTGGCCGCGCTGGGCCTGGCGCGCGACCCGCAAAGCATGGAAACCGAAGACCACATCGCCTACGGCTTCGAGGTCATGCGCTACCTGATCGCGGGCGACGACGTCGCGGTGTGCAACCTGGAGCAGCAGCGCGTGTTTTTCCGCGCCCATCTGCAGCCCTGGGTCGATGCCTTGTGCGACGCCGTCGCCGCGCAGCCGCGCGCCGTGGTGTGGCGCGCGCTGGCCGATTTCACCCGCGCTTACATGCAGGTCGAGACCCAGGGCTTCGACATGCTGGAGACCTGAACGTGATGAACGCTGCCTCAACCCTTCCGACGATCCCGCTCGACGACATCACCGGCCTGGTGCTTTGCGGCGGCCGTGGCACGCGCATGGGCGGCGTGGACAAGGGCCTGCAAACGCACCAGGGCATGCCGCTGGCCATGCATGCCTTGCTGCGGTTGCAAGGCCAGGTGGGCCACCTGATGGTCAACGCCAACCGCAACCTGGCGGCCTATGAATCGATGGGCGTGCCGGTGTGGCCCGACGCCCTGCCGGACTTCCCCGGCCCGCTGGCCGGCTGGCTGGCCGGGCTGGAGCATTGCGAAACGCCCTACTTGATGGCCCTGCCTTGCGACACGCCCGGCTTCCCGCTGGACCTGGTGGCACGCCTGGCGCAGGCCTTGGCGGCGGAAGATGCCGACATCGCGATGGTGGCCACGGTCGAAGACGGCCGACTGCAACAACAACCGGTGTTCTGCCTGATGAAAAGCGCGCTGCTGGAAAGCCTGGTCGCCTTTCTGCACAGCGGCGAACGCAAGATCACGGTCTGGACCAGGCAGCATCGCTGCGCCAACGTCACATTCGACGACGCGGGCGCTTTCTTTAACGCCAACACCTTGGCCGATTTGCAGCGCCTGGCGGGTGCAGCACGCCCGGCCGATTGATCTTTTGCCGTACTTTCTGATTTGGTTTCCGCAGTACCCCTTGCCACAGCCAACCTGAAAGGCCCGCCATGTTCAAGAACCTGCTGATCGTCGTTGTCCTCGCCCTTGCCGGCCTGCTGCTGTTTGCCAGCACGCGGCCTTCGGACCTGCGCGTGGAACGCAAGCTGGTGATCGCTGCCCCGCCCGAGCGCCTGTACCCGCTGATTGACGACCTGCACAACTTCAACCGCTGGAACCCCTACCTGGCCAAAGACCCGGCGCTGAAAGGCAGCTACGAAGGGCCCAGTGCCGGCCCTGGCGCCATCTACCGCTGGACGGGCAACAAGGACGTCGGCACGGGCAGCATGGAAATCAAGTCGCACAGCGAACCGAATCTGGTCGTGATGCGCCTGCTCTTTGTCGAGCCCTTCGCGGGCGACAACGTGCTGGAATTCGGCTTGAAGCCCCAGGGCAATGGCAGCACCGAAGTCAGCTGGACCATGAAGGGCCCACAGATTTTTGTGGCCAAGCTGATGGGCATTTTCGTGAACATGGACAACATGATCGGCCGCGACTTCGAGTTCGGCCTGGCCAACCTGCGCAAGGTCGCCGAAACGCCGTGAACCGGGTGGCCGTGTCGTCCGCTCAGACTGGCAGCGGCGTGCGGATCAAGTGGTCGAAGGCCGACAGCGCGGCCTTCGCACCGTCGCCTGCGGCGATGATGATCTGCTTGAACGGCACCGTCGTCGCATCGCCCGCCGCGAACACGCCGGGCAGGCTGGTCGCACCCTTGGCGTCGATGATGATCTCGCCATATTTGCTCAACTCGACCGTGCCCTTCAGGAACTCGGTGTTGGGCACCAGGCCGATCTGAACGAAGACGCCGGCCAGTTCGATGGCGTGCTGCACGCCGCTGGCGCGGTCTTTGTAGAACAGTCCAGTCACCCTGCTGCCGTCGCCGGTGATCTCGGTGGTCTGTGCGTTGACGTGCACCGTCACGTTGGCCAAGCTGTTCAGCTTCCTCACCAGTACTGCGTCGGCCTTCAACTGGTCGGCGAATTCGACCACGGTCACATGGGCCACGACGCCGGCCAGGTCGATCGCGGCTTCGACACCCGAATTGCCACCGCCGATAACGGCCACCTGCTTGCCCTTGAACAGCGGGCCGTCACAGTGCGGGCAGTAGGCCACGCCCTTGTTGCGGTACTCGGCTTCGCCGGGCACGTTGACGTTCTTCCAGCGCGCGCCGGTGGACAGGATGACGCTGCGGCACTTCAACTGCGCACCGTTGTCCAGCGTCACCGTGATGGCGCCGCCCTCGGTGGCCGCCGGCTCCAGCGACGCAACACGCTGGCCGTTCATGATGTCCACGTCGTAGGCGCGTGCGTGGGCTTCCAGCGCCAGAGCGAAGGCCGGACCTTGCGTTTCCAGCACCGAGATGTAGTTCTCGATGCCCAGCGTGTCCAGCGTCTGGCCGCCGAAACGCTCGGCCACGATGCCGGTGCGTATGCCCTTGCGCGCAGCGTAGACGGCCGCAGCCGCGCCCGCCGGACCACCGCCGACGATCAGCACGTCGAACGGAGCCTTGGCGCCAAGCTTGGCTGCGTCACGCGCGGCGCTGCCGGTGTCCACTTTCTTCAGGATTTCGGCGATTTCCATGCGGCCCGAACCGAAGTTGGCGCCATTCAAAAAGACGGACGGCACGGCCATGATCTGGCGCTCTTCGACTTCTTTCTGGAACAAACCGCCGTCGATGGCCACCGCGCGAACGCGCGGGTTGAACACCGCCATCAGGTTCATCGCCTGCACCACGTCCGGGCAGTTGTGGCAGGTCAGGCTCATCCAGGTGTCAAAGGCGAAATCACCTTCCAGCGCCTTGATCTGCTCGATCACGTCAGCTTCCACCTTCGGCGGGTGGCCGCCGGCCCACAGCAGCGCCAGCACCAACGAAGTGAACTCGTGGCCCATCGGCACGGCCGCAAAGTGCACGCCCATGTTCTGGCCGACGCGGGTGATCTGAAACGAGGGCTTGCGCTCGAAATTGCCGTCGAAGCGCACGCTGATCTTGGCCGGCGCAATGGCCGCGATCTCGGTAACGAGCTCGCGCATTTCGGCGGCGCCAGCGGAATCGTCCAGGCTGGCTATCAACTCGACGGGCTGGCTGATGCGCTCGAAATAGGCGACCAGTTGCGCCTGGGTGTTGCTGTCCAGCATGGCGATGTCTTTCTACAAATTCGATGGGGAATGAAAAACGGCTGGCCGCCGGCCAGCCGTTGGCAGGGACAGGCGCTTAGATCTTGCCGACGAGGTCCAGCGAAGGCGCCAGCGTCTTGGCGCCCTCGTTCCACTTGGCCGGGCACACCTCGCCGGGGTGGGCGGCGGTGTACTGGGCGGCCTTCAATTTACGCAGGGTTTCCTTGACGTCGCGGGCGATCTCGTTGGAATGCACTTCCATGGTCTTGATGATGCCGTCGGGGTTGATGACGAAGGTGCCACGCAGCGCCAGGCCTTCTTCAGCGATGTGCACGCCGAAGGCGTTGGTCAGCGTGTGGGTGGGGTCGCCCACCAGAGGGAACTTGGCCTTGCCCACAGCCGGGCTGGTCTCGTGCCAGACCTTGTGGGAGAAGTGGGTGTCGGTAGTGACGACGTAGACCTCGGCGCCCATCTTCTGGAATTCGGCGTAGTTGTCGGCGGCGTCTTCCACTTCGGTCGGGCAGTTGAAGGTGAAGGCGGCCGGCATGAAGATCAACACCGACCACTTGCCCTTCATCGTTTCGTTGGATACCTCGATGAACTCGCCCTTGCCGGTGCGGTTGACGAAAGCGGTGGTCTTAAAGGGCTGGACGGGGGTGTTGATCAGGGACATGGTGGGTGCTCCGTTAGGGTTGAAAACAGGCTGAAAACCTGCGATGGATGAATTCTGGATGCAGTGCACCATCAACAGGATTGATCCTGCCGATACCCGCCATTGGGTCTGCCTATGAAGGCCGTCAGGTGCTCTTGGACACGCTGATCGTCGGGAACTTCGCCGAAAAGTCCTTGGCCTGCAGCGCAATCTTCACCGCCACCTTGCGGGCGATGGCCTTGTAGCTGGCGGCCACCTCGCCGTCGGGGTCGGCCACCACACTGGGCCGGCCGCTGTCGGCATCCACGCGGATGCTCATGGTCAGCGGCAAGCCACCCAGGTATTCGACCTTGTATTCGGCCGCCATGCGCTGGCCGCCGTCGGCGCCGAAGATGTGTTCGGTGTGGCCGCAATTCGTGCAGGTGTGGACGGCCATGTTCTCGACGATGCCCAGGATGGGCACGCCCACCTTCTCGAACATCTTCAGGCCCTTCTTGGCGTCCAGCAGCGCGATGTCCTGCGGCGTGGTGACGATGATGGCGCCGGTCAGCGGCACGCGCTGGCTCAGCGTCAGCGCGATGTCGCCGGTGCCGGGCGGCATGTCGACGATCAGGTAATCCAGGTCGCGCCAGTTCGTTTGGCGCAGCAACTGGTCCAGCGCCTGCGTGGCCATCGGCCCGCGCCAGATCATGGCCTGGTCGTCATCGATCAGAAAACCGATGGACATCACCTGCACGCCGTAGTTTTCCATCGGCTCCATGGTGCTGCCGTCGGCGCTCTCGGGCCGGCCGCTGATGCCCATCATCATGGGCTGGCTGGGGCCGTAGATGTCGGCGTCCAGGATGCCCACGCTGGCGCCTTCAGCGGCCAGCGCCAGCGCCAGGTTGACGGCGGTGGTGCTCTTGCCCACGCCGCCCTTGCCGGAAGCCACCGCGATGATGTTCTTCACCTTGGGCAGCAACTGCACGCCCCGCTGCACCGCGTGCGACACGATGCGGGTGCTGATCTCGACACTGACATTGGCCACGCCCGGCACCGTGCGCGCAGCCGCGATGCAGGCCTTGCGCAGGGCCGCGTGCTGGCTCTTGCCAGGGTAGCCCAGCTCGATGCCGAAGGCGACGTCGCCGCCGTCGATGCGCAGGCCCTTGACCGATTTGGAGGTGACGAAATCCTTGCCGGTGTTGGGATCGACAACGGCCTTCAGCGCTTCAAGCAGCGTGGCTTCGGTGGGGTGGGCGGTCATGGCCTGATGGGACGCCGGGTGGCGCAGTGTGCTGCGGCGTGCAGCGAGGCGAGGAAGTCTAGTCCCGCGTCACTCGACCCGCGTAACCCGGGGTGCTTGGTTGGTGCCGACGATTTCCAGTCTGAAGCTGCCCATCGCGGCCCGGCGCACCGTGACCTTGGGGTCGCGCAGGTAAAGGCTGGCCGAACTGCCGTCGCTGACCTGCCAGACCTGCCCGTTGGCCAGCGTGAATCGCGTGTTGCGGTCCCAGCCTTCGAACAGGCCGGGCAAGCTGCTGCTGATGTCCTGCACCGCCGAGCGCCGGCTCTCCAGGCCGAAGGCTGCTTCGGGCGACAGCCTTGCGGGTGCCGGCGCGGCGGCGGCGGTTGCATCTACACCGGGCACCGCAGCAGTCATCGGCACGGGCACGGGCATGGGCATGGGCGCGGCCGGCCTCACAGCCACCTGCGGCAAGGCCGGTGGCGCGGGTGGCAAGGGCAAGGCGTCGTAGCAGGCCAGGCGCGCGGCGGCTTCGGGCAGCACGCGGCAGCGGCCCAGCGCGCTGCCCACGGGCTCGGCGGCCAGCGCGCCCGACGACGCCAGGCTCAGCAGCCAAATAGACCCAGGCAAGGCGGCGAAACAGAGGCGGATCGGCTTCATGGCATGAGGTTCCAGCAGTTCGTCGGCATGCTACCCGCCGCCTAGAATTGCAGCCATGAAACGCCAGCTCTTCGTCACCACCGCCCTGCCCTACGCCAACGGGCCTTTCCACGTCGGCCACGTCATGGAATACATCCAGGCCGACACCTGGGTGCGCTTTCAGCGCATGCGCGGCGCCGAGGTGAATTTCGTCTGCGCCGACGACGCCCATGGCGCGCCGATCATGATCGCCGCAGAAAAAGCCGGTCTCACGCCGCAGCAGTTCGTGGCCAACATCGCGGCTGGCCGCAAGCCGTGCCTCGACGGCTTCCACATCGCCTTCGACAACTGGTCATCCACCGACGCGCCCGAAAACCACGAACTGGCACGCGACATCTACCGGGCGCTGCGCGCGAACGAATTGATCGACGTGCGCGAGGTCGAACAGTTCTTCGACCCCGAAAAGGGCATGTTCCTGCCCGACCGCTTCATCAAGGGCACCTGCCCGAATTGCGGCACGCCCGACCAGTACGGCGACAACTGCGAAAGCTGCGGCGCGGTCTACGCGCCCACCGAACTGAAGAACCCGTATTCGGCGCTCAGCGGCGCCACGCCGGTGCTGAAAACCAGCGAGCATTTCTTCTTCCGCCTCAGCGACCCGCGCTGCGTGGAATTTCTGGAAAGCTGGACCCAGGACGGCCGCTTGCAGCCCGAGGTGGCCAACAAGGTCAAGGAATGGTTCAAGCGTGACGACAGCGGCAAGGCCGGCCTCGGTGACTGGGACATCAGCCGCGAGGCGCCCTATTTCGGCATCGAGATTCCCGACGCGCCGGGCAAGTATTTCTACGTCTGGCTGGACGCGCCGGTGGGCTATCTGGCGTCGCTGAAAAACCTGTTCGCCAAGACGGGCGCCGACTTCGACGCCTACCTGGCCAAGCCCGACCTGGAGCAGGTGCATTTCATCGGCAAGGACATCGTCACCTTCCACACGCTGTTCTGGCCGGCGATGCTGAAGTTCAGCGGCCGCAAAACGCCCGACCGCATCCACGTGCACGGCTTTCTCACCGTCAACAACGGCGAGAAGATGAGCAAGAGCCGGGGCACCGGCATCAGCCCGCTGAAATACCTGGAACTGGGGCTGAACGCCGAGTGGCTGCGCTACTACATCGCGGCCAAGCTGAGCAGCCGGGTCGAGGACATCGACTTCAACCCCGATGACTTCACGGCCCGCGTCAACAGCGACCTGGTCGGCAAGTACATCAACATCGCCAGCCGTGCGGCCGGCTTCCTGGCGAAGCGCTTCGCCAACAGGCTGTCGGGCGACCTGGGCGTTGAAGGCCGCGTGCTGCTGGACGGCCTGCGCAGCCACAGTGAGGTCATCGCGACGTTGTACGAAGAACGCGAGTTCGCCAAGGCGCTGCGCGAGGTGATGGCGCTGGCCGACCGGGTCAACGAATACGTGGACCAGCACAAGCCCTGGGAACTGGCCAAGCAAGACGGCATGGACGCCGCGCTGCACGACGTGTGCAGCGTCTGCATCGAGGCCTTCCGCCTGCTGACGCTGTACCTGAAGCCGGTGTTGCCCGCGCTGGCCGCGCAGGTTGAAGCCTTCCTGAAGATCGAACCCCTGCAGTGGACCGACAGCGCCCGCGCGCTGGGCCACCACAGCATCGCGCCTTACACGCACTTGATGCAGCGCGTGGACGCCAAACTGCTGGACGCGCTGTTCGAACCGCCGTCCGCGCCCGTCATCGAAATGCCGCCGCCCGGCGGCGAGGCGATCGCCCCGCAGATCAGCGCCGACGAATTCTTCAAGGTTGATTTGCGCATTGCCAAGATCGTCAAGGCCGAAGCCGTCGAAGGCAGCACCAAGCTGCTGCGGCTGACGCTGGACGTGGGCGAGGGGCGGCACCGCAACGTGTTCAGCGGCATCGCGGCGAATTACGCGCCCGAGCAACTGACCGGCAAGCTGACCGTGATGGTGGCCAATCTGGCACCGCGCAAGATGAAGTTCGGCCTCAGCGAAGGCATGGTGCTGGCGGCTTCTGATGCCGACGAGAAGGGCACGCCGGGCGTCTACGTGCTGGAGCCCTTCCCGGGTGCGGCGCCGGGGATGCGGGTGCGCTGACCCGGCCGCCGCCCCGCTGCCGAAGAACAGGATGCTGCGCAGCCGACTGCACCCCTTCCGCCCGCGGCTGCTGGACACGCTGAAGGACTACAACCGCGCCCGCTTCCTCACAGACCTGGGCGCCGGCATCACGGTGGGCATCGTTGCCTTGCCGCTGGCGCTGGCTTTCGGCATTGCCTCGGGCGTGAAACCCGAACAGGGGCTGATCACGGCCATCGTGGCCGGTTTCCTGATCTCTTTGCTGGGCGGCAGCACGGTGCAGATCGGCGGCCCGGCCGGCGCCTTCATCGTCATCGTCTACGGCATCGTCGAGCGCTACGGCTACACCAATCTGCTGGTTGCCACAGCGATGGCCGGCGTGCTGATGGTGGTGCTGGGCCTCTTCAAGCTGGGCGCCTTCATCCGATACATCCCGGTGTCCATCGTCATCGGTTTCACCAACGGCATTGCGGTGCTGATTGCGCTGTCGCAACTGCGGGACTTGATGGGCCTGGCCATCACCAAGATGCCGGGCGAGTTCTTCGCGCAAATCGGCATGCTGGCGACCCACATCAGCAGCTTCAACCCCTACGCCTTCGCCATCGGCGTGGCCTGCATCGCCGGGCTGGCCTTTTGGCCGCGCCTGTTCGCGGTGGGCCAATTGCTGCCGGCCCGCCTGCTGAAGCAGCGGGCGGTGCGCATGGCCTCGCGGCTGCCGGCGCCCATCGTGGCGCTGGTGACGCTGACGGCGGTCGTCTGGTGGTTCAAGTTGCCGGTGGAGACCATCGGCAGCCGATTCGGCGATCTTCCGCGTGGTTTGCCCCGCCTGGACCTGCCGCCCATCAGTTGGGCCAGCGCGCAACAGCTGATCATTCCGACGGTGACCATCGCGCTGCTGGGAGCCGTCGAAAGTCTGCTGTGCGCCCGCGTGGCCGACAACATGGCCACCGCCGCCAACCCGTTCAAGCGCCACGACCCGAATCAAGAGCTGATGGCCCAAGGCGTGGCCAACATCGTCACGCCTTTCTTTGGCGGGATCCCGGCCACTGGCACCCTGGCGCGCACCGTCACCAATGTGCGGGCCGGTGCCAGCAGCCCGGTGGCCGGCATCGTGCATGCGCTGACGCTGTTCGCCATCTTGCTGGCGGCAGCACCGCTGGCTTCACTGGTGCCGCTGGCAGCGTTGGCCGGCATCCTGATGTTCGTGGCCTGGAACATGTTCGAAGGCCACCAGTTCCAGCGCCTGCGCCAGTTCAGTGGCGGCTACCGGCTGCTGATGGTGGGCACCTTCGTGCTGACCATTGTTTTCGACCTGACGGTGGCCGTGGAGGTTGGCCTGGTGCTGAGCTGTGTGTTCTTCATCTGGCGCATGGGCACGCTGTTCAGCGTGAAGCCGCATGTGGCGGCCGCCGGCACCGAGTTGCCGCCCGGCGTGCAGGTGTTCTACCTCTACGGCTCGCTGTTTTTCGGGGCGGTGGACAAGATCGAAGCCCTGCCCGATCAACTGCCCGCCGGCACCCGCGCCGTGGTGCTGGAGATGCAGCGCCTGGTGCTGATGGACAGCTCGGGCCTGGACGCACTGCAGCAGATGCACCGCACGCTGCAGCGGCAAGGCATCGGCCTGGTGCTGGCCCATGTCAACGAACAGCCGTTGGCCCTGATGCGCAGCACCGGTTTCGAGGCCACCGTGGGCAGCGAACACATCGTGTCGACGCTGGCCGAGGCCGGGCTGGATGCCGCCGCCGCAGCTGCCGACGTGACCGCGCCAGTCTGAACCGGCCGCGCCGGCTCAGGTCGGCCGCAGCAGCAGGGCCAGCGTGCGCAACAGCAAGGCGTTGAACGGCAACTCCACCAGCACGTAGGGCACCGACATGGCGCCAGGCTTGCCGGCCAGTTGGCGGTCCGTCGCTTCCCATTCCTCCGCCAGATTCGCCGGGCCGTCATCGCTTTGCCTGTCGTCACTGACGGCCATGCGGCGCAGCGCTTCGGGCATGCGACGCAGGGCTGCACGCAGGGCTTGCAGGTGTTCGCCTTCGCCCAGGCCTTCGGCGATTTCGGCTGCGTTGGCCACCGCCTGCTCCAGGGCCGCCTGCAGAGCCGCGTGGCCGGCAGCGGCGGGCGCCTCGGCCGCGCGGCGCGGCGGCGGCTGCACGGTCACGGCAGGTGCGCGCGTCAGGCCAAGGGCCAGCCGCATGCCGCGCTCGCTCTTGGTCCGGCTGTCCCAGTACAGGCCGTGCTTCCCGACCCAACGCAGGGCCAGCGCTGCCAGCTTGGCGGGCGGGCCGCTCAGCAACTCGAATTCGATCTCGTTGACGGCCAGTTTGCGCTGGGCTTCACCCTCACCCGCCAGCAGCCAGCCCCGGTCGTAGGCGACCTCGACCACCGCGCCCTCGAAGCGCACAGAGCGGTGCAAGCGGCTGATGTCGGTGCGGTACAGCGGCAGCAGCACCGCGCCTGGCGGCAACGCCGCAGCCAGGCGGTCGCCGGCGGGCGTGCCGGCGTGGCGCGCAAGGTCCAGCACGGGCGTGCCGCCTTGCGGCGGCAGCGGCACCTCGTGTTCCAGGCGGTTCAGCAGGCCGTCGCCCCGGCCCTTCAGCGTCTGCACCCAGACCCGGCCTTCCTTGCGCAGCCGCAGCGCCAGCCCGGCGCGGGCCAGGTGCTGGCCGGCGGTGTCGGCGTAGACCGCCTGCAGCCGCGTGGTTTTGGCGTCGGCCGTGGCCACGGTGCGCTCCAGCAGCGCGCGGCAGTCGGTCGGGACCTGGAATTTCAGTTCAGTTTCCATGCGAAATCATCGTTGCAGCGGTTGCGGGTGACGGACGGTCAAGAAGGCGCGTCCGTTTGCCACCAGGGCGCCGCGTAAAATCGGCTTTCGATTCTCACCTGCGCTCCGCGCGCTTCGCCACCATGCCGTTCTTCTGGAAGCCCTACACCTCGGACGTCACGGACTTCATCGCGACGCTGAAAGACAAGAAGCCCTCTCTGGAAAGCGAACAACGCGCCGGCCGCGCCCTGCTGTGGGACCGCAGCCTGAACCGCGCGCAACAAGCCGAATTTGCCGACGCCGCCGTGCCACAGCAGCCCTACGTCTACCAAACCAAGCAGTGAGCGGCGCTGAGCTTGCGGGGGGCGCCGCAGCGGCGCAGCCGCAAGACGGCAGCCCAAACACCGCGCATGCCGCGCATGCCGCGCAATTGCTGGCCCAAGGCCTGAGCGATGGCATGGCGCGCACCCCCGACACCCCGCCGCTGGTGGTGGACCAGGTGGCCGTGGCACGCCTCTACGGCGAGCCGCTGTTCCGCATGCCGTCGGACCTGTACATCCCGCCCGACGCGCTGGAGGTTTTCCTCGAAGCGTTTGAAGGGCCTCTCGACCTGTTGCTCTACCTGATCCGCCGGCAGAACTTCAACATCCTGGACATCCCGCTGGCCAGCGTCACGCGCCAGTATTTGTCCTACGTCGAGCAGATCCGCAAGCACAACCTCGAACTGGCCAGCGAGTACCTGCTGATGGCGGCCATGCTGATCGAAATCAAGAGCCGCATGCTCTTGCCGCCGAAGAAAAGTGCCGACGGCGGCGAAGTCGAAGACCCGCGCGCGGAACTGGTGCGCCGGCTGGTGGAATACGAGCAGATCAAGCTGGGCGCTGCCAAGCTCGATGCGCTGCCGCAACTGGGCCGCGACTTCCTGCGCGCCCAAGTGCACATCGAACAAAGCCTTGCGCCGCGCTGGCCCGACGTGCAGGCCGACGAATTGCGCCTGGCCTGGCTGGACATCCTGCAGCGCGCCAAGAACAACCAGCACCACGTCATCAGCCGCGAACAGCTCAGCGTGCGCGAACACATGAGCATCGTGCTGCGCCGCCTGCAGGGCCAGCGCTTCGTCGAATTTCACGATCTCTTCGACACCACTCGCGGCATGCCGGTGCTGGTGGTGACCTTCATCGCGATGCTGGAACTCAGCCGCGAACACCTGCTGGAAGTAACGCAGGCCGAAGCCTTCGCGCCGATTTACGTGCGGCTGGCTTACACGACGCCCTGAGTCGCTGATTTGCCAGCCCGGGCCTTGGCCTCGGTCGCAACGGCGGGGGGCAGCGGGTTGGTGGCCACCATATTCAAGCTGATCGGCGTACCGGCCAGCGTCAGGTTGCTGGTGTCGTCAAAGATCCCGTGTCCCGTAACGCGTTGCAGTTGGTCGAAGCCGGCCTGCGCCAGGAACCCGGCCAAAAAGTCCTGATTCAGACCGACCAGGTGGTAGTCGTAGGCGTCGACATGGCCGCCGAACATCATGCGCATCACCAGGAAGCGCTGGTTGATGTCGAGCAGATGCCTTTGCAGCAGCAGATGAGCCAGGGTGTCGAGGTCGGGCACCGACAGCCGCAGGCGGCCGCCCGGCGCCAGCACGCGGCGCCATTCACGCAGCGCCGTGAGCAATGCGTCGCGGTAGTCGAAGTGCTCGGCGACGTGTGAGGCGTAGACCTCGGCGAAGGTGCCGTCCGGAAACTGCGAGAGGTCGATGGCATTGCCCAGATGATCGACATGCGGGCCGGGCAGCACATTCAGGAGCTCCCAGCCGGCAAGGGCTTGCTTGCCGCCGATGTGCAGTTTGCGTTCAGTCACGGAGTTACCTCAGTCGAATATGGAAGCGCTTCATGCTCCGGAGGCGTGCCTCGGCTCATGAAAATGGATTTCGAACCTCCATTCTTGGTGCCCCGAAGCGCACAGCAACCTTGAAATAGACGGCCGATCTGCAGTCAGATCACTGTGGAAACGTCGAAGTTCGCCCCGCACAACACCAGCGCCACGCGCTCGTTCGCGCGGGGTCGCACAACGCCAGTCAGCAGCGCCGCCAGGCCGAGCGCAGCTGCTGGTTCCACCGCAAGGCGCAACTCGGTCCAGAGCCGGCGTTGCGCGGCGGTGATGGCGGCGTCACCGACCAGGTGGGCTGCTGCGCCGTAGCGCTGGACGATCGGCCAAGCGATGCTGCCGATGCGCCGCGCGCCCAACGCGTCGGCCGCCAGGCCGCCGACATTCACGTCCACGGGTTCACCGGCTGCGCGTGCCGCATGCAGCGTCGGCGAACCTTCGGGCTCGAGCGCCTCGACACGGCATCGACCCGTGAACCAGGCAGCGATCCCGCCGATCAGGCCACCACCCCCGACGCTGACCAGCACGCGGTCGGGCAGGCCCGCCTCGAGCTCGATCTCGCGCGCCAGCGTGCCTGCACCCGCCACCACTTCGACCTGATCGTAGGCATGCATCAGCAGCGCGCCGCTGGCCTGCTGGCGCTGCAGGCAAGCCGCGTAGGCATCGGCGTAATCCGCGCCCTGCACCACCACCCGCGCATCCAGCTCAGCCAGCGCCTGCCGCTTGGCGGGCGTGCTGTTCTCGGGCAGGAAGACCTCGCAACGCACGCCCAAGGCCTTGGCGGCCGTGGCGACGGCGATGCCCGCGTTGCCACCCGATGCGATGACCACACCGGCCTGCGGAATCGGCTGCGCCAGCATGCGGTTGAACATGCCGCGTGCCTTGAAGCTGCCGCCGGCCTGCAGGTGTTCCAGCTTCAGCCAGAGCTCTGCGCAATCCAGGCCCAGTGCACTGCCCGGCAGCCGCATCAGCGGCGTCTGGCGCACGTGGCCGGCCACGCGTGCGGCGGCCCGTTCGATGTCGGATGGGGTCACGGGTAGAACGTCATTTATCGCAGCATGCTAGCGGCTACAGTGCATCGATGAATGCAATGAATCCCACCCCCGAAGCGCTGGCCTGGGCGCAGCGCCTGGTGCGCATCAACACCGTCAGCCGCGAGAGCAATCTGGCGCTGATCGAGTGCATCGCCGACCACCTGCGCGGCCTGGGCGTGCCGCTGCGCCTGACTTACGACGCCACCCGTCGCAAGGCCAACCTCTACGCCACGCTGGGCTTGGGCAAGCCCAACGGCGTGCTGCTGTCGGGCCACACCGACACCGTGCCCTGGGACGGCCAGGCGTGGACCGTGGACCCGCTGTCGGCCGAGATCAAAGACAGTCGCCTGTACGGCCGGGGCAGCGCCGACATGAAGGGTTGGATCGGCCTGGTGGTGGCGCAGACGCAGGCCTGGCTGGACGCCGATCTGCCGCACGCCGTGCATTACGCGTTCAGCTACGACGAAGAAACCGGTGGCTTCGGCGCGCGCGGCCTGATCGCTGACCTGGAGGAAGCCGGCCTGTTGAAAAACGATGCCGCGCCGCGTTTGTGCATCGTCGGTGAACCGACCTCGATGGTGCCGGCCATCGCGCACAAAGGCGTGCACCGCTGGCGCTGCTGCGTGCGCGGCAAGGCGGCCCATTCGTCGTTGACGCCCAGCGCCGTCAACGCGCTGGAAGCGGCCGCCCGCGTGGTGACGCACATCGCTGGCATTGCCGACGACCTGCGGGCCAACGAGCCGCGCCAGGCCGGTTTCGACGTGCCCTACTCCACCGCCGCCACCTGCGTCATCGAAGGCGGCATCGCCGACAACGTGGTGCCCGAAGACTGCCGCTTCCACTACGAATTCCGCGACCTGCCGGGTGCCGACGCCGGCGCGATGCAGGCCCGCGTGACCGCCTACGCGGCGACGCTGGCAGTTGCGATGCAAGCGGTTGAGCCGAGCGCCGGTTTCCGCTTCGAAAACATCGCGCTGATGCCGTCGTTCAAGGCCAGTCCCGACGAACCCGCCGTGCAATTGGCGCAGCGCCTGGCCGGCACCCAGCAAACCACGCTGGTGGCCTTCGGCACCGAGGCCGGCCTGTTCCAGCGCGCGGGCTTGTCCACCGTGGTCTGCGGGCCGGGTTCCATCAACCAGGCGCACCAGGCCGACGAGTACGTGAGCCTGGCGCAACTGGCCCTTGCCGAGGCCTTCTTGCAGGGCCTGGGAACGCTGGGTCGCTGAGGCCGCCCGGGCCGGCCGGCCCGGTTCAGCTTGTCAGGCTGCCGGCGCCGCCAGCAGGTGTTCAGCCGGCAGCCCGTCGCGCCAGCGCTGCACCATGCGTGAGAACAGATCTTCCAGCTCGCGGGTGTAGCGCGCGGTGTCGAACAGCGCCAATTTCAGGCGGTTGTTGACCAGGTGGTCGCGGTAGGGTGCCAGCATGGCCGGGTCCAGCGCCAGGGCCAGGATGGCGCAGCGGTAGTCGGCCACCGTGCCGAAGGCCAACTCGCCCAGGCCAGTCGCGTTCAGCACGCTGGCCGCCACGCGCGAAGCGTAAGACTCGCCGTAGCAGGTGATCACCGGCACACCGGCCCAGAGCGCGTCGCTGGCGGTGGTGTGACCGTTGTAGGGCCAGGTGTCGACGAAGACATCGGCCAGCGCCAGGCGCGAGAAGTGGTCGGCGTAGCGCACCACCGGCGCGAAGACGATGCGGCTGGCCGCCACGCCCCGCTCAGCCGCCGCGCGCAGCACATTGCCGTGCAATTGGGCGTTGGTTTCCTTCAGCCACAACACCGCGTGCGGCAGTTCATGCAGCAGGCTGCACCAGGTGTCGAAAGCCTCGGGCAGGATCTTGTAGGTGTGGTTGAAGGCGCACATCACGAAGGCGTCTTCGGGCAGGCCGGCCTGGGTCCGCGTCATCGGCTGCGGCAGGGGTCGTCCCGCGCCGTTGGGCTGCATCGTCAGCGGCAGTTGGGCCAGCTTCTCGCTGTAGTTGGCGGCCAGCGCCAGCGGGGTGACGAGCGGGTCGCCGACGATGTAGTCGATGCAGTCCAGACCGGTGCTGCCTGGGAAGCCCAGGAAGGCGGCTTGCACCGGCGCGGGCCGGCGCGCGAAGATGCCCAGGCGGTGGCCGCGGGTGTGGCCCATCAGATCGACCAGCAGGTCGATGCCGTCGGCGCGGATGCGCTCGGCGGCTTGCGCGTCCGACAAACCTTTCACCTCGACGAAGGCATCGGCCGCAGCCACCACACGGGCGCGCAACGGCGAGCCGTCGTCGGGACCGCTGGAATACAGGTGCAGCGAATACCGGCTGCGGTCCAGACGCTCCAGCACTTCCACCAGCAGTTGCGATACCGGGTGCTCGCGGAAGTCGAAAGACACCAGGCCCAGGCGGATGCGGCCGACCTTGTCGGCTGCCGCGCGGCTGGCCGGCAGCACCGCCGGCAGCATCTGGACGTCGCGCGTGTTGGCCAGGCCTTCGCCGCGCGCCGCCACCAACTGCAAGGCGGGCGGCACGGGCAACGACAGCAGACCGAACGCGGCCGCCACGCAGGGCCGATCGGCCGGCTGCATTTGCAGCACTTTGCACAGGGCCTTCACATCGGCGTCCAGATCGGTCCAGTCGCAGAGGTGGCGTTTTTCGAAAGACAGGTGCGACAGCGCCTCCAGGTTGCCGGGCTCCAGCGCCAGCACGGTCTTCATGCATTCCACGGCCTCGCGCTTCAGCCCCTGGTCACGGCAGGCGTCGGACAGCAGCGCATGGCCCCGCACCAGCGCCGGGGCCAGCGCCAGGGCCCGCAGCAGCACCGCAGCGGCTTCGGACGGGCGGCCCAAGGCCAGCAGCGCCGAGCCATGCTGCAGCATGGCGTCGGTCTCGCTGTGGCCGGCGGCTTCCAGCGCGGTGAAGGCAGACGCGGCGTCGGCGTAGCGGTGCAACTGCAGCAGGCAATCACCCAACAAGCGCAGGGCCAAAGCGTCTTGCGGCGCGAGGGCCAGGCAGCGGCGAGCGGCAGCCACGGCTTGCAGCAGATCGCCCGCGCGGCGCTGCGCGTTGGCCAGATTCATCCAATACAAGCTGTCTTGCGGCGCAGCCTTCGTGGCGCGGCCAAAGGCCAGCGCTGCCTGCGCCCATTGCGACTGGCTGGCCAGCACCAATCCGCGGTTCCAGTCGCGTTGTGCAGAGGGTTGGCTACGGCTGTTCGCTTGCATGACAGGGGGCCTTGATCGGGTTTGCGCCTGCGTGAATACGCAGGACCGGTCATCCATGATCGCTTTGGCACCTGCCTGTGAAGGACAGGAAAAGGCGGGTGGCGGACCCTTACTTTCTTCAGCAACCCACGCCAAGGTTCTGCAAAGGGCTAAAGGTTTTCCGGCTCGCGACGAAAACGGCTTCAACGTGCACACGAAAGTGGGTGCGGGGTCCGGACCACAACGGGCCGAGCGGGTGTCGCCACACAGCAATCAAGGCGGCAGTTGCATCGGCAGCGCGGTGCCCGGGCGAGTTCTGCGGTGTTGGGCCCGAAAGCCCAAGTGCCGTGGATTTGCAGGCAGGCACCGCACTACGGGCTGTCATTACGGCGTTGCCTGCCAGGCATTTGCCTGTGGTCATCAACCGATCGGAGAATTTTCCATGCCCCAGACCATCAACACGAACCTCAATTCACTCAACGCTCAGAAGAATCTGTCCATGAGCCAGTCTTCGCTGGCCACTTCGATGCAACGCCTGTCCTCAGGTCTGCGCGTCAACAGTGCTGCCGACGATGCTGCTGGTTTGTCGATTGCCGAACGCATGCGCTCCCAAGTCAGCGGTATGGCGGTGGCCAGCCGCAATGCCAACGACGCGATCTCTTTGTCGCAGACGGCAGAAGGCGCACTCGGTTCGGTGGGCAGCCTGTTCCAGCGCATGCGTGAACTGGCTGTGCAATCGGCCAACTCCACCAATTCGACCACCGACCGCGCCAGCTTGAACCAAGAGTTCGTGCAGCTGGCACAGGAAGCGACGCGAACCATGGGTGGCACGCAGTTCAACGGTCAGAGCATCCTGTCCACGACCAGCGACTCGACCTTCCAGATCGGCGCCAACAACGCGTCGGACATCGACCGCATCACCGTGGCGGCTTTCGCCTGGTCGTCCAGCGCCGGCATCAGTGCGGTGCTGGGCACGGCGGTCATTACCGGCACCGACGCGCCGACGGTTCAGATCACCGACACGGCCACCGCGCAGGCCGCGATCGCGTCGCTGGACACGGCCATCAGCTCGGTGAACACGCAACGCGCCAACTACGGCGCGGTGCAGAACCGCTTCAGCAACGTGGTGTCCAACCTGCAAACGGCCAGCGAGAACCAAAGTGCCGCCCGCAGCCGCATCATGGACGCCGACTACGCCGTGGAAACGTCCAACCTGTCGCGAGCCAACATCCTGCAGCAGGCCGGCAACGCCATGGTGGCCCAGGCCAACCAGTTGCCGCAGCAGGTGCTGTCACTGCTGCGCTGATGGGCGCGGGTCGGCTTCATCGCCGACCCCAGAGCTTTCAAGGGCCCGCCGGCAACGGTGGGCCTTTTTCTTTGACGGGAACGGGTTTGGGGGGTGAACAGCCCCTTTATCCGGGCTAAGCCCTGGGGCCAAGGGCCGTAGTCTTCACACATCGCTTCGAACTGTTTCGGTGGCTGCGGTCAGCCACCAGAAGTCCGATTCGCCAGGAGATCACGCCGTGCCCCAGACGATCAACACCAACCTCATTTCACTCAATGCCCAGCGCAACCTGAGCATGAGCCAGTCTCAGCTCGGCACCGCCATGCAGCGGCTCTCGTCGGGCATGCGGGTCAACAGCGCGAAAGACGATGCCGCCGGACTGGCCATCGCCGAGCGCATGAACACCCAGGTCAAAGGCATGACCGTGGCCATGCGCAACGCCAACGACGGCATCTCACTGGCCCAAGTCGGTGAAGGTGCCCTGGGCAGCGTCAGCAGCCTCTTCCAGCGGATGCGGGAACTGGCGGTGCAGTCGGCCAACGGCACCAACTCGGCTTCCGACCGGGTCAGCCTGAACCAGGAATTCATCCAGCTGGCGCAAGAAGCCACGCGCACGCTGGGCGGCACGCAGTTCAACGGGCAGAACATCCTGGCCTCGACCAGCGACGCGATGTTCCAGATCGGCGCCAACAGCAGCAGCGATGTGGACCGCCTGACGGTCAAGGCTTTTAATTGGTCAGCCGACACCAGCATCAACGCCATCCTGGGCACGGCGGTCATCAGCGGCACCGACGCGCCGACGCTGCAGGTCACCGACACGGCGGCGGCGCAGGCCGCCATCGCCTCCATCGACGTCGCCATCGACGCCATCAACAGCCAGCGGGCTACCTTCGGTGCGGTTCAGAACCGCTTCGAAAACGTCGTCAACAACATGCAAACTGCGGTGGAAAACCAGGCCGCCGCCCGCAGCCGCATCATGGACGCCGACTACGCCGCCGAAACCTCGGCACTGTCGCGGGCCAACATCCTGCAGCAGGCCGGCAACGCCATGGTGGCGCAGGCCAACCAGTTGCCGCAGCAGGTGCTGTCGCTGCTGAAGGGCTGATGGCGGCGGAAACGCCGCCGGCTGAAACAGCCGGCAACAAAAAGATCTAAAGCCCACAGCGGCCCGGTCGATAAAAGGTTCCATGGGGCCGGCTCCGTGCCGCCCCTGGGGCCCTTGGTGCATGGAGGGGCCACTTACCTTTCCTCTCGAAGGAGCACACCATGGCCACTTTCACTTCCCTGGGCGTCGGCAGCGGGCTGGACCTGAACACCATCGTCACCAAGTTGGTGGCGCTGGAGCGTCAGCCCATCGGCCTGATGCAGAACAAGGCCAATCAGCTGCAAACCCAGGTCTCGTCGTTCGGGCAGATCAACAGCCTGATGAGCGGGATGCAGACGGCCGCCAATGCGCTTAACAACCCCTTGCTGTGGTCAGGTTCCACCGTGTCATCCAGCGACACCAGCAGCGTTTCGGTTTCGTCCAGCAACAACGTCAGCGCCGGTAATTACGCGGTCACCGTGCAGTCGCTGGCCAACAGCCAGACACTGGCCTCGGCCACGGCCTTCAGCGACAACAGCGTCAAGCCCGGCAGCGGCAGGCTGACCTTGCAGCTGGGCGCGTGGGACAGCGGCCAGGCCAACTTCAGTCCGAAAAGCGGCAGCACCGCGGTGGACATCCAGATCGAGTCCACCGACACGCTGAGCAACGTCGTGGACAAGATCAACAGCGCCGGTGCCGGAGTGTCCGCCTCGCTGGTCACCGACGCGACTGGCGTGCGCCTGTCGCTGCGTTCCACCGCCACCGGCGAGGCCAACGGCTTTCGCATGACGGCGGCCGACAGCGACGGCAACAACAGCGACAACCTGGGTCTTTCGGTGATGGCCTTCGACCCGCCCAACGGCGCAACGGCCATGCAGTTGATGCAGGGCTCATCGGATGCCAAGGCCACGGTCAACGGCATCGCTGTCACGTCCACCACGAACGCGATGGCTGGCGTCATCGAAGGCCTGACGCTGAACCTGAACAAGGTCAGCGCCATAGCCGTCAACATCGCCGCCAACCCCGACACCGCCAGCGTGCAGACGGCGATCAAGACCTTCGCCTCGGCCTACAACGCCATGGTGTCCTACCTGGGCAACCAGACCAAATACGACCCCACCTCCAAGCTCGGTGGCGTGCTGCAGGGCGACAGCGCCGCGACCAATCTGCAGGGCCGGCTGCGCACCATGGTGGGCGCCACCAGCGGCGCGTCCAGCACCTTCGCACGGATGTCCGACATCGGGCTGGAAGTGCAGCGCGACGGCACTTTGACGATCAGCCAGACCAAGCTCGACGCGGCCACCGGCAAGCTCGGTGAACTGAAAAAGGCCTTCTCCACCAGCGACATCAGCAATTCCGCCAACAGCGGCTTTGCGCGGCGCTATTCCGACCTGGCCACGCAGGCGCTGGGGGTCGACGGCACCATCACCACGCGCACCGCCGGTCTGCAGAAGCTGATCGCCAAGAACGGCGAAGACCAGACCGCGCTGAACGCACGCGTGGACACCTTCCAGGCCCGCCTGGTGGCGCAGTACACGGCACTGGATGCCAACGTGGCCAAGCTGAATTCCTTGAGCTCCTACGTGACCCAGCAGATCGCGAACTGGAACAAGTCCGGCGCGTAATTCACGGGCAGAAACAAGGCGACACCAGACGGGCAGATCCCGTCTCAAGTGGGCTCGGCGGCGGGCCGATAACAGGTGCATCACAGGCCGATGCAGCACCCCCCGAAGATGTTCGCCAATACCTTCTCCAGCCGTCCGTCCCGCGTTGCCTTGCGCAGCGATCTGTACCAGCAGGTCGGCGTCGAGACCCGACTCTCAGGCGCCACACCCCACGCTCTCGTCGCCATGCTGTTCGATGGCTGGATGGAAGCAGTGGCCCAGGCCCGCGGCGCCATGCGCAACGGCGACGTGGGCAGCAAGGGCCACGCCATCGGCCGCGCCGTGCGGATCATCGACGAAGGCCTGCGCGCCGGGCTCGACCTGAAGGCCGGCGGCACGCTGGCCCGCGATCTGCACGACCTGTACGGCTACCTGACCATGCGTCTCACGGTGGCCAACCTGCGCAACGACGAGGCCGCGCTGGACGAGTGCCAGCGCCTGATGCGCCCGCTGCAGGAAGCCTGGGCGGCGATCTCGCCCAACGACCCATCACGCCGTTGACTGCGCCAGACATGCGCCGCAAACCGCTCACCCCCTCCCCCATCCCGAACGCCGGAACGCAGGCGCGTCTCTCGCCCACCAGGACCTCAGACATGGACCCGCAATTGCTCAGCTACTACGAAGCGATCGA
>JBBQAI010000191.1:0-5073 GCA_038316205.1 Burkholderiales bacterium
GGCTCGGTCGCTTACGGCATGGATTCGTTGCTGTGCGAATCGAGCGTCGCCGATGGCCGGATCGTCGAGCGCAACTTCGACACCTACCCGGTGGCACGGATGCGGCAAATGCCCAAGATCGAAAGCGTCATCGCGCCGACCTTCGATTTCTGGGGCGGCGTCGGCGAGCCGACGATCTGCGTCGTGGCGCCTTCGATCACCAACGCCATCGCTGCGGCCCGTGGCAAACCGGTGCGCAGCCTGCCGCTGAAGCACGAGGGTCTGCGACTGGTGTGACACCGCCGCCCGGTTGTCAAACCGGCCTGGCGCAGCTTGCGCCAGGCCGTCCAATTTGCCAGGCGTGTCGAATTGCGTTTGTGTGTGCGACAGCGCCCAGACTGGGTCTGCACAGCGTCGTAAAACGGGTCTTTCAGCCAGAAAGACTCAATATGTCCGACAGCATCAGCAGCAACAACGGCCGCACCCAGTTGTGGGAATTGATACACGGCATCCGATTCGCGATGTTCGTCACCCGGCATGGCAATGGCCATTTGCATGCCCGGCCGATGACGACGCAGAACCGGGAGTTGGGCGACGACGACACGCTGTGGTTCTTCATGTCGCGCAGTGGCGATCCGGTGGACGACCTGGCGGCCGAACCCGTAGTCAACCTGAGCTACGCCGACACCAGCCACGACCGGTTCGTTTCCGTGTCGGGCCAGGCGCGCGTGGTGCAGAACACGGCCAAGGTCAAGGAGCTGTGGTCGAAATTGGCGCAGGCCTGGTTTCCTGGCGGCGTTGACGACCCCAATTTGGCTTTGATCGAAGTCAAGATCGTGCACGCCCATTACTGGAACGTGACCGAAAGCAAAATCACCCAGCTCTACCAAATGGCCAAAGCGGTGGTGACGGGCACCCAGCCCGAGCAACTCGGCCAGACTGGCGAGGTTCACCTCGGCGCAGACGCTTCAGAGGAAACGCGCAGCGTCAGCGGCGTCAACAGCGCGCTGGCACAGTCCGAGAAAAATGCAAATGCGCAGCATCCTGCGAACTTCAAGGACGCGGCGCTGCAGGACAAGCAGGTGCACATCCCACCGCTAAGCCAGGACGCAGCCCCCATACGCGGCCTCGACAACCCCTCGTCCTGAGCGTCTTTCCCTATTCGTCATTCGTCATTCGTGATTCGTGATTCGTGATTCGTGATTCGTGATTCGTGATTCGCGGGTACTGGCGCGCCCAGAAAATTTGAACGCAGACCTGGAGGATTGCCATGAATGATGTCTCGACCCAGGACGGCAACAGGGCAAAAAGGTCCGGCAGGCCGTTTTGGTGTCCCGGGTGCGGCCCTACATGCTGAAGACCGACGACAACCCGCTGGGTGTGGCCCCGGCCGACGTCGACGAGATGACTGCGGCGATCAAGGAAGACCGCGCCAGTTCTGGCCCGGCTTTTTCAAGGATTTCTTCGGCGTCGGGTTGATGTCGCAGACGGAGCACCGGCAAAGCCTGATGCTGGCCTATTACAGGAGCCTGCGCCACGAAGAGATTGCGCACCAGATGGCTCGACCGGTGGGCACCGCCAAGCGTTGGCTGCGTCGCTCGCGAATGACATTTAAAGCGTCCGTTGACGCTGCGAATTGAACGGTGAGCCGGTTTCCGGCGCGTGGCTTCGTGTTGCTGGGCATGAACCCGGGCTGCGGGAGCAAAGAAGCGATTTGCGCGCCGTGGGAGAACAGCGCGCGCCTGGCGGAAATGGATCTGGTCATCCACCACAGCACCCCGCAGCCCCGCAAGCTGGTCAAGAACGACGGCACGGTCGACAGCAGTTCGCCGGTGGTCAGCGTGCGCCCGCAGAGCCTGTCGCCGGGCGGTGAAAAGGGCTTCGGCTCGTCGATGTTCCTGAAGGTCAAGTCTTGCCTGAGCGTGCGGGCTCCGTTGTGCCTGCTCAGGATCTGGGCGGGCTTGGCAGGACTACCAGGCAGCCAGCATCGCGTCGGCGATATCGATGCCGGCCGACTCGGCCTGCAAGCGCAGCGCCTCGCGGCGCGCACCGGGTAGGCGCAAGCCTTCGTCGCTGAGCATCTCGGCGAGCAGCACCTCGACCCGCTGCAGGTAGTGCGCGCGGCCAGCCAGTGCGCCAGGGTCGATGACGATGAAGGCCTGTCCGATGCCCGGGCGATTGCCCTCGTCAACGAAGAAGCTCGACGCCTCGAAGCCGAAATTCGCGCCGATCAGCGCGGTGACCAACAGTTCGACGACGAGCGCCAGCATCGCGCCTTTCGGCGAGGTGGCGGCACCGATCGGCAGCATCGACCCGGCCAGCGCGGCCTTCGCGTCGTTGGTCGGCTGGCCCTGTGCATCCAGCGCCCAGCCGGTCGGAATCGGCTGGCCCGCCTTCGCCGCAACCATCACCTTGCCGCGCGCGACTTCACTGAGGCTGAGGTCGATCATCAACGGCTCGGCCGCAGCACGCGGGAAGATGGCGGCCACCGGGTTGGTGCCGAACACCGGGTGTTTGCCGCCAGCTGCCGGCATGGCGGCCGGTGAGTTCGCGAAGCCCAGTGCGACGAAGCCTTCGGCAGCGGCGACACGCAGGTGATCGACCAACACGCCGCAGTGGTGGCTTCGAACCACGCCGGCCACCGCCACGCCGTGCTCGCGCGCGGCGGCGATGGCCTGATGCACGGCAAGCTCGCAGGCCGGGAAGGCGAGACCCTCGTTGGCATCGACAACAAGCGCGCCGCCCTTGCGCTGGATGACCTGCGGCACGGCCGCGCCATCGACGCGGCCATTGCGCAGATGCGTCGCGTACTGGGCCACGCGTGACAGCCCGTGCGAGCCCAGGCCCTGGGCCTCAGCCAGCACCAGCGCGCGGGCCGTGGCCTGCGCCATGGCTGGCGATGCGCCTGCACTTTGCAGCGCCTGCGCCACGCGGGCCTGCGCCTGATGCATCGTGAGTCTCATCGCAAGGCCTCCAGGACGCGATCGGCAATCAGGAAACTGACGCGTTCGTTGGCCTCTGCCGTGACGCCAGCAATGTGGGGCGTCAGCACGAGATTCGGGCAGCCTGCGAAGTGCGGCGTCGCAGGCAGAGGTTCGCTGTCGAACACGTCGATCGCTGCACCACCGAGGTGGCCGCTTTTCAGCGCCAACGCCAGCGCCGGCTCGTCGACGATCCCGCCGCGCGCCGTGTTGATCAGCACCGCGCCACGCTTCATTGCAGCCAGACGTGCAGCGTCGAAAAGACCGCGCGTCGCATCCACCAAGGGCACGTGCAAGCTGACCACATCGGCCTGCGAAACGACCTCGTCCAGGCTGGCGCCGCGCGCACCGGCGAATGCGAAAGCCGGGTGCTCGCCGTCCATCGGTGCGTCGTAGGCGATGACCTGCATCCCGAGGCCCTTGGCCATGCCGGCGGTGAGTTGCCCGATGGAGCCAAAGCCGATCAAGCCCAGCGTCTTGCCTGCGATCTCGCGCCCATTGGCCAAGTCGTTGCGTGGCCAGCGGCCTGCTGCGACGTCGGCAGTCGACACATAGGCACCGCGCAGCAACAGCATTGCCGTGGCAATGACGTATTCAGCCACGCTCAGCGCGTTGGCACCCGTGGCCGGTATGACCTGGATGTTGCGCGCTTCGCAAGCCGGCAGGTCGATGTTGTCCAGCCCCACGCCCAGGCGGCCGACGACCTTGCAGCGCGCGAGCGCCAGCAGCAAGTCACCGCGCACCTGCGTTCGGTTACGCACGATGATGGCGTCGGCTTGCGCCGCCTCGGCCAGCAGTCGTGGTGCGTCGTCCACCAGCTTCGGTTCGTAAAGCACGTCATGAACGGCACGCAGCTGCGCCACCGCGCGCTCGTCCATGAATTCGGTGATGACGACGCGCGCCACGCTCAGGCGCTTTCGTAGAGACGGGTCATCACGAATTCGCGGTGACCCAGCGCCTCGGCTGCCGTCAAGCGGCCGTTGGCGGTGCGCAGCATGCATTCCAGCAGCTTGTCGCCGGCCTGGTCGAGCGTGATCTCGCGCTGCAGCAGACCGGTGGTGTCCACGTCCACGTGCTCACTCATCAAGCGCACCGTGCGCGGGTTGGCGCAGATCTTGATGGTCGGCAGGATCGGGTTGCCGATGACGTTGCCCTGGCCGGTCGGGAAGAAGTGCACCACATAGCCGCTGGCCGCGCACAGCGTGACCATCTCGGCTGCGGCGCTGCTGCTGTCCATGAACCACAGACCGGAGTGGGTCGGCGCTTCAGCCTTGTCCATCACGCCGTCGACCGTGCACTTCTTGCCGATCTTCTGGATGTTGCCGAGTGCCTTTTCCTCGATCGTCGTCAGGCCGCCCGCGATGTTGCCCTTGGTCGGCTGGCTGTCGGACAGGTCGCTGGTCTTGTGGCGGTTGATCACGTCTTGGTAGCGGTTGAACATGAACATGAACTGCTCGCGCACCGCGTCGTTGGCGCAACGTGCGGCCACGATCTGCTCGCCGCCGGTGAGTTCGGTGGTCTCGCCGAAGCACAGGTAGTTGCCCAGCGCGTGCAACTTGTCGAAGGCGTCACCCACGGTGGGGTTGGCACCGCAGCCGCTGGTGGTGTCGCTTTCACCGCACTTGGTGGAAACCCACAGCTCGTGGATCGGGCAGACCTCACGCTGCTTCTCGCTGGCCCACTGCACGTATTCACGCGCGGCCTTGCTGGCGCGCAGGATGGTGTCGTGGTCGCCATGGCCTTCGATGCCGAAACCGACCACCGGCTTGCCGGTGGTGGCGATGCCTTCGACGACCTTCTGGGTCCAGCTATCTTCGATGCCGATGACGACGACTGCGGCCACGTTCGGGTTGCAGCCCGCGCCGATCAGCGTGCGGAAGTGCAGGTCGAGGTCGGCGCCGAATTGCAGCCGGCCGTAAGGGTGCGCGATGGCCATCGCACCCTTGATGTTGTGTGCCACGGCCTCGGCGGCGGCATTCGACAGGTCATCCAGCGGCAGGATGATGACGTGGTTGCGCACGCCCACGCGGCCGTTCTCGCGGCGATAGCCCAGGAAAGTGGTGTCGCTGTTGATGAAGGACATGGCGGCTACCAGCGCTTGGTTTTGATGTTG
>JBBQAI010000110.1:0-15799 GCA_038316205.1 Burkholderiales bacterium
CAATTGTCTGGCTGGCAAGGCGCCCAGTGGCGTCGCTGAAGCGCAATTGCGCAAGACCTTCGTGGCCAACTTGAAGTTCGCCGCCGCAGAGTTGAAAGCTGCCGGTCTGCGCTTGTTGATCGAACCGATCAACACCTTCGACATTCCGGGCTTCTACCTGAACCGCACCGTTCAGGCGCTGGAAATTCTCGACGAGGTGGGGGCAGACAACGCCTTCGTGCAGTACGACATCTACCACGCGCAACGCATGGAAGGCGAGTTGGCCGGGACGATGCAAAAGCACCTGGCCCGCATCGGCCATATCCAGTTGGCCGACAACCCAGGTCGCAACGAACCCGGTACTGGCGAGATCAACTATCCGTTCCTGTTCGCGCACCTGGACCGCATCGGCTACAGCGGCTGGATCGGCTGTGAATACAAGCCGGCGACGACGACCGAGGCGGGACTGGGCTGGCACCAGCCGTTCGTGCGCTGACCCGCTATTTCCCAATTGCACTGAAAACCACAACCAAGGATTCATCCAGTGACTGCGCAACCCCTCAAGATCGGTTTCATCGGCCTGGGCATCATGGGCACGCCCATGGCTGGGCATCTGCTCAAGGCAGGCCACCAGCTCTACGTCTACACGCACGGCAAGATGCCCGACGACATAGCCCAGAGCCGCGCCACACAGTGCCTGGACGCCAAGGGCGTTGCCGAGCGCGCCGACATCATCATCACGATGGTGCCTGACACGCCCGACGTCGCTGAGGCCCTGTTCGGCGAGTCTGGTGTCGCGAAGGGTTTGTCGGCCGGCAAGGTGGTGGTCGATATGTCGTCGATCTCGCCCGTGGAAACCAAGCAGTTCGCCAAGAAGATCGAGGCCATGGGCTGCGACTACCTGGACGCGCCGGTGTCCGGCGGTGACGTCGGTGCCAAGAACGCGGCGCTGTCCATCATGGTCGGCGGCAAAGCCGAGGTGTTCGAGCGCATCAAGCCGGTCTTCGAATTGATGGGCAAGAACATCACGTTGGTCGGTGGCAGCGGTGACGGCCAGACCTGCAAGGTCGCCAATCAGATCGTCGTGGCACTGACGATCAATGCGGTGGCCGAAGGGCTGCTGTTCGCTGCCAAGGCCGGTGCCGACCCCGCCAAGGTGCGCCAGGCCCTGATGGGCGGCCTGGCCACCTCGCGCATCCTGGACATCCTGGGTGACCGCATGATCAAGCGCAACGTTGATCCAGGTTTTCGCATCGCGCTGCATCAGAAGGACTTGAACCTCGCCTTGGGTGCCGCCAAGGCCTTGGGACTGGCATTGCCCGCGACATCCCATGCCCAGCAACTGTTCAGCGCCTGCGTGTCGCATGGCGGTGCGGCCTGGGACCACTCGGGCATGGTGCGTGCGCTCGAAAAACTCTCGAATTTCGAGATTGGCCATAAGGTGGAATGACGGCCGACTGACCGCATTTTCGGACGCAACATGACAGCCATCAACGGGCTTGGCGGCACCCAGGCCAAGGAACTCCTGAGCCTGATGTTCGCCGCGGCAATCGCGTCGGCGCAGCCATCGCGCTGCATCCCGCCGCACTTGCCAACGCCGCAAAGCTTGGGCCGCGGGCGGCTCATCGTCATCGGTGCCGGCAAGGCTTCGGCGGCGATGGCGCGGGCCGTCGAGGAACACTGGCAAGGCCGGCCGGAACAGCTGGGAGGCCTGATCGTCACCCGCTACGGCTACGGCGTGCCCTGCGACCGCATCGAGATCGTCGAGGCCGCGCACCCGGTGCCGGACGAGTCGGGTTTGAAGGCCGCCGAGCGGATGCTCGCGTTGGTGCAAGGGCTGACGGCGGAGGACCTGGTCCTGTGCCTGATTTCTGGCGGCGGCTCGTCTCTGCTGCCGTTCCCACTGCCAGGGCTCACGCTGGAAGACAAGCAAGCGGTCAACCGTGCGCTGCTGAAGTCAGGTGCCACCATCAGCGAAATGAATGTCGTGCGGCGCCATCTCTCAGCGGTCAAAGGCGGCCGGCTGGCTGCTGCTTGCCATCCGGCGCGCGTGCTGACACTGCTGATTTCTGACGTGCCCGGCGACAACTCGATGGACATCGCCTCCGGGCCGACCGTGCCGGACACGACGACTTGCGCGGACGCGCTGGCCATCGTGCGCCGCTACGGCATCGAATTGCCGCCAGCGGTGTTGGACGTGCTGCAAAGTGGCCGTGGCGAGTCGATCAAGCCCAACGACTTGCGCATCGCCGGCGCTCAGATACGCATGATTGCGACGCCTCAAATGGCGCTAGAGGCCGCAGCTGCCGTGGCCCGTGGCGCGGGCGTGGCCGCGTACATCCTGGGTGACGCCATCGAAGGCGAGGCCCGCGACGTGGGCAAGGTGCTGGGCGGTATTGCTCTGCAGGTGGCTGAGCGGGGACAACCCTTCCAAGCGCCCTGCGTCATTTTGTCTGGCGGCGAGACCACCGTCACTATTCGGGGCCAGGGCCGCGGGGGGCGCAATGTCGAATTCCTGTTGTCATTGGGGGTGACACTGAACGGGCATCCGCGCGTCCATGCGCTGGCGGGTGACACCGACGGCGTCGATGGGCAGGAGGAAATCGCAGGCGCGTTGCTCGCGCCCGACTCACTGGCGCGCGCCTGGGCAAAAGGCATCAAGCCGCAGGACAGCCTGGCCAACAACGACGGCCACGGTTTCTTTCAGAGCTTGGGCGATTCGGTGATCACCGGCCCGACGCTCACCAATGTCAACGACTTTCGCGCCATCTTCATCGATGCGCCTTCCAACGAGTAAACATGCGCAGAACCCGAAACGCCAAGATCGTCGCCACGCTGGGCCCGTCCAGCTCCGACCCGCAGGTCGTTCGTCAGTTGTTCATGGCCGGGGTCGATGTGTTCCGGCTCAACTTCAGCCACGGCAGCCACGCAGACCACAGCGAGCGCGTCAAGGTGCTGCGCGCGCTGGAGCAGGAAACCGGGCGGCCGATCGGTATCCTGGCCGACCTGCAGGGCCCCAAGTTGCGCGTCGGCGCCTTTGCCGACGGTCCGATCCTGCTGGCGCCAGGCCAGTCGTTCCGCTTGGACCTGGACGAAACGCCGGGCGATCAGCGCCGGGTTCGTTTGCCGCATCCTGAGATCTTCGCCGCCTTGGTGCCTGGCGCTGAGCTGTTGCTGGACGACGGCAAATTGCGTCTGGTGGTGGACCGGTGCGGCGCCGACTTCGCCGACACGCGGGTGCTGGTGGGTGGCAAGCTGTCCGAGCGTAAAGGCGTCAACGTGCCGGGCGTGGTGTTGCCCATCACCTCACTGACCGCCAAGGACCGCAAGGACCTGGCGTTGGCACTGGACTTGGGGGCCGACTGGATCGCCCTTTCCTTCGTGCAGCGCCCGCAGGACGTGACCGAAGCGCGCGACATCATTGGTGACCGTGCTGCCATCGTCGTCAAGCTTGAGAAGCCCTCGGCGGTGGATTGCCTGGACGAGATCGTCGCGCTGACCGACGCGGTGATGGTGGCGCGCGGCGACCTCGGCGTCGAACTGCCCGCCGAGCGCGTGCCCGCCATCCAGAAACGTATCGTGCGCAGTTGCCGCAAGCTGGGCAAGCCGGTCATCGTGGCCACGCAAATGCTCGAGTCGATGATCGACAGCCCCGTGCCCACACGCGCCGAGGCGTCCGATGTGGCCACGGCCATCTACGACGGTGCCGATGCGGTGATGCTGTCGGCCGAATCGGCCTCGGGCAAGTACCCGGTCGTGGCCGTTGACATGATGAACCGCATCATCGAACAGGTCGAGGCAGACCCGCAGTACCGCCAGCTGATCGACGCCTCGCACACCTCGGCGCGTCCCGGCGACGACGTTGCCGAAGCAGTCGTTTGCGCCATGCGTCGTGCGGTTTCGCTGCTGCACGCTGCAGCCATCGTCTGCTACACCAGTTCCGGCCACACCAGCTTGCGTGCGGCACGTGAAAGGCCGGAGTCGCCGGTGCTGAGCCTGACGCCGCGCCTGCAGACGGCGCGGCGCCTGACACTGGTGTGGGGCGTGCACTCCGTGTACATCGACGACGTGGCCAGCGTCGAACAGATGACCGAGGTCGCACGGCAGATCGCGCGCCGCGAACGTTTTGCCGACACCGGGCAGTTCATCGTCGCCATCGCGGGCATGCCCTTCGGGACGCCCGGCACCACGAACCTGATGCGCATCGCAACCGTTTGAGGCGATCGCCGAAGCGACGATTGACCCAGCATCAGCCCATTCAGCTCGACCATTCGGGCGCTGCGTCGGTCTCTGCCACTTGCTGCCGGTGGTGCCAGTCGGCAATCTGATACGAACAAATTCCTTGGGCTCCCCGAACAATATTGGTCTTTCGGCGAGTGGACACGACGGATAGTCTGCGCTTCGATTCAATCCGCTTGTCCAGTAACAAGTTCGCGCCGTCTCGATGAATCAGACCTGTCTCACCGGCCGAATCGCGGATCGATATGGGGAAGCGCTCGGCGTCGTCTGCCTGAAATTGGTGTCACCGGGTCTGTCGGTGCTGTCACGTGTCGAGGCCCGGCGCGGACTTTCGTGCTCGGGGCAACGGCCGGCATGCAGCCGTCATCGTTGCGCTGCGTCTGCCCGCGCCCCGGTCGTTGGTGTGGGCGGCGAGCGGCGCATGGACGGCCGCCTTCCTGTTCACGTTGGTTCAGGCCCTGCGCGGCCTGCCGCTGATCACTGCTTGACGGTAGACGGCACTGGCGCCGACGAGGTGTCCGAGCCGGTGCAACAGGTCGGCCCGCGCTGACTCCTGCAGGTGATACCCGGCAAGTTCCGCTGGGCGGATGGGTCAGAAAATCGCCCCGCCGGCGACCCGTCCCCAATGACAGCCGCCACAGGCCAGTTGCTGCTCGAAGGTGCTCGCCTTCAGGCGCAAGATGGCGCGCTGCAGAGACGTCCTGCCTGGTTCTATGCTTGAGGCCTTGCTTCAGGACGCCGGCAACGCCAGGGCGTCTGTCCGCAGCCTGATCAAGGGCTTTGCCTGGCCGGCGGCACTGTCGGGGCGAGGTCAGGCCTTTTTCAGTCCATGGCCCGGATTTGAGTGTGCGGGCTTCTTGGGCAATTCAACTGTGGTGGGGTGCGATTGAAACAAAAGCTGATTTGGCTCGTGCTGGCCCTGGCGACCGCGATGCAGGTTGCCACGGCGGATTCGGAGGTTTCTTACCCGCCGCTCCTGAAGCCGGCGGTGCAGGATGCCAAGGCGGCCCGTCTGGCCGCGGAACTGCTGTCGCGCTACCACTACAAGGCCGTCCCGCTCGACGATGCCCTGTCGAGCAAGATGTTCGACCAGTACCTGAAGGCGCTGGACCCCGAGAAGCTCTACTTTCTGCAGTCCGACGTCGACCGCATGGGTGTTGAGCGCACCCGCTTGGACGATGCCATCCTGACCGAGGACTTGCGCGCACCGTTCGAGATGTTCAATCTGTACGAACGCCGCGCGGCCGAGCGGATGACCTATTCCCGCAGCCTGCTGCAAATGGGATTCGACTTCAGGGGCAACGAAACGCTGCAGATCGACCGCAAGAACCAGCCCTGGCCGGCGACCGAGGCGCAGTTGCGTGAGCTCTGGCGCGGGCGCGTCAAGAACGACTGGCTGCGGCTCAGGCTCGCAGGCCAGGCTGACCCGGGCATCGTCAAGATCCTCGCCAAGCGCTACGACAGCGCGTCCACGCGCCTGGGCAAGATCACCAGCGCTGACGCCTTCCAGGCGTTCATGAATGCCTACACGACGGCGATCGAACCCCACACCAATTACCTGGGGCCACGCGCCGCGGAGGACTTCGGTATCGCGATGCGCCTGTCACTGGTGGGCATAGGCGCGGTTTTGACGGAGATCGACGGTTACGCCACGATCCGGGAACTGGTGGCGGGCGGGCCCGCGAGCCTGTCCGGTCAGCTGAAGGTGGGTGACCGCATCGTGGGCGTCGCGCAAGGCGCGGTTGGCACGATGGAGGATGTCGTCGGCTGGCGCCTGGACGACACGGTGGCCCTGATCCGGGGCGCGGTGGATTCGACGGTTCGGCTCGACGTCCTGCCGGCCGACAACGGGCCCGACGCCTCGAACAAGACCGTGATCCTGATCCGCAACACCATCACGATGCAGGACCGTGCGGCCAAGGCCAAGGTCTATTCGGTGACGCAGGGTGCGACCAAACGACTCGTTGGCGTGATCACCTTGCCCTCGTTCTACGAGGACAGCGACGCGCTGCGCAAGGGCGCCAAGGACTATCGCAGCGCATCCCGCGACGTGGCCAGACGGCTGGTGGACTTGAAGGCCCAGAAGGTGGATGGCCTGCTGGTGGACCTGCGCAACAACGGGGGTGGCTCGTTGCGCGAAGCGGTGGTGCTGTCGGGTCTGTTCCTGGGCAAGGTGCCGGTGGTGCAGACCCGCAATGCCAAAGGCGACATCACCGTTGAAAGAAACACAGACACCGGCGTGGCTTGGGACGGGCCACTGGGCGTGCTGATCAACCGGGCTTCGGCTTCCGCTTCCGAAATCTTCGCGGCGGCGATTCAGGACTATGGCCGCGGCCTGATCATCGGCGAGCCCAGCTTCGGCAAGGGCACCGTCCAGACTGTGGCCAGCCTCGACCAGATCGCCAGGAATGCCAAGCCGGTGTATGGCGAACTGAAGATGACCATTGCGCAGTTCTTCCGCGTGAACGGGGGAACGACCCAACTGCGCGGCGTGACACCGGACATGGGGTTCCCACAGACCGCCGACGACGCCGAGTTCGGCGAGTCCAGCTTTGGCAACGCCTTGCCGTGGACCCGCATCCAGGCGGCCGATTACGCGCCAGTGGGCGACGTGAAAACTCAACTGCCCGTCTTGCTGGCGTGGCACGAAAGACGCGTTCAACGCGACCGGGACTACCAGGGCCTGCTGGAAGACCTTGCAAGGTCGCAGGCATTGCGCAAGAACAACGTGATTTCGCTGAACGAAGAGGTCCGGCGCCAGGAGCGCGCCGCGCAGGCGAAGCGTCTGACCGCCATGCTGGGTGCCGCAGGCGCGGACGCAGCCCAGGCTGAGGCCAGCGCACTGGCGGACGATGGCTTGCAGTTCAACGAACGCAAGCTCGGCAAGGACCTCGCCGCAGAAAAGACCAAGGACGCCGTCAAAGACGTCCTCCTGAACGAGGCGGTCAACATCCTGTCCGACAGTGTGGCGCTGAAACAGGGCAAGTCCCTAGCGACGGCGGCCGACTCGTCGAGCGGTCCCGTGGTGGTCAGGACGTTGCCATCGGTTTCGCCGCGACCTTAGGGCCTGATCGGCCGGCGACCGGGCCCCGCCGGTCGGGCAGGGCGTCTCCCGAAAGCTTGTCAGCGTCCTTGATGTGCATCTTGCCGCTGGCCCAGACTCAAGAGCCAGCCGTTGCCGGCAACCTTCAGAACTAGAAGCTGTGGTCGATGATCAACGGCGCTGGGTCGCTGGCGCAGCCAGGCGGCGGCTTCGGCGGTGCCGCGCCAAAGCCAGCAAGGCAAGTCCGACAGCGAACAGCGGGGCCGCAGCCGGCTCGGGCACCGGCGACGCCGACAGGAAGACCCCCGAGGCCGACGTGTAGCTGTAGCCGGCCGGCAGCGACATGGACACTTGGGCGGTGTGCTGGAAGTCGGCGGCGGCGAACACGGTCGGTGCAAGTTGCGCGTAAACGATGTCCAGCCCCATGTTCAAGCCCAGCGGCTGGTTCGTCGGCACGGTGATGGTCATCACCAGCAATCCGTCGGCTGTGTTGGCCGTGGTGTGCACATAGCTGCTCGGCGCGAAGTTGCCGATCAGTTCGGAGGTCAGCGTGTCTTTCGGTGGCGGGTTGACGAAGCCCGACGAGTAGATGCGATCGAGCGCCATGGCGGCCTGTCCATAGCTGCCACCGCCCACGTCCATGTAGACGTCGGTCCTGATCTCGGCCAGGCCGGTCGAGCCGGTGATCGTGTATTTGCCGTCGAGGTGCATCTGCAAGGTGAGGGCGGCGGTGGGGCCTGGCCCCAGGATGGTGAGCACGTCCTGCAGCAGGGGGGTCACCTGGGGGCACGCGTTGCAGGTCTGCCAGTAGTAGGTGCTGTTGTAGACCTGGTAGCTGGTGGCCGCCCGCAGCGTCCCGGTGTCGAGAGCCGCGCTGGCGTCAGCAGTTGCCCGGATCAAGCCGTTGTCGTTGTTGACGCTTCGGTTCAGGCTGATCGGTGCGAAAGCGGTGACGTCCGGGCCGTTGAAGTTCAGCACATACACCCCGGCGTTGGCCAGGGCCGGTCCGGACGCGGTGCCTGCTGCCAGGGCCATGACCAGGGCTGCCAGGCGGCTTGTTGACTTGAGGGTGGTGGTCACGGGCGGCCTCCTTGCTGCGCGATCGGGATGTCGCGATGCAAGCTTCGTTCGCTCGCCCGGCTGCCCACCGACAGATGACCCACCGATCGACCGAATGCCGGCCAGACACCCCTTTCGGGTGAGGCGGCGGCGGGTTCGCTGGCGTGACCCGCGCGACCCGCGCGACCTGCTCAGGCCCGCGGCGGGGCTCAGCCGTGGCCAGCGGCCTGCTCGCGCAGCACCAAGGTGTCGTGCGAAGGCGCAACGCCCAGCACCATGGCCAGCATGTCACGGCAACGCACGAAGGTGCGCATCGCCTCGGCGCGCTCGCCGAGTTGCAGCTGCACGCGCATCAGCGCGCGATAGAGCGGCTCGGCCACCATGTCACGGGACAGCGCCTGCTCGTAAAGTTCGGCCGCTTCGCGCCAATGACCCGCAGTTTCAAGCGTCCGCCCGTAGCCTGTCACCAGCGCCGCGAAGCGCCGGCCCAGACCTTCGCGCAGCACGCGGCCGGCGGGTGACTGCGTCTCGTTGCCGAGCAGCGCACCGCCATACAGGGCGATGGCGCGGCGTGCCAACGCGGCCGCCTCGGCGGATTCAGCGCCGGGCGCTATCGCCGCCCGCCATCGCTGCTCCAGCGTCTCGAAGGCCGCCACGTCGGTCCAGGCCAGCCGCGCGTCCAGCTGCAGGCCACCATCGCCGATCAGCACCGCGTCGGGCACGTCCAGCAGCTTGCGCAGCCGAGACAAGGCCGCTTCCAGCGCAGCCTTGGGGTCGCCCGCCTCCGGCGCAGACCACAGTGCGCTTTGGGCCACGTCCAGTGGCAGCGGACGGCCACCGTGTGCCACCAGCAGCGCAAGCAGTTCCAGCGGCTTCTTCGGCACCTTGCCGGTGAAGCGCAATGGCGCCCCGTCGCGGCGCAGCCGCAGCGGCCCCAGCGCCTGTATCTGCAGCCGCCATGGCCAGTCCTCGCGCGTCGGGTCGGTCGGACGCAAGCGACGCGCACGGACGGCTGCGGTGACGAATTCGGTGGCCACGCCGTCCTCCAACGCGATCTCGGCCAGGCGCGACGCCCATTGCGGCAAGGGCATCAGGAAACGGTTGAAGTCCAGCGTCTCGCAGCGCCGCAATGCGCTGGCAACCAGCGCTCGGGCCGTGGCAACGCCCTCGTCCAGCCCCCGCACCGCGTGCGCCAGTTCCAGCAGCGCGGACAGCACTTCGCCCTGGCCCCCTTTCTGCAGCGGCTGCAAGGCCTGCAACTGGGCCACGGCGCCGGCGTGCTCGCGCAGGCCTATCAGGCAATAGGCCCGTTGAACGAAGTAACTGCCGCGGTCGCGCAAGGGCACCTGCAGGTCTTCACACAGCGCCAGCAAAAGCTCAATGCGCGCCAGCGCGTGGCGGTATTCGCCGCGCCAGGTGTGCATCGCGGCCTGTGCGCGCAGGCCCTTGGTCACACGGCCGGGCGCGACTTCGGGTCGCAGATGTTCGATGCGGACGTAGATGCGCTCAGCACGCGGCCCGTCGTCGGCCCGCAGTGCGCGGGACATCTCGTCGCACAGCAGTTCGAAACGCAGTGCCGGCAGGCCGCCTTGTTCGGTCAGCGCCTCGGCACGCGCGCGCGCTTCCAGCGCCGCCTCGGGCTGGCCGAAGTAGTCCGCGTTGCTTGCCAACAGCAGCCACCAGCGGCCCTGCCAGGCCCGTGACAGCGTTCCGCTCTGTACCTCGGGCTGCATGATGGCGACGACCCGTCCGACGGCCTGCGCGTCGTTGAGCATGGCGGCGTGGTCGATCAACACCTTGGCCATGAGCACCCGCTCGCCAGCGGGCAGGTCGCTGCCGTCTCGCAGCGCCGCGTGAAGGCGGGCGGCGGCGGCCAGCACTTGCGGATCGTCGTGCGCCACGGCGTGATCCAGAGAAGGCAGAACGACCCGGGCCGCAGCGACGCGCAGTTCATCGCGCTCCCGCGCAAGCCGGGGTGCCGAGGCACAGCCGACAGAGAACTGCGCCAGGGCGGCGTCCAGGCCGCGGAAGTCGTCGAAGTCCGCCGCGATGGTCAGAAGTTCCGCAGCCGACAGCAACCACAACAGCACGGCATCGCCGCTGTCGCGCGCCGCCTGACGGTATGTGGTCAAGGCGGCACGGGCATCGAGGTCGTCGGCGAGGAGCTTGGACAGGCAGACATCGACCGCATCGGCATGCATGCGTGATCGTACCCGGCGATACGCGCGCCCAGGCGGCGTGGGCTTGAGTTCCAACTGCCGAGCGTCGTGCGGGATCGCAGGCCGAACGTGCGCCATCGAGTCTCGCGTGATGCGCACCGCCCACAGAGGGTTCGGCACGCCAGATTGGGTCCAGCCCCCCGCCGCGCTTCGCGTACGATGCGTGCAAAGCGAGAGTTTGTGATGTCGACCGAGTTTGCAGAAACACCGTTGGCGATGTATGTGCTGAACGCGGTGGCGGTACCGGCGATCAGGTTCGACGCGTTTGGCAAGGTCGAACAGATCAATCCGTACTTTGAGCGGCTGACGGGCTGGCAGCGGGCGGAAATCCTGGGGCAGGACGGTTGTGAGCGACTGCTGCCGCCCGTCGAACACAGTGCGTTCCGTGCGTTGCTGCAAACGGCTGCGGGCTCATTGCCGAGCAGTCGTGTCAACTCCCTGATCTGCCGCGATGGTCGGATTCTGCGGGTCGAGTGGCAGGACCAGGTTGTGCTGGGGCACGGCGGGCTACACATGGGATTGTTGTGCGTCGGGCACGAGATGGACGCACCCACCGCGCCTCTGGCCGATACGCCATCTGCCCTGCGGGGTTACATAAACTTCTTCGAATCCGATCTGGTCGGCATGGCCATCACCACGCCGGGCAAGGGCTGGGAACGGTTCAACCGTCGTTTTTGCCAGATGCTCGGATACAGCGAAACGGAGATGCGCGGCGTCACCTGGGCAGCACTGACCCATCCTGGCGATCTCGCAGGCGATGTGATGCAGTTCGAACGCATGTCGGCCGGCGAGTGCGACAGCTACCAGACGGACAAGCGCTATATCCGCAAAGACGGACAGGTTCTGCATGCGGCCATCAGGGTTCGCTGCGAGTGTGATGCCAGCGGCGCAGCGGTGCGCTTCTACTCCACGTTCGAAGACATCAGCGCGCGCAAACAGGCTGAATCAGCCTTGTTCGACAACGAGCAGCGGCTGCAAGCGCTGCTCGACAACATCAGTTGTGGCGTCATCGTGCATGGCCCTGACAGTCACATCATCGACGCCAATCCGGCCGCCTGCCGCGTCACCGGCCTGACGCTCGACCAGATGCTGGGCAAGGTCTCGATCGATCCGTACTGGTGCTTCCTGGAAGAGGACGGTTCACCGATGCCACTGGCCCGCTTTCCGGTGCCCCAGGTGCTGGCACGCGGCAGTGCCGTCAACAAACTGGTGCTGGGCGTGCGTCGCCCCGACCTGCCGCTGCCAGTGTGGGTTCAGGTTGACGCCTACCCCTTTCGCGACGTGCAGCGGCAGATCAGCCAGATCGTCGTGACCTTCGCCGACATCACCGAACTCAAGCTGGCCGAAGAGGGTGCCCGGCGCCTGAACCGATCGTTGCGGGTGTTGAGTAGCTGCAACGTGAGCTTGGCCGATGTCCAGGACGAAACCACATACCTCACCCAGATCTGCCAGTCCGTGGTTGCCGCAGGCAATTACCCCATGGCGTGGGTGGGGTATGCCTGCGACGACGCCGCGAAGTCGATCCAGGTCAAGGCCCATGCGGGCAAGGACGAAGGCTATCTGCACGAAGTTCGATTTTCCTGGGACCTCGCGGTCGACATCGGGCAAGGCCCCACTGGGGCCGCCACGCGCACCGGGAAGACCCATGTGAATCAGGACTGGGCGACGAACCCCGAGGTTGGTCCGTGGCGCGAAGCGGCGTTGAAGCGTGGCTACCAATCGTCCCTTGCACTGCCGTTGACCGTCGGGAAAACGGTCATCGGCGTACTCTCCCTGTACGCTGCCGAGACCCACGCGTTCAACGCCGAAGAGTTACCGCCCCTTGAGGAAATGGCGCACAACGTATCGGCAGCGGTCGAATCCTTGCGCACCCGCCGCGAGCGCGATCTGGCCGAGGGCGCCAACAAGGCCAAGAGCGAGTTCCTGGCCAATATGAGCCATGAAATCCGTACGCCATTGAACGCGATCATCGGCCTCAACTACCTGATGCGACGTGATGGCGTCACGCCAGAACAGTCGGTCAGGCTGGATCAGATCCAAGGTGCCAGCAAACACCTGCTGTCGCTCATCAATGACATCCTGGATCTTTCCAAGATCGAGGCCGGGCAGGTGCGGCTGGAGTCCGCCAACTTCCACCTCTCTGCGGTGCTCGACGCCGTCGGTTCGATCATTTCGGAGGCGGCGCGTGCCAAGGGCCTGACGATCGAGACCGATGCCAATGCCGTGCCGATGTGGCTGCGAGGCGACTCCACCCGATTGCGCCAGGCCTTGCTCAACTTTGCCGGCAATGCCGTCAAGTTCACGGAATTCGGCTCGATCGCCCTTCGGGCCAAGCTTCTGGAGTCCCGCGGCGAAGAACTGCTGGTGCGGTTCTCAGTGCAAGACACCGGCATCGGCATTGCGCCTGAGAACTTGCTGCGCCTGTTCCAGGCCTTCGAGCAAGCCGACGCTTCGATCACCCGCAAATTCGGCGGCACTGGCCTTGGACTGACGATCACCAAGCGGCTGGCTGAGTTGATGGGGGGCGAGTACGGCGTCGAGAGCCGGCCCGGCGTGGGCAGCACATTCTGGTTCACCGCCCGCTTGCAGAGGGGCCACGGCACTGTGCCTGTGGCCGTCTCCGACGGCGCGACCACCGCTGAGGCACTTTTGCGCAAGCGCCACCGCGGCGCGCGCATTCTGGTGGCCGAGGACAACGAGGTGAATCAAGAAGTTCTGTTGGCGATGCTCCATGGCGTCGGACTCGACGTCGACGTGGCGGCAAACGGCCAAGAGGCTTTCGACATGGCGAAAGCCGGCGATTACGCCATGATCGTGATGGACATGCAGATGCCCGTGATGAGCGGATTGGAGGCAACCCGTGCAATCCGCGCCTTGCCCGACGGGCAAGCAATACCGATATTGGCTTTGACGGCCAATGCCTTCGATGACGACCGCCTTGCTTGCATGGACGCAGGGATGTCGGAATTCATCGTCAAGCCCGTGGACGCTGGCGTTCTCTACGCAACCATACTTAGCTGGCTGGACGGTACTGGCGCCAAGGCGAATACAAAATAGCTAACGGCTAACGGCTAACGGCTAACGGCTAACGCAAGCTGTAATGGCAGGTGACCTGAATGCCTCTAAAGCCCGGCCGGAAACAGCAGCGACTTGATGACCACGGGCACCACGCCGGGCGGGTCCAGCCACTCACCCACGTCCACGTAGTCCAGTTCGCGCAGCGCGATGCCGTCGATGGCCACCAGTGGGCCAACCAGCCCCAGTTCGTGATGAAGGATGCGGCCGAGCGATGCGGCGACGTCGCCCTCGATCATCAGGAAGAGGGTTTCACTGCGCTGGCCCGCCGGTGCGGCGAACTGCATGATCGCGCGGGCCATTGCCAACAAGCGGCTGTGCTCGGGCTCGCCATGCCAGGCGAACGCCAACGCCAGGCGAGCTTCGGGCGCCAGGTCGAGCGCACTGGCGCGCCGGGCGAAGGCCGCGGCGATGGTGCTCACGTCGATGTCGTCGCTCAGTTGCAAGCCGAGGTGGACCACGGGCACGTTGTGCACGGGCAAGGCGGTCGGGTCGGGCAGGTAGATCGTCTTGCCGCTGACCTGCACGGTGAACTGCGAGGCGCCGATGACAGTCGCCCGGATGCGCTCCAGCGGCTCGACCACCGGGGTGCGGACCCGCGTCTTCAGTTGCTGGCCAATTTCCTGGGCCAGCAGCCCGGCGATGTCACCGTAGTCGGCGGTTTCGCGGCCGTACAGGTATTCGGCAACGCCGCCCGAGAAGGTGATGAACTTTGGGGCTGTGGTCCGGCCCATCGGCTCGGTCAGCATCAGTTCGGCACCCAGCGCATCGACGCCCTCACCGACGATCTGGTCGACGATCAGGGTTGCCAGGCGTTGGGCCATGACCGTGCGAACAGCGGCATCGGCGAAGGAGTCGGGCGTCGCCTCGACGCCCAGTGCCAAGGCGACACGGTGCGCCGTGGCATCGATGCGCGTCCACGCGCCTGCAGCGTCGCGGGCCAGCACGCGCCCGCCGACCGCCATGGCGGCGACGCTGAGAATTTCGCCTTTGTCGATCAAGGCCAGCTTGGTCGTGCCGCCGCCGACATCGACGTGCAGGCAGCAACTTTGGCGGCGTCGGGACAAGGCCGTCGCGCCCGATCCATGCGCGGCCAGCAGGCATTCCAATTTGTGCCCGGCCGTGGCGCAGACGAACTTGCCGGACTCGGCGGCGAAGATGTCGCCGATGGCGCGGGCGTTCTTGCGCTTGATCGCTTCGCCGGTCAGGATCACCGCGCCGCTGTCGATGCTGCGGCGGCGCAGGCCGGCATCGTGGTAGGCGTGGTGGATGAAGTGCGCCAGCGCCTTGGCGTCGATGGTGCCGTCGGCCAGAAAGGGCGTCAACATGATCGGCGAGCGCCACAGCACCTGGCGGTCAACGACCGTGAAGCGGCTGGACAGCCCCTGCGTCAGGCGCCTCAGCGTCACCTTGGCGAACATCAGGTGCGAGGTTGAACTGCCGATGTCGATGCCCACCGTGCGCAGTTCGATGCTGTCCTGTTCCCAGATCAGCTGCGCGATGGCCGCCTGTTCGGCTTCGCTCGGTTGTTCATGTTCATGATCGAAGTCCAGGTCATGGGACATGGTGCTGCTCGGTACTTGGGTTCAGATGGCAACTGGCCTCAGACGGCCGGGCCGATGGACTTCGGCGACCGGATCACGCCGCTGAGCGCCGATGCGGGCAATTGCAGGATCGCCGCCTCGTCGAAGATCTCACCCATCTCGGAGGCAACGCCTGAAGCCTGTATTTCCTCAAGCCATTTACGGTGGATGCGGGGGTCCTGCTCTTCGTACTCGATCTGCCTGCCGCCCTGCGAAATGGAGATCGAGCCGGCGCCCTCGGAGCTCTTGCGCCGCAGCGAAATGAAAGGGTAACGCCGGCTGCCCAGGCTGCAGGCCAGGTAGCGCGCCGGGCTCGGCCCGGTGTTGAAGTGCTGGTGGAACATCCAGAACGGTGGGGTGTACATGAAGCCGTGTCGCCAAGGGAATTCCTTGAATTCCGAGTCACCTTCGTGCCAGAGCAGCGAGTAGCCCACCCCGTCCACGGCATGGACGTGGGTGCCCGCTGCGTGGCGGTGGGCTTTCTTGTAGCGGCCCTTCGGAATCTGCGACACGTGAGCATGCATCGTGCCGTCAGCGAGGATGAAGCTGACGTTGGTCGAGCCCTTTCCGCGCTCCTCGAATTCATACAGCTTGAAGCTCGA
>JBBQAI010000094.1:0-17227 GCA_038316205.1 Burkholderiales bacterium
GGCAAATAGAACGTTGCCACTGATGCCGATGCGCCCGTTGTTCAGCGTAACGCGGCCCGTGGCCAGCGGTATGGCCAAGGCCTTCTCCAAAGCCATGCGCTGTTGTTCCTCAGCTTGGCGCTTCTTGACTTCGCCTTCCAAGTTCGTGGTCAGTTCAAACTGAATGCCCAGCACGCAGACCAGCATCAGGACAAAGGCACCCAGCAGGCCCGACATCAAGTCACCGAACACAGCCCACACGGGCGCGGTCTGCTCCAGACCGGCGTCGATGTCCTCCATCAAACAGCCTCGCGGGTGTCGTGGTTCGAGGCCAGGCGCTTGCTGGCCAATTGCTGCAAGTCTTCAACAATCTGCTTTTGCGACAAGGTGCTCAAGTCGATGATTTCGCGAGCCTGCGCCACGTAGTAGGCCAGTTGCTCGTCACTGCGCAACATGGACTTGTCGAGCGCGTTTTCAATGCGCTGCAAATTCACAATCAGGCTTTCATTCGATGAACTGAACAATTGCACGCCGAAACCAAAGGCCTCGCCCAGGCTGGCCACTTCCAGCGCACCGCCGGTGATTTGCGTGGCCACGGCGGCCATTTTGGCCGACTCTGCATCGACCTTCGCGGTGAATTGCGTGCCCACGGCTTGCAGCAATGAAGCCGATTGCGCAACCAAGGTGTCGATGGCTCCGCGCTGTTCGTTGCTGCCCTGCTGCACGGTGTCGAGCAGGGTGCTCAAGTTGCCCAGGATGCGACTGCGCTCTTCCAGCATGGCGTTGTCGCGGACCAGACTGTCGCTGAGGCTCGAACGCAATTCACCCATCATTTCGGCGGCTGCACGCGGCGCTTCGGCCACCGATTGCACCAAGCCGGCCATTTCAGCCAAGGTCTCACTGGCATGCGCTTGCGCCTGGGCTTGGATGCCGCGGGCGGTGTCTTCCAGCGTCTTGCAGATCAGCGTTTGCTGGTCCAGCATTTGCGCGCCCGCGGCTTGCCAGGCCTTGTACAGGGATATGGCCATGGCATCCAAAGACAGGCTGAAAGCGGCCAAGCGCCGCTCGTCTCGCACGGCCAGGTCCGTTTGCAACGCCGTGGCGGCCGCGCCGAGTTGCGCCGTCACGCTATCGAGTTGCGCCTGCACCGTGTGCGCCAGGCTTGCCCGCAAGGCACTGCTTTCCTGCGCCAGGCCCGCCATGGTGGCGGCCACCACAGGCTGCATGGCGGCGGCGGCCACCACCACGCTCTCCGCCAGAGTCTTCTTCAGCGATCCATCCACAGCCACCGCCAATTCCGAATAGACGGTCAGTGCATGACGGTGAAAGCCATTCTGGTTGTCCAGCATTTGCGCATTCAACGCCCCGTTCTGGCTTTCCATTTGCACCATCATGCTTTGCAGGTGTTGCGTCATTTCAGGCAGAACACGGGCTTGCAATTGCAAAGCCTTCAGTGTTTCTTGGCGCTGATGGGCTCGTGAGAAAACGCGCAAGCTGCCGGCGATGGCGGTGTCCAATAGCTGCGCTGCCTGCAGCCTTTCGCGGCGGCACAGGGCCGACATCAGGCCTAGCATGGCCGACGCGGCCACGCCGGCCACGGAGGTGCCAAAAGCCAGGCCCAAACCTTTTACCGGGGCGGCCAACGCGTTGCGTATGGTGGCCAGGTCGGTGGTGCTTTCCAGCGCCATCACCGCGCCATTCAAAGTCACCACCATGCCCAGGAAGGTGCCGAGCATGCCCAGCAGCACCAGCAGGCCCACGAGGTAGGGTGTCAACGCCGGGCCGGGCAAAGCCACACGCTCGCCTTCGATGCGCAGGCGCACCGGGTTCTGCAAAGCCGGGTGCACCTGGCGCAGCCAGTCGCCCAAGTGCGTCGGGTTTTCGGATTGTGCTGACGGTGGGGTCAATGCGGTCAATGCCGATCGCAAAGTGGCCGTGGCCTGGTCGAAACGACGCAATTCCGACGCCCCCGTCACATAGAACGTGGCGATCAGCAGCGTCATTGTCAAAGCCAACGTGTTCGAGCCCAGATAGCCGTAAGCGACCCATGCGACAGCGGCCAGGCCCACGGCAAAGGCTGCCGTGCAAAAGTTCTTGTTCATGGTTGTCGGCTTGCCTCGTGGCGCAGTGCGTCCATCATTCCTTCTATCGGCTGCCACCGCATTTCCAATTCGGCTGACAACACGTTTCGCATGTCTTGTTGGTAACGCGACAGCTTGACTTCATCAGCCGGGTGCGTCTGTTGCAGGTGCTCGAAATGTTTTTCAAGCCAATGGGGCACGGTGGCCAACAAATGGCGTTCTCGCGGGCGCAATGCGTCGTCCAGTACCGCATCTAGCGCGGCGAGGCGGGCCAGCTCGGCAGACACGCTGGCCAAGGCCGCCCGCACGTGGGCCCGCAAAGGTCCGAGGCTGATGTCCATGGCCCGCTGGTGGCCGAGGTAGTCGCGGCGGTAGGCCGAAAAATCGGACGCTTCAGACGTCGCAGCGGTCTTGTCGGCCGCGAAGACCCTGTCGGAAGTCGCCAGTTTGACCAGGTCCTTGCGGACACGGGCGCAGGCTGCGACCGCGGCGTTTTGCTGGCGCAGCGCCTGTCCTTCCGCAGTCGCGTCCGCGTCAGCATCGGGACCTGCCGGCCCTGCCGGCCGGGGCGCCGGAACGGCATTCAGCGCGGCCGACAAGGCAATGGCGTCGGTCCAATCCAGCCAAAGGCCCAGCCTTTCGGCGAAGGTCTGCTGCGGGCCAGAGTCGTCGGCTGTGTCGCGCTGGGTGGCGCCGGCACCCGCCAGTTCCGAGAGCCGGCGCACCAGCCCTGAACCGCTGAAAGTTGCACGTGGCAAGGCTGCTGCCATACCGGTCTTTGATCCGCTGAGTCCAGGGTGGTGGGATTGGGGCGGCAGGGCCAGCCTGTTGGGCTGGCTGCGCTGCGGCTGCGCCAGATGGACCAACGGCCTAGGCCATGAAGCCTAAGCCGCTGATTGGATTGGTGGGCCCTGACAGATTCGAACTGTCGACCAACGGATTAAGAGTCCGCTGCTCTACCAACTGAGCTAAGAGCCCGAATTACCGGTGTAAATCAGGCTGGCCTGATTCAATGCGTCACATGGTGGGTCGTGCGTGACTCGAACACGCGACCAACGGATTAAAAGTCCGCTGCTCTACCGACTGAGCTAACGACCCGTCCGAAGAGCCTCGCATTATATGCAGAAAATCGGCACTGTCCCTTGGGCTCATACAGACAAGAGCTGAGCGATGGCCTCGCCGGCCGCCACCATGCCGAAAGTGGCCGTGACGACGACGCTGGAACCGTAGCCGTGGCAATTCAGGGTGCCGTCGCCAACCCCTTCGATGCCGCAGGCGGCATCCGGCGCCGCCACCGCCTCGCGTGAGAACACGCAGCGCAGCCCGATGCGCCCCGTGCGCGGTGCGGCGGCCTCTTTGCGCAGGCGCTGGCGCAGGCTGGCCAGCAGCGGGTCGTGTGTGGCGTCGGCCAGGTCTTCCACCTCCACGCGCTGCGCCTGGCGCTTGCCGCCAGCGGCACCGACGCAGACCAGCGGCACGCGCTCGCGCAGCGCCCAGGCGGCCAGCGCGGCCTTGGCGCGCACCTGGTCGCAGGCGTCGATCAGCGCGTCCACCGGCATAGGCAGCAGCGCGGGCCAGTTGTCGGGGGTAACGAAATCGTCCACCACCTGCACGTCGCAACCGGGGTGGATGAGCACGATGCGCTCGCGCAGCGCCTGCCCCTTGTGCTGGCCCAGCGTGGGTGTCAGCGCCTGCACCTGGCGGTTGATGTTGGACTCGCCCACATGGTCCAGGTCGATCAACACCAGTTGCGCAACGCCACTGCGCGCCAGGGCCTCGGCGGTCCAGGAACCGACGCCGCCCAGTCCCACGATGGCCACGCGCGCGGCGCGCAGGCGTTCGTAGCCCAGCGGGCCATACAAACGGCGCAGGCCGCCGAAACGACGCTCGAGATCGGCCAGGTCACTGGCGCTGCCGGACGTGGCGACGCTGGCGTGGCTGTCGATCAAGACCGTCAAACCATGCGCTCCAGGCGCCACACCTGGTAACGCAGCGCGGCCACAGCGCCCAGCACGATGGCCAACACCGACAGGTAGCTGCCGATGGACAGCGTGGACACGCCCGACAAGCCCTGCCCCACCGTGCAACCCAGCGCGGTGATGCCGCCCGCACCCATCAGCACCGCGCCGACCAGGTGGTTGGCGGTGTCCTCGACGCCGCCAAAACCTTCCCAGCGGAAGGTGCGCTGCAGCAACGCGACGGCGGCTGAACCGACGACCAGGCCCACGGTTGCCACGATGCCGATGGTCAGCAGCTTGCTCTTGTCGCTGAACAGCATCAGCCAGTCCAGCGTGTAGGCGAAAGGCGCCACAAAGCTGAGCGATTCCATGCGCTGCGAATTGGTCGCCAGGAAGACCTCTTCCAGCGTCACCGGGTGCTCGGCCAAGTGGGCCATGCGGCCTGACAGCCACCATACGGCGACGATGACAGCGCCGATACCCACGCCGCCCAGAAGCACCTCGGCACGACGGCCTTCGCGCCGCGACAGCGCCACCGCCACGAAGGCCAGCCCAATGCCGCCGCCCAGCCAGCCGGCCAGTACGGTGCGCGGCGCGCCGGTCCACACGGCCAACAGCGACGGCAGGTCTTGTCCGGCTGGCAAGGTGATGCCGACGGCGTCCACCGTGGCCACACGCGCCACTGCCGTGATGCCGCGCATCGTGGCGTACGCTGCGATGCCTAGCACCACGAAGACCACCAGCGACTTCAAGCTGCCGCCACCGATGCGCACCAGCGTCTTGCTACCGCAGCCTGAAGCCAGCACCATGCCGAAGCCGAACATCAGGCCGCCCACACTATGCGACAACCACAGCAAACGCGGCGCGGCGTAGACCGAATGCTGGGCCTGTAGCCAGCCCATCGCCACCATCGCGTTGAAGCCCAACGTGGCCATGCCGATGGCCAGCAGCCACATGCGCATGCGGGCCCAGTCGCCCATGTTGACGATGTCGGCCACCGCACCCATGGTGCAGAAATGGGTGCGCTGGGCGATGGCACCAAAGACGACGGCGAAGGCAAACGCCAGACCGAGCACCTGCGTCAGCAGGCGGGGAAGATCGGCTTCCTGCATGGGTCGCCGTCGGCTTACTTCAGCGTGGCCATCCGTTCCTTGGCGGCCGCAGCGGCTTCGGACTGCGGGTAGGCCTTGATCAGTTCGTCCAGCGTCTTGCGCGCGCCCCGGGCGTCTTTCATCTCGGCCTGGCTGTTGGCCAGGGCCAGCAGGGCTTCGGGGGCACGGGGGTGCTCGGCCGCCGCTGAAACGAAGGCGCGGAAAGCGATGATGGCTTCCTTGTAGTCGCGCTTGCCGTAGAGCGCATTGCCCAGCCAGAAGCGCGTCGAGTCGGTGTAGTTGCTGCCGACGTAGCGCCGCTGGAAGGCCGCCAGCATGGCCACCGCCTTGTCGAAGTCGCCATTGCGGATCACGCCGATGGCCTCTTCGTAGGCTTTGCGCTCGTCTTGTTCGACGACGAATTCCTTGCCGTCCAGCGTGACCTTGACGGGTTCGAGCTTGCGCAGGCGCTCGTCGGCCGCCTGGCCGATGTCTTTCTGTTTGCGCTGCAAGTCGGCCAGTTCACGGGTGAATTGCTCGTCGTTGCCACGCAGCTTGGCGAGCTCGCCGCGCATGGCTTCCAGCTGGTTGTTCAGGTCGAGCAGGCTGCGCCGCAGCGCGCCCACTTGTTCGAGCAACTGCGCGTTGGTGGCGGCAGCTTCGGCGGTGCGAGCCTTCAGCCCTTCGTCCACCGCCGACACGCGGTTGCGCAGGTCGACGATGGCCTTTCGCGCCTCTTCATCGTCGAACATGCCGGCATGCGCCAGACCCAGGGACCCGGCAAACAAGGCGGCGGCTGCGGCCGGCCTGAGCATGGCAACAGGCATCTCAACGGTCCTTCAGCTCGGCGCGGCGGTTCTTCGACCAGGCGGCCTCGTCATTGCCCTGCGCGGCGGGGCGTTCTTCGCCGAAGCTGACAGCCTCCAACTGGCCTTCGCTGGCACCCAGCAGGGTCAGCGAGCTGACCACCGCTGCGGCACGTTTCTGGCCCAGCGCCAGGTTGTATTCGCGGCCGCCGCGCTCGTCGGTGTGGCCTTCGACGACCAGCTTCTTGCCGCGGTTGGCCTGCAACACGCGGGCGTAGCCGTCAATCGTGGCCTTGAAGTCATCCTTGATGGCGTAGCTGTCGAAGTCGAAGTACACGACACGCTGGGCCGGCATGGCCATCATCGCGGTGCCGGCCGCAGCCCCAGCAACGCTCGGCCGGCTGCCGGTGGCGGCAGCTCCAGCGACGCTGTTGTTGTTGGCGTTCTTCGCCAGGTCGATGGTGGCCACGCTGGACTGCGGTGTGGCAGCAGCAGTGGCCGACGGCGCAGCGCCCGTGGCAGGCATGGCCACCGGCCGGCGCGTTTCGACAGGCGCTGCGGCGGACGGCGCGATGGCCTTGGGTGCAGTGTCACAGCCTGCCAGCAAAGCCAGCGCCGTGCCGAACAGGGCAGCTTTGGAAAGCCAACCGGTGGTGCGTGTCTTCATCGAAATCTCCTGACGGGTTGTTGGGGAAGGCGGGTGAGGAAGGCGGAAGAAAGGCGGCGCTGCGACTGGGTGCTAACGCCCGTACGGCCCCCAGGCCGGTTCTCGCATGTCGGCGCCGCTGCTCAGCAGTCGCGTCTTGATCTTGCCATCAAGGGTGGTGGTCATCAACACGTCACCGCCCTGCAAGCGGGTGGCATAAACGATCAAGCGGCCATTCGGCGCGAAACTGGGGCTTTCGTCATCCTGCGTGTCGGTGAGGGCGAAGGGCGCAGCCGACGGCAACGTGCCCAGTTCTTGCAGCATCAGGCGGTAGGCGTTGCCCTGGCGCGAGACGAAGGCCATGGACAAACCGTCCGGGCTGATGGCCGGGCTGATGTTGTAGTTGCCGCTGAAAGTGACCCGTTCGACGCTGCCGCCGCTGGCCGGCACACGGTAGATCTGCGGTCCGCCGCCGCGGTCGCTGACGAAGTAGATGCTGGCGCCATCGGGCGAATACACCGGCTCGGTGTCGATGCCGTTGCTGCTGGTCAGGCGTTCGGGTTTGCCACCGGCCACGGCCAAGGTATAGACCTGCGCCAAGCCATCTTGCGACAGCGTCACCGCCAGGCGTTTGCCATCGGGCGACCAGGCCGGCGCGCTGTTGCTGCCGCGGAAGCTGGCCACCATGCGGCGCTCACCGGTGGTCAGGTCTTGCACCCAGACCACGGCCTTCTGCGTTTCGAAGGACACATAGGCCAATTGCTTGCCGTCGGGCGACCACGCCGGCGAGATCACCGGTTCCGGGCTGGCCAGCGCGACCTGTCCGCCTTCGCCGTCTGCGTCCGTCACGTGCAGGGTGTAACGGCGGCCGGTGCGCACCACGTAAGCAATGCGCGTGGCGTAGACACCGCGCTCGCCGGTCAGCTTCTGGTGGATTTCATCGGCCACTCGGTGCGCGGCCAGCCGCAGGTCGCCGGCCAGCACCACCTTGCTTTGGCCCAGCAGTTCTTCGCCCTTGACGGTGTCCCACAGCTTGTAGCGCACGTCAAAGCGGCCATCGACCAGGCGGGTCACCGAGCCGGCCACCAGCGCGTCGGCACCCCGGCCGCGCCACTGCGCCATGTCGATGGTGCTGCGCTCGTCCAGTGCGGTGTCGGGCGCTACGGCACGGAACAGGCCGCTGCGCTCCAGGTCGGCGCGCACGATCTGTGACACCGCCACGCCAGCTTTGGCCTCGTCCCGAAAAGGGCCCAGCACCAGCGGCACCTGGGTGGCGCCCACCCCGGCGATCTCGACACGGAACTGGGCTACTGCGGGGACGGCACTGGCGGCCAGGCCCAGTGCAAGGAGCAGGCGGCGGCGCAAGGGGTCGATCAGCGCAGGGGTCAAGGCAACAGGGCGACCAGGATGTTCATTGCTTCATTGTAGGCAAGGGTCCCGCCGCGATAATCCGCCGGCCCCGAGACCCCTGGGGTGCCCCCACAGCGACCGGATACCTGCCCACATGCCCACCTTGCTGCAGCGCCTGGCGCGCCTGCTGCCCTACCTGCGCAACAGCCGGGCCGGCATCATCGGCGCCGGCCTCGCGGCGGCCGTCGGTGCCGTCACCGAGCCGGCCATACCCTGGCTGCTGGGCAAGTTGCTGGACCAGGGCTTTGCCGGGGGCAGCATGCCGCTGTGGCTGGTGCCGCTGGCCATCATCGGTTTGTTCGCGCTGCGCAGCCTCACGGGCTTTGTTGCTCAATACGGCCTGGCCTGGGCCGGCAACCGCGCCGTGCTGCAGCTGCGCACCGGCATGTTCCAGCGCCTGCTTGACAGCGCACCCGCACTGCTGACCCAGCAGACCGCCAGCGGCATGACCAACACCCTGGTCTACGAAGCGCAGTCGGGCGTCAGCATCTTGTCCAACTCGATGCTGACCCTGGTGCGCGACACCCTGGTGCTGGCCGCATTGCTGGTCTACCTGCTGACGCTGAACTGGCAACTCACGCTCATCGTCGGCCTGTTGTTCCCCGCCGTGGCGCTGGTGATGCGCGCGCTGGGCCGCCGCCTGCACCGCGTGACGGTGCAAGGCCAGCAGGCCACCGACGAGCTGGCGTATGTGGTCGAAGAGAACATGCTGGCCTGGCGCATCGTGCGCCTGCACGGCGCCGAAGCACAGCAGGGCGGGCGCTTCTTCGAGCGCGCCGACCGCGTGCGCCGTCTGATGCTGAAGGCCGTCGTGGCTGGCGGCACGATGACCCCGGTAACGCAGATGCTGGCGGCCTGCGCGCTGTCGGTGGTCATCGTCATCGCGCTGTGGCAAAGCCGCAGCGGTGGCACTTCGGTGGGCGACTTCGTGGCCTTCGTCACCGCCATGCTGCAACTCGTGGCGCCGGCCAAGCATTTGTCCGACGTGATGGCGCCGCTGACGCGCGGCCTGGCGGCGGTCGAACGCGGGCTGGACCTGATCGAGCAGAGCGCGGTCGAACAAGGCGGCACGCACGACGGCGGGCGGGCCACCGGCGACATCCGCTTCGACGCCGTCAGCCTGCGCTACCGCGACGACAGCCCGCCGGCGGTGGAAGCCCTGACGCTGCATGTGCAGGCCGGCGAGACGGTGGCGCTCGTCGGGCCCTCGGGCGCCGGCAAGACCACGCTGGTCAACCTGCTGCCACGCTTCATCGAACCGACGGCAGGCACGATCAGCCTGGACGGCGTGCCGCTGCGCGACTGGAACATGCGCGCGCTGCGCCGGCAGTTTGCGCTGGTCAGCCAAGACGTGGTGCTGTTCAACGACAGCATCGCGGCCAATGTGACACTGGGCGCGGCCATGTCGCGCGAGGCCGTGCGCGACGCGCTGCGCAGCGCCAATCTGCTCGACTTCGCCGACGGTTTGCCGCAGGGGCTGGACACACCCATCGGCCACAACGGCAGCCAGTTGTCGGGCGGCCAGCGCCAACGCCTGGCCATCGCGCGGGCCATCGCGAAAGACGCGCCGGTGCTGATCCTGGACGAAGCCACGTCGGCGCTGGACAGCGAAAGCGAACGTGCGGTGCAAGAAGCGCTGGAGCGCCTGATGCACGGCCGCACGACGCTGGTCATCGCCCACCGCTTGAGCACTATCGAACACGCCGACCGCGTGCTGGCGCTGGAAGGCGGCCGGCTGGTGGAGCAAGGCACGCACGACGAATTGCTGGCGGCGGATGGCTTGTACGCGCGGCTGCACAGCATGCAATTCCGCACCTGAACCCAAGGAGACGTCATGAGCACCGCTGCCCCTCTCTCAAAGCCTTCACCGATCTCTCGCTACCCCGTGCCAGAGTTGAAGGACCTACCCGACGACCTGCGCGCCCGCATCCTGGCGGTGCAGGAAAAGGCCGGCTTCGTGCCGAATGTCTTCCTGGTGCTGGCCCACCGCCCGGCCGAATGGAGGGCCTTCATGGCCTACCACGACGCCTTGCTGTTGAAGGAAGGCGGCAACCTGAGCAAGGGCGACCGCGAGATGGTCATCGTGGCCACGTCGGCGCTGAACCACTGCCTGTACTGCGTCGTCGCGCACGGGGCTGTTCTGCGCATACACGAGAAGAAACCGCTGGTCGCCGACCAGGTGGCGGTCAACCCGCTGAAGGCCGATATCCCGCCGCGCCAGCGCGCCATGCTGGCCTTTGCGATGAAGGTCTGCACAGCGTCAGACCAGATCGTTGAGGCCGACTTCGCCGCGCTGCGCGAGCACGGCTTCGACGATGAGGACGCCTGGGACATTGCTGCCATCACGGCCTTCTTCGGCCTGAGCAACCGCATGGCCAACGTCACCGCGATGCGGCCCAACGACGAGTTTTTCCTGATGGGCCGCGTGCCGCGCGCCAAGCCAGCCAACCCGCCCGTGACGGGCTAAACACCGAGCCGCCGGCAGGGCGGCGCGCGCTAGCCTCGTGGTTTGCCCACCAGACCCGCCACGAGGACATCGCATGAAGCAGAAGAAGAACAAGAACGCTGTCGCGCTGGCTGCGACCTCGCTGCTGGCCGCCGGCCTGTCGGGCTGCGCCAGCGGCCCCGGCACATCCAACAGCGGCGCCGAAGCGCGCACCGTCAGCATCGTGCGCACCACGCACGGCATCCCGCACATCAGCGCGCCCGATCTGGAAACCCTGGCCTACGGCGTGGCCTACGCGCAGGCCGAAGACAACGTCTGCCAGACCGCGCGGCAACTGGTCACCGTGCGCGGCGAACGTGCGCGCTGGTTCGGGCCCACGGCGTTGGGCCTGCTGGGCGTGCGCATGCTGCCCAACGAGGTGGCCGATACCTTCATTGCCGCCCACATGGACGACGCCAAGCTGGCGCACGGCGCGGTTTCAGCCAGTGCGGCCGGCAGCGAAGCCGCGCAACTCAGCCGGGGCTATGTGGCCGGCTACAACCGTTTTCTGACTGACCGTGGCGGCAATCTGCCGGCGGACTGCAAAGGCCAGCCCTGGGTGCGACCGATGACGCTGGCCGACTACGCCCGCATGAACGAGTTGACGATGGTGCAGGCTGGCGTGGCGGCGCTGGCCGACGGCGTGGTCGGCGCGCAGCCGCCACTGCCGGCAGCGGTGACGACACCGGTCACGGCAGCGCCGGCCGAGGTCAACCTGGCCGATGCGGCGCAGGCCATGCGCGAAGCCGGTTTGATCGACTCGCCGCTGGGTTCCAACGCATGGGCCTTCGGCCGCGAGACCACCGCCGACGGCCGCGGCCTGCTGCTGGGCAACCCGCACTTCCCGTGGGTGGGCGTGAACCGTTTCTTCGAGATGCACGTCACCGTGCCGGGGCAACTGGACGTGATGGGCGCCACCGGCGCCAACGGGCCCTTCGTCAGCATCGGCTTCAACAAGGACGTGGCCTGGTCGCACACGGTATCCACCGGCAAGCGCTTCACGCTGCACGCACTGACGCTGGTGCCCGGCGAGCCGACGCGCTACGTCGTCGACGGGAAGGCCGAGAAGATGACCTCGCGCGACATCAGTGTCGATGTGCTGAACGGCGACCACACTTTGTCGTCGCGCAAACGCACGCTGTGGTCCACGCGCTGGGGCCCGGTGGTCATCATTCCGCGCGCAGGCTTGAACTGGACGGCCTCCACGGCCTACGCCGTGCAGGACGCCAACGCCGGCAACACGCGCTTTACCGGCACCTGGCTGGCCATCGCCCGCGCCGCCAGCGTGGCCGACATCCAGGTCGCCCTGCGGAACCTGGGCACGCCCTGGGTCAACACCATCGCCGCCGACCGCGCCGGCAACGCGATGTACGCCGACGTGAGCGTGGTGCCCGACGTGGACGCCGCGCAACTCGAACGCTGCACGCCGACCAAGGCCCTGGCCGCGCTGCGCGGCGCGGCCGGCCTGGTGGTGCTGGACGGCTCGAAAAGCGACTGCGATTGGCGGCGTGACCCGACTTCACCCGTGCCCGGCCTGACCCCCATCGCACGCATGCCCATCGCAGTGCGCGGCGACTGGGTGCACAACAGCAACGACAGCTTCGTCTACACCCACCCGCCGCTGGCCTTCCCGGGCATTTCGCCGCTGGTTGGTGACGCCCGCGTGGACAGCGTGCGCACGCGCGCCGGACTCACGGAAATTCCGGAACTGGTGGCGCGCGGCAAGGTCACGGCGCGGGCTGTGCAGCAGCAGTTGTTCGAGAACCGCAACTTCATGGGCGCAATGGTGATGCCCGACTTGCTGGCCGCCTGCAACAGCAGCGCGCCGGCGAACATGGCCGCCCGCGACGGCTGCGCGGCACTGGCCGGCTGGGACCGCAAGAGCGACCTCGACTCGCGCGGCGCACACCTCTTCCGCGAGTTCTGGCGCAGCGCGCGGCTGATCCCCGGCGTTTACCGCGTGGCCTTCGACGCGGCGCAACCGGTGGCCACGCCCAACGGCTTGAAGATGGCCGACGCGGCCGTCGCCGGCAAGGTCTGGGACGCGCTGACGCAGGCCGTCAACACCGTGCGCGCAGCCGGCTTTGCGCTGAACGCTCCGCTGCGCGCGGTGCAGCGCCCAGCCATCACCGAAGAGGTCATCGCCTTGCACGGCGGCGAGCCCTTCGAGGGCGTGCTGAACTACCTGGGCAACCAGTTCGCACCCGGCCTGACCGCGAAGGGCCTGCGTGTGGACTACGGCACCAGCTACGTGCAGACCGTGGGCTTCGACGCACGTGGCCCAGTGGCCCAGGCCATCCTGACTTACGGGCAGAGCAGCGACCCGGCGTCGCCCTACGCCACCGACCAGTTGCCGCTGTTCTCTCGCAAGGAATGGCCGAGCCTTCCCTTCCACCCGGAAGACGTGGCCAAGGCACAGATCGGTTCGACCTTGAAGTTGGTGCGGCCTTGAACGGCAACGGGACCCGCGCGGGCCCCGTTGTTGGGTCTGTTTGTTTGAAGCCGCGTCTTCAGCGCATCACGGCAAGGCTTGCAGTGCGCGGATGCGGTCTTCGATGGGCGGGTGGCTGCTGAACAGCGCCATCAGGCCGCTGGGCTTGCCGGCAATGCCCATGGCCTGCACGCTCTTCGGCAGGTCACCGGGTTCGATTCCACCCAGACGCGCCAGCGCATTGATCATCGGTTGCTTCTTGCCCATCAACTCGGCTGCACCCGCGTCAGCGCGGTATTCGCGGTGGCGCGAGAAGGCGGCCACGACCACCGAGGCCAGCACGCCCAGCACGATGTCCAACACGATGGTCGTGATGAAGTAGCCGATGCCCGTGCCTTCGCGTTCGTTGCGCAGCACCACCTTGTCGACGAAGTAGCCGATGAGGCGCGACAGGAAGACCACGAAGGTGTTCATCACGCCCTGGATCAGCGTCAGCGTGACCATGTCACCGTTGGCGACGTGGCTGACTTCGTGGGCGATCACCGCCTCGACTTCGTCGCGCGACATGCTTTGCAGCAGGCCAGTGGACACCGCCACCAACGCCGAATTCTTGAAAGCGCCGGTGGCGAAAGCGTTGGGCTCGCCCTCGTACAAAGCGACCTCGGGCATGCGGATGCCGGCTTTCTGCGAGAAGCGTTCGACGGTGGCCACGATCCAGCGGTGCGTGGGGTCGGTCGAGTCGTTGATGAGCCGCGCGCCAGTGCTCCACTTGGCCACCGGCTTGCTGATCAACAGCGAGATGAAGGCGCCACCGAAACCCATGATCATCGCAAAGCCCAGCAGCTTGCCCAGGCTCAGGCCACCTGCCGAGATGTAGCGGTTGACGCCGAGCAGGCTGGCAGCGATGCCCAGTACCAGCATCACGGCCAGGTTCGTGACAACGAAGAGCAGGATGCGTTTCATGGTGGCGGCGGCCCGCAGGGACCGCAAAAAATGACGACAGCCGGGATGTTAGGGCCCGGGCCTGCGTTTCAAGCAGACCCAGTCGCTGTGGGGCTTAGCAGCCCGCGCGACCCGCCATTCAGCGGCGCAGACGCACTTGCGTGGGCTTGTCGGCCGGCAGCAGTTCGAAGCGGTTGGACCACTGTGCGAACAGCTTCAGCGACGAGCTGTTCTTGCCCAGCAACTGCGCTTCACGCAGCCGCTGCACGGCCACGTTCAGCGCCAGGCCCTGGCCGGATGCCAGTTCGGGCAGGCAGTCCAGCACGGCATCCATGGAGGTAGCACCGCCCCCGCCGCCACCACCACCACCACGCCGCGAGACCACTTCAGGTCGCGCCACGGGCTTGGGCTCACGGGCCGGCGCGGACGCAGCAACCGGTGCCGGTGACGGTGCGGGCGCCAGCGCCGGCGCTGCCATCGAATCGACCGCCGCCCTCGGCGCGGGCGGCGCCGCAACCGCTGCCACGCTCTTGCGCGCCGCGGTCTTGCGTGCCGGCGCCTTGACCGCCGCCGTCTTGGCCGGTGCCTTTTTCGCAGCCGGTGCCTTCTTCGCGGCCGGCGCCTTCACGGCTGCCTTGCGTGCGGCCGTCTTGCGCGCCGGTTTGGCCTGAGCCGATGCGCTGGCGGCGGACTTGTGGTGCTCCAGCACCGTGTAGTCGTCGTAGACGGCTTGCGTCTCGTCGCCGGTCTTGCCCATCTGGCCGATGCCGCGCACCACGCAACCCTTTTCACGCAGCCGCTGCACCAGCGGCGCAAAGTCGGAATCGGACGACGCAATGACCACCACGTCGGGCCTTTCGGCCAGCACCAGGTCGATGGCGTCGACGGCCATCGCGATGTCGGTGCTGTTCTTGCCGGCCGCCAGGTTGACCATCGGCTTGATGCCCAGGCGCTTGAACGCGGCCTGGTTCGCCACGGCGCTTTCGGCGGTGCAATAAGCCCGGCGCACGTGCACCGCGCCGTGCTGGTTGAGCAGCAGGCGCACGGCCTGCTCCATCACATCGACCGAGACGTTGTCGGCGTCGATAAGAAGCATCACGCGATCGGTCGTCATGGCAGTTTCCAATTCAAAGTTTCACCAGCGCGCAAGGGCTTGATCAGGGCGTCGCCGAAAGGCAGGGACTCGGGCAGGGCCCAGGGCTCGCGCACCAGGGTGACGGTGCCGCTGTTGCGCGGCAGGCCGTAAAAATCGGCGCCAAAGAAGCTGGCGAAGCCTTCCAGTCTGTCCAGCGCGCCGGCGGCCTCGAAGGCCTCGGCGTAGAGCTCCAGCGCGGCCGGAGCGGTGTAGCAACCCGCGCCGCAAACCGACTGCTCTTTCAAGGCCGCCGCGTGCGGTGCGCTGTCGGTGCCCAAAAAGAATTTAGGGCTACCCGAGGTGGCCGCCTGCACCAGCGCCAGGCGGTGGTGTTCTTTCTTCAACACCGGCAAACAGTAGTAGTGCGGCCGCAAGCCACCAGTGAACAGCGCGTTGCGGTTGTAGAGCAAATGGTGGGCGGTGATAGTGGCCGCTGTCGGGCCGTCGCTGTCGGCCACGTAGGAAGCGGCTTCGGCGGTGGTGATGTGTTCGAACACCACCTTCAGTTCCGGGAAATCACGCCGCAGCGGCTGCATCACGCGGGCTATGAAGATGGCCTCGCGGTCGAAGATGTCGATGTCGGGGTCGGTGACTTCGCCATGCACCAGCAGCAGCAGGCCGGCGCGCTGCATGGCTTCCAGCGTGGGGTAGACCTTGCGCATGTCGGTGACGCCGGCGTCGCTGTTGGTGGTGGCACCGGCCGGGTACAGCTTCAATGCCACGACGCCCGCATCCTGGGCGCGACGGATCTCGGCAGGCGGCGTGTTGTCGGTCAGATAAAGCGTCATCAAGGGCTCGAAATCCGAGCCCGCCGGCAGGGCCGCCAAGATGCGTTTGCGGTAGGCCTGCGCCGCCGCTGCTGTCGTGACGGGTGGCCGCAGATTGGGCATCACGATGGCCCGCGCGAACTGGCGCGCGGTGGCCGGCAGCACGGCAGCCAGCGCTGCGCCGTCGCGCAGGTGCAAATGCCAGTCATCGGGGCGGGTCAGCGTCTGGGTGGGGGGCGGGGTGGTCATGGACATGTCGGTCGTTCAGGCGGTGCGCCAGCGCTGGGCGCATGGCAGCAAACGCTGCCGCAGGGGCGGTGTTGCGCCAGATTGTGGCCGAGCCGAAAGCGGCGAGGCATGCGGTGCACAGCCCTCGCCAACTAGGCCTTTGGTGAAAGCGAAATCCCCTCACTTTCCGACCCCTCGAATCGGGGGTCAACCAGCAAAAAGCAGGGGCTGCTGTGGCATCGTCTGAGCACGCTGTGCCGCGAGGCATCCGACCACGAATTGAAGGGATCTGACTGTGTTCCAAGTTCATTCACTGAGCAGCCGCATGGTGCTGGTCACCGCAGCCGCCATGGCTGTCTTCGGCTCGGCGCAGGCCACCACCATCTACAGCGGCACGATGACCGTCGTGGCCGCCGATCCAACCCAGCTCGGCCGCTTGTCGCGCAACGCCATCCCGCAAACCTGGGCCAACTCTGAAGCCTTTCCCGGCCTCATCAACCCCGCCCTCAGCTACCACTACAAGACGTTGGACCTGGACCTGTCTGTCCTGGAAGCCGGCTTCGTCTACGGCCAGTACATCCAGGTCATCATCGACAGCGCGTCGGCCAACACCTTCCTGTCCGGCTATCTGAACAGCTACACGCCCGGCAGCGCCGCCACTGTCCAGTCCACCTGGCTGGGTGACGCCGGCACCAGCGGTTTGTCCTTCGGCACCGACCCCCTGCCCTTCCAGGTCAAGGTACCCGCTGGTGGCCATTTGATCCTGGTGCTGAACGAAACCACGCCCAACGCGGGCTTGAATTTCGCGGCCAACATCCTCGTCGAGGCCTACTCGGACGACACCTACACCGACCTGCTGTCGGCCGTGCCCGAACCCGCCAGCTGGGCCTACCTGGGCTTGGGCCTCGTCGGCCTGGCCGCCCTGCGCCGCCGCGCGGCCTGATCCAAAAATCCATGCGGCCGTGCCCGACTTGGCACGCTGCCCGCTGAACAACGCCAGGAGCATTCCTCGATGAAGATCACCCAGCCATTCAAGGGCATCGGCCGCCGCGCCGTCGGTCAGCTGATATTGACCGCCGTGGCCGCAGCCTGCCTACCCGGTGCCCATGCCCAGCAGGTCAAGCAAGCCGACATCAGCGCTGCCGTGATGTCGCAGATCGGTAACCTGCTGCAGGAAAAGGAAGCCCGTACCGCCACCCAAGCCAAGCTGGGTTCTGCGCTGTGGTACGCGCTGCAGTCGAAGCGTGGCCAGGCCCTGTCCGGCATGG
>JBBQAI010000039.1:0-34415 GCA_038316205.1 Burkholderiales bacterium
GGCCTGAACAACAAGGCCAAAGTCACACTGAGAAAAGCGTACGGCTATCGGACGTTCAGGATCGCCGAGCTCTCTCTGTATCACGTGCTCGGCAAGCTTCCAGAGCCAAAACTCGCCCACAGATTCTTCTAACGAAGCGAATTTCCTATGTGGACGAGAACCGCTTTCCGGAGCTGACCGAACAAATTGCGCGCATCCGCAAGGCGCGTCGCGGCAAGTTGATCCCGGTCTATGGGCTGCTGCTGCACAGCCCCGCCATCGCCGACGCCTGGATGGCGCTGCTGAATGTGGCCCGTTGGGAGACGGATGTGCAGCCGCGCTGGCGTGAACTCGCGATCTTGCGCGTCGCCTGCCTCAACCGCGCGCAGTACGTGATCGACGTGCACCGAGCGAATTTCACCGAAAGCGAGGGCCTGACACACGCCGAGTGCGAAGCCGTGCTTCAACGCGAAGTCGTGCCCGGGGTACTGCCCGCCAACGAAGAGGCGCTGCTGCGCTACATCGACGCCATGACCCTCTCCGTTCAAGTCCCGGCCGAGACGTTCCAGGGCATCCGCGCGTTTTTGAGCGAGCGGCAGATCCTGGAGTTGTCGGTGCTGGTGGGCATCTACAACATGCACACGCGGGTCATCTGCGCACTTGAAATCGACCGCGAGTTGCCTGACACCCCGGCAGGCGCGCAGCCATGAGGCAGCCCTGTATCGTCGTCGAGAACGACGTTTTCACACGCACGATCGAGGTCATCCTCGACGCGAACTGCGCCCCCGAAAAGCGCGCGGCCTTCGCTGATTTCTTCGCCCACGACCTGGCTGATTTCGACGGCTGGATCGCAGGTCTGCGAACGCGCAATGCGGCTCTCTTTCCGGCCGACATCGTCTACGTCGATACGGCCGAGGAATTGCGCCAGGCGCTGCCCGGCGCGGATCTCCTGATCACCGAGTCGCTGCCCATTGGCGAGCAGGAACTTGAACTTGCGCCTCGGCTCAAGGCGGTTCAGAAATACGGTTTCATCCTGCGCAACATCGACACCGCTGCCTGCCAGCGCCGTGATGTCGCCGTGCTTTCATTGCGCCGCAGGGCGAACATCGCCTGCGCCGAGCAAGCCCTGATGATGATGCTGGTACTCGCGAAGCGTTTCGCCGAGGTGAACAAGCGCACCACCCTCGCCAGTCTGCAGGCCGGCGGATTTGCCCCTGCCCTGTTCGACCGGCGTTACACGCCCGGCTCCAACTGGGCACGGATCAGCGGCCTATCCGGTCTCCACGGCACCCGTGTCGGCATCATCGGTTTTGGCGAGATCGGACGCGAGATCGCCAGTCGCGCACAAGCCTTCGGCATGCAGGTGACCTACACCCAGCGCACGCGGCTGGACCTGGCGCTTGAGCGTGAACTCGGTGTCGAATTCCGGACACTGGACGCTCTGCTCGCCGAAAGCGATTGGATCGTGCCGCAACTGCCGGCGACGCCCGCCACCCACCATCTGCTGGGCAAAGCGCAGTTCGACCGCATGAAGCCCGGCGCACGCGTCGTCAACGTCTCGCGCGCGCAGGTCATGGAAAGGTCGGCGGTGATCGACGCCTTGCGCAGCGGACGCCTCGGCGGTTTTGCGCTGGATACCTTGTGGGAAGAACCCGGGTCTGACGACGACGAATTGCTGAGCTTACCGAACGTGATCCTGACCCCGCACACGGCGGGAAGCCCGCGCCAAAACGCAGCCGCTGACTTCGATGAATTGCTTGGCGGCTTGAACGATGTTCTGCTTTCGACCGCACCGCTGGCCTCACCTGGAGCCCACCCATGATCCCCACCGCCCGAAGGCGTCTCTTGCTGGGCGCGTGTGCGCTCTTCACCTGGTCACAGGCGCACGGCACCGACACCTGGCCGGCCAAGCACCTGTGGATCATCGTGCCCTTCCCCGCCGGCAGCGCGACGGACTCGGTGACCCGCGTCGTCGCGACCAAGATGAGCGCGCTGCTCAAGCAGCCCGTGGTGATCGACAACCGGGGCGGCGCGAGTGGCTACATCGCCGCCGATGCGGTGCGGCGCGCGGCCCCCGACGGCTACACGTTGATGCTGGGCACCGCCAGCACCCACGCGGTCAGCGTGGCCTTGGCGCCCAAGCTCAGCTTCGATCCCGAAAAAGACTTCGCGCCGGTCGGCCTGATCGGCAACAGCCCGTACGTGCTGGTGGCCTCGCAGCAGTCCGGCTTGAAGTCGGTGGCCGATGTGCTGCGGGTGGCCAAAACGAAGCCCGGTGTCTTGACCTACGCGTCGGCAGGCAACACCAGCATGGCCAACCTGGCGGCGCAGCTTTTTGCGATCGCCGGCAAGGTCCGGCTGAACCATGTGCCGTACAAGACCTCAGCCCAAGCGGTCACCGACACGGTCAGTGGCGCGGTCGACCTGCAGTTCGGAACCGTCATGCCGGTCCTGCCCTTCGTCCGCAACGGAACGCTCTCGGCACTGGCTGTCACGGGCCGCGCGCGGCTGCCGTTGTTGCCGCAGGTCCCGACGGTCGCTGAGGCCGGACTGCCAGGCTACGAGGCGGGCCTTTGGATGGGACTCTTCGCGCCCCAGGGCACGTCCACGCCCGTCCTCGAAACGCTCGCGTCTGCGCTGCGGGCGTCACTCGAAGACCCGGACGTGAAGTCGGCGATTGCGGCGCAGGGCATCGACATCACACCCAGCACCCGAGAGCAATTGGGCAGCCTGGTCAGAAGCGAAATCGTCAAGTGGACCCAGGTGGCCAAGACGGCAGGCATCAGGGCCGAGTGACCTATCGGGAAGCGCAGTGGGCCATGACACGGCCCCGCTTCCCGGGCCTGGGCACTGTGCTCAGCGGTCGAAGTACCCCGACTCGATGTAGCGCAGCCACAGGTGGCCGACAACCTTGATGCTGTCCTGGCGGTACAGGTAGTGCTGCATGCCTTCGACGCGGCCGACGCGGTAGCGGCCGGCGTAGGGCGCCATTGCTTCGCGGTGCGCGTCAACCACCTTGGGGCCGATGGCTTCATCGAGCGTGCCGTTCAGGTCCAGGATCGCAAGGTCCTTCAGCGCAGCCGGCGGAAAGCTCGGCTCGATCATGGCGCGGATGAATGCGGCCAGGCCGCCGGTGCGTTCGGCGGCGGGTAGCGTGTCGGACTGCCACAGCCGCAGCGCCACCTCGGTCAGCGCCGCGATGTTGAATTGCATCGGCGCATCTTCGGCGCTCTTGAAGCGCGGCTCGCGCAGCGCGGCCTGCCACCAGCGCTGGCGCGTGGCCTCGTCCAACTCCTTCGTGTAGTAGCCGAAATCATCCAGGCCGCGCTCACGAAGCCGCACGGCGGTTTGCGCATACGGCGTGGAGTAATCGCCCTGCTTGGCCTTGCGCCAGACATAGGCCAGGCCGGTGCTGCTGGTGCCCCAGCCCAGGTAACCGTCGGGCGCCCAGTCCTTGGCCAGCGGGTACAGGAAGGCGCCGCCGGTGGACATGCCCCAGAACAGCACCATCGAACGCGCGCGCTCGGCCGCCGGCACCGCGTGTTCGATGGCCAAGCGATAGCCTTTGAGATACGTCAGCGGCGTGGTCGCCAGCATCTGCGCGTAGAGCGCGCTTTCGGGGCGCGGCATGCGGTAGGTGCTGCTGTCGCCGGACGTGGCTTCCTTCTGCGCCGACGACTTGACGACATAGTCGGCCGCCGTCCACGGCGCCTTCAGCGCGCGGTTGAAGATGGGCATGCGTTGACCGAGCGGAATGTCCTCCCACGAACCGCTGCCGTCCTTGGCCAGGAAGTTCCAGCGCCCCACGCGGGTCAAGCCGACGAAGGCGATGCCACGCCGCGCCAGCCAGACGCCGGGGCCTTCGCCGCCGTCGGGGGTCTGCAGAAAATCACCGGCCCATTCGCTGCCCGGCTCGCCGCCAACGACCACCAGCTTGCGGCCGCGGTGCAAGCGCGGCTGCTCGGGCGTCAGCGTGACCACGACCTGCGTGAACGTCTGGCCGTGCGACTCGAAGTCGATGAAGGCCGTGTCGCGCCGGTAGCCGGTGGTCGCCGGGTAGGCGGCGCTGTCGGCGATCTGGCGCACCGTGGCGGCATCCAGCGTCGCACGGTCGGCAGGCAGTTCCCATGCCTGGGCGACCGGCAGCAACAGCCAGGCACAGATGGCGGCTGCCAGCCGCGCGCGCTGAACACGATGAAAAATCACACGGCGAAAAATCGCAGGGGCCAGATCGAATCGGAACAAGACAGTTCTCCTTTGCAAATCATCCAGGGCAGTTGGATGCGGCACGCTCAACCGCCGAGCATGGCCACCACCTGCGCCGTGCTGCGCACGCGGGCCATGCGCGGAAAGATACGCTGCATGAACTGACGGTGGTTGTCGCCCTCGGGGCTGGTGCAAGCGTCCTCGGGTATCACGAGGTGATAGGACAGGTCACGCGCCGCGTAGGCGGTGGATGCGACGCCGACATCGGTGGAGCCGCCACACAGCACCAGCGTGTCGACGCCGCGGGTGCGCAGCGCGGTTTCCAGGTAGGTGCCGTGGAAGGCGCTCCAGCGGTGCTTGGGCACCAGGAAGTCGCTGTCCACTGGCGCCAGTTCGGCGACGATGCGCGTCTGCCCGGTGCCGCCGGTCAGCAGCGGCAGGTGGCTGCGGTCGTTGCCAGGGTCCAGCGGGCGCAGTCGGTTGTCGGTGTCGCGCAACGTGCGCGCACTGGTGGCGCGGTCGGCACGGTGGTCGGCATGGGCAAAAGCCACCATCGTGCCGGCGGCGCGGGCCGCGTGCAGCAGCAACGCCGCATTCGCGATGACCGGCGCGAAGCGGCGCTGCGTGGCCTCGTCCTTGCGCACATGGCCTTCAAGCAGATCGAAAACGAGCAGGCAGGTGCGCGCGGGGTCCAGCATCTCGGTGACCCGCGTCATCGCGCGGCCTTCACGACGATCTGCTGGTACAGACCCTGCCACTTGTCGCCCTCATCGAGCATGGCGCGCGGGTCGACAAACTTCAGCGGCTGCCGGTGCGCGCGGTGGGGCACCTTGGTATTCGACGGCACATAGCCTCCCTTGGCCAGAATGCCCTGCCCTTCCGGGGCGAGCAGGAAATCAACGAACAGCGCGGCCGCATGCGGGTGCAGGCTGCCACGCGCGATGCCCACGCCGTTGGCGCGGCCAATGGCCGGATCGATGGCGTACCAGTCGATCGGCGCGCCCTTCTCCTTCAACTTCTCGACCCCGTGGCCGTAGACGGTCAGCGCGAACGGGATCTCGCCCGAACTGACGAGGCCGGCCAGCAAGGTATGGCCCTTGCGCACCGAGAAGCCGTTGACCTGCGCGATCTCGCGGAAGATGCGCAGGCCGCGCTCTTCACCGAGATCTTTCACCGCCGTCATGAACCAGTCGGCGTCTTCGGCTTCGATGCCGAGCTTGCCCTTCCATTTCGGGTTCGTGAGGTCGGCGTAACGGCGCGGCAATTCGTCACGCGACAGCAAGCGGGTGTTCCAGGCTTGCACGAAAAGGTTGATGCGCGAGCCCAGCCAGCGACCGTGCGGCTGCAGCGCCTGCGGCAGCAGGTCGCGCTGTTGCGCCGATCGCAGGGGGTGCAGCAAGTTTTCGCGCACCAACGTCTCGAGCTCGGGGCCGTTGGTCTCGACAACATCGACGTCCTGCCGCCGCGCACGCGCTTCGGTGACGACGCGGCGCAGGATGTTCTCCGACCCCGAACGCCAAGGCTTCACCTTCACACCGTAACGCTGCTCGAAGGCTGCAGCGAGCCCACCGATTTCCTCGGCGGTCAGTGACGTGTAGACCGACACCTCGCCTTCCTTGCGCGCGCCGTCGGCCAGAACGGCTTCGCGGTCTGGGCGGTCCAGTTGTGCCAGCTGCGCGCCGGCGTCGAGCGGCTGCGCCCGCGCCCAGGGCGGCGTGATGAGCGCAACTGCGGCCGCCAAAAGGCGGCGTCGTGGGGCGAGGGCGTTGTGGATGGGCATTCAGGGCCAGTTGGCGGCTTGATCCTACGGGGGCCTGCGGCGCTGCTGCCATCAGGAAAACCAGGGCTTCGGCCCGCCATACGGTCCGGTGTTCTTCACTGAGGAACAGATCTCAAGTTTCCGGCGCGACCGTCGAAAGCGCACATGTGATCGCGTTTGATCACACCATTCCGGAGATTCCCATGCAATTCAAAAACATGACGGTTCGCGGCAAGCTGACTCTGGCGTTCGGAGGTCTTGCAGCCCTCGTTGTGCTCGTGGCCGGCTTGTCCTTGAAATCGCTCAGCGATGCGAACGAACAATTCGTCAATTACGTTCAGGGCATCGGTGCGCGAGCCTTGGAGGCTGCGAAAGTTCGCACGGCGGCAGACCGCCGAGCCATCGCCGCGCGCGACATGGTGTTGGCCAGCAAGCCCGAAGAAGCCGCCGCGCTGAAAGCGTTGGCCGTCAAGGCCCATGAGGATGTTGAGCAAAGCCTGAGCAGGCTGAACAAGATGGTCGCCGATGTCGGCAACCTGCCGGAGAGCGTTCGCAACAGGGTGGCCGCCATCGGCAGGATCGAAGCGGCCTACGCGCCCGTGGCCCTGGGCATCGTCGACCTGGCCAGCAAGGGCGAGCGCGAAAAGGCAATCGAGAAGATCAACAACGATTGCCGACCCCTGCTGGCTGCCCTCTTCAAGGCAACCGACGACTACCAGAGCGTGACGGAAAGCCGAGCCGCCGAATTGACGGCTGAGGCCTCGGCGGCGTACGCGACGCAGAGAAATCTGCTGCTTGCCGCGTGCGTGGTCGGAGTGGCCGCTGCGCTGTTGGCAGGCGTCCTGATCACGCGCAGCTTGAACCGTGCCCTCGGCGCAGAGCCCGCTGCACTGGGTGGCATTGCACGGCGCGTTGCCCACGGCGATTTGAGCCCGGTGCGTGGGGCGGCCGGCGCACCCCCAAGCAGCGTCCTCGCCTCCCTGGGCACCATGCAGGGCAGCCTGGCCAGCATCGTGGGCCGGGTGCGGAACAGCAGCGACAGCATCGCCACCGGTTCGGCGCAGATTGCCACCGGCAATGCCGACCTCAGTCAGCGCACCGAAGAACAGGCCAGCAACCTGCAACAGACCGCAGCGTCGATGGAGCAACTTTCGGGCACGGTCAAGACCACGGCCGAAACGGCCGGTCAGGCGAACCGTCTGGCAGCCAGCGCCGCGGCCGCCGCCGTGAAGGGCGGCGAGTTGGTGGGCACGGTGGTCAGCACCATGCAAGACATCGCCGCGTCGTCCAAGCAGATCGCCGACATCATTGGCGTCATCGATGGCATCGCATTCCAAACCAACATCCTGGCCCTTAACGCGGCGGTGGAAGCAGCCCGAGCGGGCGAGCAAGGTCGGGGGTTCGCGGTGGTGGCCGCCGAGGTGCGCAGCCTCGCCGGACGCTCATCGGAAGCGGCCAAGGAGATCAAATCGCTGATCAGCGCAAGCGTCGAAAAAGTCGACGTGGGCGCGCGGCAGGTCAACGATGCGGGCGCGTCGATGAACGCAATCGTCGCGCAGGTGCAGCGCGTGAGCCAACTCATCAGCGAAATCTCCAGCGCCAGCACCGAGCAGTCCTTGGGCATCAACCAGGTTGGCGAGGCAGTGACGCAGCTCGATCAGGTCACCCAACAAAACGCCGCCTTGGTCGAAGAAAGCGCCGCAGCGGCCGAGAGCCTGAGGCACCAGGCGGCGGGCCTGGCCGAGGCGGTGAGTGTGTTCAAGCTGACCGCCACGGCACGCTGAGCCGAAGCGGCACGAGTGAACCGCGTCAAGACCCTGTGGCCAAGGCCGCCGCGCGCAGCTTGTCCTTCTTGCTCAAGCGCTTGCCTTTGACGCCGCCATTCGAATCGGCGGGCTGCACGGGCGCGATCAGCAGCGGCTCGTAGCCGGCGATCTGCTCGCGCGGCACGCGCAGCGCCTGGCGTTTTTCGATCAGCCGGAAATGCGCTTCGCTGCCCGGTGCATCGGCGCAGATGAAGCTGACCGCCACCCCTTGCGCGCCGGCGCGCCCGGTGCGGCCAATGCGGTGGGTGTAGTCGGTGGCCGAACGCGGCAGGTCGAAGTTGATCACTACCGGCAGGTGCACCACGTCGATGCCGCGCGACGCCAGGTCGGTGGCCACCAACACCGCGAGCTGGCCGGTTTGCAGGTCGGTCAGCACCTGGCCGCGCCGGCCGGGGCTGAGGTCGCCATGCAGCGCGGCGGCGGCCACGCCGGTCTGCCGCAGCTTGTCGGCCAGGTGCTCTGCGCCATGCTGCGTGGCCACGAAAACCAGGGCGCGCGGCCAGGCCTCGGTGCGCAGCAACTGGCGCAGCAGCGTGTTGCGGCGGGCCGTGTCCACAACGATGGCGCGCTGCGTGATCCGCGCGTGGGCCTGGGTGCCGGCATCGGTTGCGGCATCGGTGTGGCCACCGTCGGCCAGGCTGTCACCGGTGCTGTCGAGATCGACGGTCGCTGCGTCCGTCACGGTGTCGGCGCGCAGCACCAGTGCGTCACGCTGCACGCGCGAGGCCAGGGCCTGCACAGCCTCGGGCACAGTGGCGCTGAACAGCAGGGTCTGGCGCCGGCGCGGGGCCAGGGCCAACACGCGCTGGGTCTCGTCGGCGAAGTCGGCGTCCAGCAGGCGGTCGGCCTCGTCCAGCACCAGAAGCGCCAAGTCGCGCAGGTGCACGGCGTTTTGCCGCGTCAGGTCCAGCAGGCGGCCGGGGGTGGCCACCAGCAGGTGGGCGCCACCGCGCAAAGCCTGCATCTGCGGGTTGATGGACAGGCCGCCCACCACCACCACGGTCTTCAGCTGCGGGGCCAGCGCGTGAGCGGCAGCGGCAATCTGCGTGGCCAGTTCGCGCGTCGGCGCCAGCACCAGGGCCCGCAACAGGCGCGGGCGCTCGTCTGCCACGCCGGGTACGACCAGCAAGCGCTGCAGCAGGGGCAGCAGGAAGGCCGCCGTCTTGCCGGCGCCGGTGGGTGCCTGGGCGAGCACGTCGCGCCCCTGCAGCACGGCCGGGATGGCAGTGGCCTGGATGGCGCTGGGCTTCACCCAGCCGGCGGCGGCCGCCGCGCGCAGCAGCGCTGGCTGCAGGCCCAGGTCAGCAAAGGTGGGGGTCGGGCTGGGGCTAAGGGGCTGGGCTGGGGTTTCGGACATGGCCGGCAGGATAGCCCGCGCTGCAGTTCGCACTACAGCCAGCCCACCGCCAGGCCGATAACCGACCACAAGCCGAAGCTTCCTGGACAACGATGAACGCACCCGCCACGAACGCCGCCTTCGCCAGCGCCAACCCCCACGCCCTGGCCACCATCCTGGCGGCCGCCGAAACGCGACAGATCATCGCCTCGCGCGACATTTTCGACATCGCAGGCACCAAGCTCTGGGCCAGCAACCAGCCGGTGTCGGCCAGCCTGCAGCGCCGGCTGCTCGACCGCCAATTGCGCAACCCGCTGGAAACCTGTTTGATGGCCGCCGACGGCGTCACGCCGGTGACGCTGGCCAAGACCGTGCAGGCCGTGATGAATGAAGAGACGCCGCTGGCCCAACTGGTGCGGCCGCACGCGTCGCGCATCGCGATGGAGGCCGGCCACCTGCCGCTGCACCCGGTGGTGCAACTGCTGCTGAGCGCCGCGCAAACCGCCCGCCCCGCCGCCTATACCCACGCCGTGCAGGCGATGGCCGTCGCCGGCGCGCTGATGCTGGAACACGGCGGCACGATCGCCGAGGTCCGCATGGCCCTGCTGGGCGGCCTGCTGCACGACATCGGCGAGATGTACATCGACCCGCGCTACGGTGAGGCCGACGCCGACCGCCTGCTCGACCTGACCAGCTACCGCCAACTGGTGGTGCACCCGCATGTCGGCCAACTGCTGGTGACGCAGCTGACCAACTACCCGGCCGCGCTGGGCCGTGCCATCGCCGAGCACCACGAACGCCTGGACGGATCGGGCTACCCGCATGCGCTGAAACGCGAAACCCTGTCGCCGTTGGGCCGCCTGCTGGCCGTCACGGAAACCACCTGCGCCGTGCTGCGTGGCGAGACGCCCTACCTGTCGCGGGCCAGCGTGGCGCTGCGTGTGGTGCCCGGGGAGTTCGACCTGACCTGGGTCAGCCGCATCGGCGAGGCAGCGCGCAAGCGGCCCGCCCTGCACGGCCGCCTGGACATCGACGCGGTGCAGGCCCGCCTGACACGCCTGGACGCCGCGCTGGCCGGCACGCTGCAAAGCGCCGAGGAATTGACGGCCCAGGCCGAAACATCGGCGCTGAAAGCAGGCTTGGGGCTGGCCTGCCACCTGCTGAGCCGCCTGCGCACCGGCTGGTTCGCCAGCGGCCTGTGGAGCGCTGACGCGATAGCCGAGCAAGATGCGGCCGAGGTGGAGGCCGTCGAGGACGAGCTGTATTTCCGCCTGCGTGCCATTGAACGTGCGCTGCGGCTGGCTGCAGGCGAGTTGCCGCCGCCCGACGCCGAGCGGCTGGAACAGTTGTGCGGCGAGATCAGCGCCTGGGCGGGCTGAAGCGGGCTGAAGCGGGCCGAAGCGGGCTGGCGCAAACCAGGTGTCGGGCGCCGCTATTGAAAGTCAGCCGGGGGTCCACATGTACTGGGGCATGAACCACACCCCATCCGCACTGCACACCCTGCCCGCCCGCCTCAACAGCCTGGCCGCCATGGCCGGCCTGCTGGAGCGCTTGGACCGCGAACGATCCACCGCCACGGCGGAGCAATACCGCAGCGTGGCGCGCCAAGTCACCACCCTGCTGGCCCAGGCCGAGCCCGACGAACACCTGCGAGCCCTGCTGAACATGGCCCCGGCCAGCGCCGAGTTGTACGAAAACCTGCGCTACGACGTCGCCGGTCTGGTGCGGGCACCGTTGGAAAAGGCGCTGAACGCCGAATTGGCCGCCACCGCCGCGATCCAGAAGGCGCGCCTGGCGCACTGAGCGTTTCCGCCTGGCACGGCCCGGCTGGCGCATGATCGGCGTGCCAGCAGGGACAGGTCCGAATCCGGCGAGTGCGAGCGCTGCGGCTGCCTATCATGGCCACATGGTCCTTGACGCTGATGCCGCCTACCTCGCCCTTCTGACCCGCGACGCGCGCTTCGACGGGCGGCTGTTCGTCGGCGTCACGTCCACCGGCATTTATTGCCGACCGGTGTGCCGCGTGCGCGTGCCCAAGCGAGAGAACTGCCGTTTCTTCGACACCCGCGCACAGGCCGAGGCCGCCGCCTTCCGGCCCTGCATGAAATGTCGGCCCGAGATCGCGCCGGGCCTGTCGCACACCGATTCATCGCGCACCCTGGCCGACACGGCAGCGCGTTGGGTTGAACACGCCGTGCACAGCGGCGAGCCCATCGCCCTGCCCGCGCTGGCCACCCGGCTGGGCGTCACCGACCGCCACCTGCGCCGCATCTTCCAGGCCGTGCATGGCGTGGCGCCGCTGGACTACATCACCACCCAACGCCTGCTGCTGGCCAAGCAACTGCTGACCGACACTGCCCAGCCCATCACCCAGGTGGCGCTGGCCAGCGGCTTTGGCAGCCTGCGCCGCTTCAACGCGGCCTTTGCCGAGCGCTACCGCTTCAACCCGACCCAGCTGCGCCGTGAACGGGCCGAGCCCCGAACGCCGGGGGGCGCAAGCGCTGCCGGACAGGAACAGCCGCTGCGCCTGGCCTACCGGCCGCCGTATGACATCGAGGCCGTGCTGGGCTTCTTCGCGCGGCGCGAGGTGCGTGGTGTAGAGCAGGTGGACCTGGCCACGCTGACCCTGCGCCGCACCGTGGCACTCAACCACCACGGCGCCCGCGTCGCCGGCTGGCTGGAAACGCGCTTTGTGCCCGAACGGCACGAAGTGCATGTGCGCACCTCGGCCAGCCTGCTGCCGCTGCTGGGCGCGGTGCTGCACCGCGTGCGCCAGGGCCTGGACCTGGACGCCGACCCGGCGCAGATCGACCCGGTGATGGCGCTGCTGCCGGTGCCAAGCCGGCCCGGCGCACGGCTGCCGGCAGGGCTGGACGGCTTCGACATCGCGCTGCGCGTGATCCTGGGCCAGCAGGTGACGGTGAAGGCCGCGCGCACATTGGTGCAGCGCGTGGTGGACCGCTATGGCGAGCCCATCGAAACGCCCTTCCCGGCGCTGACCCATGTCTTCCCCAGCGCCGAGGCCATCGCCGCAGCCGATCCGGAAACCATCGGCAAACTGGGCATCGTGCGCCAGCGCGTGAAGGCGCTACAGGCCTTGGCGGCCGACGTCGCCAACGGCGCCATCGAACTGCACCGCAGCGCGCCGCTGGCGGCCACCCTGGACGCCCTGCGCGCGCTGCCGGGTGTGGGCGACTGGACGGCCCAGGTCATCGCGATGCGCGCGCTGGCCTGGCCCGACGCCTGGCCGGCCACCGACATCGGCCTGTACAACGCCCTGGGGTCGCGCGACCCCAAACACATCACCGCACAGGCCGAAGCCTGGCGGCCCTGGCGCGCCTACGCGGTGCTGCAGTTGTGGAATCACCTGGAAACCAAGGTATGACGAAAATTCTGATCGGTCGATCACGCATCGACACGCCGCTGGGTCCGCTGACCCTGGCCACCACGGCCGATGGCTTGGCGCTGGCCTGGTTCGACGGGCAGGCGCACCGCAGGGAAACCGTCGATGCGCCCGAGCAGCCGGACCACCCAGTACTGCAACAGGCCGCCCGCGAATTCACTGCCTACTGGGCCGATGCGCGCACGGTGTTCGCCGTGCCGCTGGACCCCCAGGGCACGCCCTTCCAGCAGGCCGTGTGGCAGGTGCTGCGCGGGATTGCGCCGGGCACGCTGCTGAGCTATGGCGAGGTGGCACGGCGCATCCAGAACCCGGCCGCCGTGCGCGCCGTGGGCGCGGCCATCGGCCGCAACCCGCTGGGCATCATCGTGCCCTGCCACCGCGTGGTGGGCAGCAACGGCGCGTTGACGGGCTACGCCGGCGGCCTGCCGCGCAAGCAGGCGCTGCTGGAGCATGAAGGCGCGCCTTGAAGCAGCGCGACCTGATCGAGTTGCTGACGCTAGGCGCGCTGTGGGGCGGCTCGTTCTTGTTCATGCGCCTGGGCGCGGCCGACTTCGGCCCGCTGGCGCTGGTCTTCATCCGCGTGGCCGGCGCGGCCGCCATGCTGATGCCGGTGCTGCTGGCCCGCGGTGAAGGGCCGGCGCTGCGCCAGCACTGGCGCGCCATCGCAGCGGTGGGCATCGTCAATTCGGCGCTGCCTTTCGTGCTGTTTTCGGTGGCGGCTTTGGCCTTGACCGCCGCACTGATGTCGGTCTTCAACGCCACAGCTTCGATCTGGGGCGCGGTGGTGGCTTGGTTGTGGCTGGGTGAACGGTTGACACCGTCGCGCGTGCTGGGCCTGGTCATCGGCACCCTGGGTGTCATCGGGCTGGCCTGGGGCAAGGCCGACTTCAAGCCCGGCGTTTCAGGCATCAGCCCGGCGCTGGGCATCGCTGCCTGCGTGGTGGCGACGGTGTTCTACGGCATCGGTGGCAACCTGTCGCGCAAGTTTCTGGTCGGCGTGCCGCCGATGGTGGTGGCGGCGGGCAGCCAGCTGGTGGCAGCCGTCGTGCTGTTGGTGCCGGCCATCTGGACCTGACCGGCGCAGCCGCCCGGGCCTGCGGCATGGCTGAACGCCACAGCGCTGGCCGTGCTGTGCACGGGGCTGGCTTACGTGCTGTATTTCAGGCTGATCGCCCACGCCGGCGCCAGCAACGCCATGGCCGTGACCTTCTTGATTCCCGGCTACGCCATGCTGTGGGGCTGGCTGGTGCTGGCCGAACAGCCAACGCTGCAAATGCTGATCGGCTGCGCGGTGATCCTGCTGGGCACCGCGCTGTCCACCGGCTTGCTCAGGCTGCCGGCGCGCGCTCGGGCACGGGTTCTGGCATCCACTCCGGCACCCGCTCCCGCAACCGCAGCGCCAGCCCCACCGGCATCATCGTGAACGACAGCTTTTCGGCGGCCGGCTCGCCGCTGGCCGTGCCGACGCTTTCGATGTCGAAACGCCCCAGCAGGACCACCATCGCCATCTTCATTTCCAGCAGCGCCAGGTAGCGCCCAGGGCAGATGCGCGGACCGGCGCCGAAGGGCATGGACACGCGCTTGACGGCGCTGGCCGCGTGCGCCACGGCGCCCGGCGAGCCGTCGGCCAGCCAGCGTTCGGGCTCGAAAGACGCCGCGCGCGGCAGGTGCTGGTCGCTGACGCTGTCGCGCCGCATCAGGTTGATGATCACGCCGCCGGCGGGCAGGCGCACATCGCCCACCACGGTGTCGCGCAGGGCCTGCAAACCGATGATGGGCGCCACCGGTTTCAGGCGCATGGTTTCGTGGGCGCAGGCCTCGACGAAGTCCAGCCGCGCCAGTTCTTCCAGCGTGGGCTCGGCCGGGTTGGCGACCACGCGCCGCACCTCGTCCACCGCGCGGGCCAGGCTGGCCGGGTGGCGCCACAGCAGGTCGATCATCCAGGCCAGGGTGTTGGCCGTGGTGTCTTCGCCGGCCAACAGCATCGTCAGTACATTGCCGGCCACCTGCAGATCGTCGATGCCGCTATCGGCCTCGTCGGCGGCCACCAGCATGGCTTCCAGCAGGTTGCGCGGCGCACTGCGCAGCATGGGGTCGGCATGCAGCCGGGCGCGCGCGGCGGTGATGAAACCCTGCACCGCCGTTTTCACCGCCACCAGGCTGGTTTCCAGCTGGCGCACGGCCGGCGTGCGCACCCAGCGCCAAATCGGCAGCGGCGACATCATGCGGTGGAACAGCGCCGGAAAGATCTTGTCCAGGTGCTGCTGGATGATGTCGCCGTCGCTGTCCAGCGTGGTGACTTCAGCACCGAAGGCCAGGCCTGCGATGGCGTCCACGGTGTAGCGCATCAGGTCGGCCTGCAGGTCGATGGCGGTGCCCTGCTGGGCGGCGTGCTGCCAGCGTGCCGCCAGGCGCTGCGACACGCTCACCAGCGCCGGGTGGTAGCGCCGCACGTGGGCCGGGTCGAAGCCGGCCATGACCATGCGCCGCTGGCGCTTCCAGGCATCGCCGTTGGCGCCGAAGACACCCGGCAGCAAGCCCATCTCGACGCCGACTTGCTCCATGCGCGCGGTGCGCCGGTAGCCGTCGGGTCGGTCACGCAGCGTGGCCGCCGTGGCGGCGTGGTCGCCCACGACCAAGATCAGTCTCGAGCCCAGCTTCAGCTTGTAGAAGGGCCCGAATTCGGCGCACCAAGCTTCCAGCTGCTGGTGCATGCGCGGGGTTTCGATCTGCAGCAGATTGCCCAGAACGGGCAGGCCGCGCGGCCCTGGCAGATCTTGGATGCGACGCAGCGTGGGCGCTTGCAGGGCGCCGGCGGGGGCGGCGGGGGCGGTCGTCGGCATGTCCATCGAGGCGGGGCGCAGCCGGTTGGGCCGCTGCAAAGAAGCAGGGCCACCATGTTGCCATGGTGGCCCTTGCGGCGTCATCGACTTCTTGCTTTGCCTTGGCCGGCTCAGCTCAGCGCGCTTTCAGCGGAACTTGTTTTGCGGCACGGTGCGCAACTCGCCGGGCAGCGACGAGATATAGCCGGCCAGCAGCTTCAGTTCTTCCAGCTTGAACTGCTTGACCTGTCCGCCCATGATGGCGTTGCTGCGGCCGTAGTTGGGGTTGCCGGTGGTGGCATAGGACTTCAGCGCCTGGTACAGGAAATCGCCGTGCTGGCCGGCCAGCTTCGGGTAGCCCGGGTCGATGGGTTTGCTGAAATTTGCGCCGTGGCAAGAAGCGCAGGCCCCCTTGGTCAGCAGCGCGGCCACTTCGGTGGAAGGCGCTGCGGCCGGGGTGTCAGCCACCGGCTTGATCATCGAGGCGCCCAGCGTCTCGTAGTAGGCGGCCAGGTCGGCCATGTCCGTGTCGGTCAGTGTGGTGGCGATGCCGCGCATCGACGGGTGCTTGCGTTCGCCCTTTTTGTAGGCGACCAGCGAACTGATCAGGTACTTGCTGTTCTGGCCCGCAATCATCGGCACCTTGTAGACCACCGGGAAACTGGCCTGGTAGCCAGCGATGCCGTGGCAGCCGATGCACATCGAGGCCTTCTTCTGGCCAGCGGCGGCGTCTTGCGCCTGGGCAGCGGCGCTGATGGAGAAGGCACCGGCCAATGCCAGCAGGAGGTTGATCGCTTTGCTCATCATCGGGGTGGGTTAGACGGTGGACGCCTGTAAGGGTTTGAGGCTGGGGACAGCAATCTGGAGTATAGGGCGACCCTTATACTGATTCGAGCCTTCCCGCTACCCCGCCCGACCCTGCAACATGCGCCGCAGCGCCCCCTTCGCACGATGAAGTTCCAAGGTTCTGACCAATACGTCGCCACGCAAGACCTGATGCTGGCCGTCAACGCCGCTGTCACCTTGCAGCGCCCGCTGCTCGTCAAGGGCGAACCTGGCACCGGCAAGACCATGCTGGCCGAAGAAGTGGCCAGTGCTTTGAAGTTGCCGCTGCTGCAGTGGCACATCAAGAGCACCACCAAGGCGCAGCAGGGCCTGTACGAATACGACGCGGTCAGCCGCCTGCGTGACAGTCAACTGGCGGCCGTTGAAAGCGCGGAGAAGGTCAAGGACATCCGCAACTACATCCTGAAGGGCGTGTTGTGGCAGGCCTTCACGGCTGAACAGCCCGTGGCCCTGCTGATCGACGAGATCGACAAGGCCGACATCGAATTCCCGAACGACCTGCTGCGCGAGATCGACCGCATGGAGTTCTATTGCTACGAGACGCGAGAGCTGATCAAGGCCCGGCACCGTCCCATCGTGTTCATCACATCGAACAACGAAAAGGAACTGCCGGATGCGTTTTTGCGCCGGTGCTTCTTCCACTACATCAAGTTCCCCGATGCCGACACGATGCGTGCCATCGTGGACGTGCACTTCCCCGGCCTGAAGCAGGAATTGCTGGCCGCCGCGCTGAAGACTTTCTACGACGTGCGCAACCTGCCGGGCATCAAGAAGAAGCCCAGCACCAGTGAGCTGCTGGACTGGTTGAAGCTGCTGGTGGCCGAAGACATACCGCTGGAAGCGCTGCAAAGCAAGGACGAAAAAGTGTCCGTGCCGCCGCTGGTGGGCGCCCTGCTGAAGAACGAGCAGGACGTGACTTTGTTCGAGAAGCTGGTGTTCATGCAAAGGCACAACCGCTGATGCTTGCGGTGGCCCCGGTCACGCTGCAGCGTGACGGAGTGAAGCTGGCTCCGTTGGGCCTGGAACACGCTGAAGGGCTGGCTGCAGCGGCCGCCGACGGCGCCTTGTGGACCCTGCGCATCACCTCGGTGCCCGAGCCGCAGCAGACGCGCAGCTACATCGAAACGGCGCTGCGCATGCGTGACGAAGGCCACCGCCTGGCCTTCGCGGTGCTGGACGCGCAGACGGGTGACGTCATCGGCAGCAGCAGCTACCACGACATCGTGCCGGCGGTGGACAGGCTGGAGATCGGCTACACCTGGTATGCGAAAAGCCGCCAGCGCAGCGCCGTCAACACCACCGCCAAATGGCTGCTGATGCAGCACGCTTTCGAAACCCTGGGCGCACAGCTCGTGGGGTGGCGCACCGACAACTACAACTTTGCCAGCCAGGCTGCCATCGAACGCCTGGGCGCACGCAAAGACGGCGTTTTGCGCCACCACGCGTTGCGCCGTGATGGCACGGTGCGCGACAGCGTGATGTACAGCCTGGCTGCAGGCGAATGGCCCGAAGTGAAGGCACACCTGGAACACCAGCTAACCCGCGCGCGCTAAAAAGCCTGCAGCCCACAAGAACGCACGTCCCAGGAGACAAACACCATGGCCCGCAAGAAACCGATCACCGTTGAAGACCTCTGGGCGCTGACCCGATTGGGCGCACCCAGCCTCAGCCCCGACGGCGCGCAGGTTGTCGTGGCGCTGAACCGGTTTTCGATGGAAGAGAACACCTCGCAGTCGGCGCTGTGGCTGCTGTCCACGCTGGGCGGCGCGCCGCGCGCGCTGACCCAATGCGGCGACAAGGACGGCCAGCCGCGCTGGAGCCCGCACCGCAAAGACGGCAGCGAGCTGATCGCCTTCACCGCCAAGCGCGAACAGGAAGGCAAGAAGGACAGCGCGCCTCAGCTGTACGTCATCGCGCCCGATGGCGGTGAAGCCCGCCGCGCAGCCGATGTGGCCACCGGCGTCGATGCCTTCCTCTGGTGCCCGGACGGCAAGCGCCTGGTCTTCATTAGCTGGGTCTGGCCCGAGTTGAAAGGCAACAAGGCGCAGGCCAAAGCCGCCAAGGCCTTCAAGGAACGCAAGGAAACCGGCTACGCCACCAGTGCGGCGCAATACCGCCACTGGGATCACAACCTGCCGATGGGCCGTGTGCCGCATCTGCACCTATTGACGCTGAGTTCTGACGGCGATGAGGGTGGCAGCGTCCGCGACCTCTTCGAAGGCACGCCCTACCAATTGGCGCTGGCCGAGCCGGGCGCCCACGACTTCGACATCAGCCCCGACGGCAAGCGCATCGTCTTCGCCTACGACCCGGCGGCTGAGAAGCGCGGCGACGGGCGCTACGCGCTGGTCGAAATGGAAATCAAGAACGGCAAGGCCGTGGTCATCGCGCGCGACCCGGAATGGGACATGCGCTCGCCGCGCTACAGCCCCGACGGCCAACGCGTGGCCTTCACCACCAGCCACCAGGCCATCAAGCACACCATGCCCGAGCAGCTGGCGGTGTGGGACCGCCAAACCGGCACCCACGAAGTCGTCAGCGGCGAATGGGACCACGAGGTGCACGCCCCGCTGCAATGGGAAGAAGATGGCATGGCGGTGCTCTTCTGCACCGAGGACAAGGGCCGCCACCACCTGTTCCGCTTCGACATCGCCGACCGCCGCGCCGAGATCGCCGTGCACGGCGGCTGGGTCAGCGCTTTCGACAAGGTGGCCGGCACGCTGGTGACCGTCGCCGACAGCGCCCTGCACCCGGCGCAGGCCCATGCCCACCTGCCGGGTGCGACGCCGCTGCGGCTGGAGACCTTCAACGACGCCTTGATGGACACGCTGGCGCTGGGCCACGTCGAAGAGGTGTGGATAAAGGGCGGCAAGGCCGACCCGGCGTCGGAACAAGGCGACCCGGTGCAGATGTGGCTCGTCTACCCGCCCCACTTCGACCCCAAGAAGAAGCACGCCGTGATGCACAACATCCACGGCGGCCCGCACACCGGGCCGGGCGACAACTGGCACTACCGCTGGAACACACAGTTGTTCGCCGCGCAAGGCTATGTCGTGGCCAGCGTGAACTACCACGGCTCCTCGGGCTTCGGCTACGCCTTCCTGGACAGCATCACCCACCGCTGGGGCGAACTGGAATTGCAGGACGTGGAAGCCGGCACCGACTGGCTGTTGACCCAGCGCTGGGTGGACAAGAAACGCATCTTCGCCACCGGCGGCAGCTACGGCGGCTACATGGTGGCGTGGATGAACGGGCATGTGCCGGCGGGGCGGTATCAGGCTTACGTGTGCCACGCCGGCTGCTTCGACTGGGTGGGCATGTTCGCCGACGACGCCTACTACTGGCACGCCAAGGAACTGGGTAGCTGGTACTGGGACGACCTGGCGCAGGTGCAGCGGCAAAGCCCGCACGCCTATGTCAGCGCCATGAGCACGCCCACGCTGGTCATCCACGGCGCGCTGGACTACCGCGTGCCCGACGCCCAGGGCCTGGCCTACTACAACACGCTGAAAGCCAAGGGCGTGGACGCGCGGCTGCTGTGGTTTCCCGATGAAAACCACTGGATCCTGAAGCCGCGCAACAGCCAGCTCTGGTACGGCGAATTCTTCGACTGGATGAAACGGCACGACCCTGCGATCAAGCCCCCCAAGAAGAAGGCCCCCAGCGACGTGTAAGGACAGCCACGACGGTGCGCGCATCACGCGGGCCGCTCGTGGAACACTGTCGCCCTTGAAGCAGAAACCGCCATGCTCATCGATTTTTTTTACACCCTGCGCGCGGCCAAGCTGAAGGTCAGCGTCAAGGAATTCCTGACGCTGCTGGAAGCGCTGAAGCTGGGCGTCATCGACGACACGGCTGACGGCGGCAGCGGCCCCACCATCGACAAGTTCTACTACCTGGCCCGCACTTCGCTGGTCAAGGACGAAGCCCATTTCGACAAGTTTGATCGCGCCTTCTCGGCCTACTTCAAGGGCGTCGAAATGTTGACCGACTTCACGCAGGACATTCCGCTGGAATGGCTGCGCAAGACGTTGGAGCTGGAACTCTCGGCGGCCGACAAGGCAGCCATCGAGAAGATGGGCTGGGACGAATTGATCGAGACGCTGAAGAAGCGTTTCGAAGAGCAGAAAGAACGCCACGAAGGCGGCAGCAAGATGATCGGCACTGGTGGCACCAGCCCCTTCGGCGCCTACGGCTACAACCCGCAGGGCATTCGCATCGGCCAGGACAAGAGCCGCAACAAATCGGCCGTCAAGGTGTGGGACCAACGGTCATACAAGGACTACGACGACACCAAGGAACTCGGCACGCGCAACATCAAGGTGGCGCTGCGCCGCCTGCGCCGCTTCGCGCGTGAAGGCTCGGCCGACGAACTGGACCTGGACGACACCATCCACAGCACAGCGGCCAATGCCGGCTTCCTGGACATCAAGATGGTGCCCGAGCGCCACAACAAGGTGAAGGTGCTGCTGCTGATGGACGTGGGCGGCACGATGGACGAGCACATCGCCCGCGTGGAAGAGTTGTTCAGCGCCACCAAGACCGAGCTCAAGCACCTGGAGTTCTATTACTTCCACAATTGCGTCTATGACTTCATGTGGAAGAACAACAAGCGCCGCTACAGCGAAAAGCACGCCACCTGGGACGTGATCCGCAAGTACAACAAGGACTACAAATTGATCTTCGTCGGCGACGCCACGATGAGCCCTTATGAAATCCTGCAGCGCGGCGGCAGCGTTGAATACAACAACGAAGAAGCCGGCGCCGAATGGCTGCAGCGCCTGACGAATGCCTTCCCCAAGTTCGTGTGGATCAACCCCGAACCGCAGGGCGTGTGGCAGTACCGCCAGAGCATTTCCATCGTTCAGCAACTGATGAACCAGCGCATGTTTCCGCTGACGTTGCAGGGGCTGGAAGGGGCGATGCGCTTGCTCAGCAAATGATCTTGGGCGGGCGTTGGGGTCAGAGCCCGACAGAGAGCCGGATGGCAGGTCGTGCAGCGGGCTGGGTTGTTGCCTGCGCCCTGCTGTTCGGCCTGCAGGGTTGCGCGGCGCTGAAGGCAGCCTTCTACAGCCCGCCCATGCCCACCCCGAACACGCAGCGGGGGGCGACCGAGGTGGGCCCGGTGGCGGCAGCCGAGGCGGCGGCGTCTGCTTCGGCGGCAACAGCGCCCACCGACCAGCAAGGCGTGCGCGTGGTCATCGACGCCCCGGGCGACCTGAAGGCGCTGCTGGAACGCCATCTCGATTTGATCCGGGTGGGCCACTTGGCACGCGAAGACATTGCGGGCACCGAGTGGTCGCGCCTGATCGATACGGCGCCGGTTCAGGTCCGCGAACTGTTGCAGACCGAGGGCTATTTCAACCCGCAGGTGCGGCTGGAACGCACGGCCGCCGTTGGCGAAGAAAAGGTCGACGTTGTGCTGCTGAAAGTCGACCCCGGCCCGCAGGCGGTGATCGAGCGCGTGACCATCGAGGTCGAAGGCGAACTGGAACGCGGCGCCTCGGCCGGCGATGCACAGGCCAGCACGGTGCTGGGCCAGCTCAACAGCGGCTGGGAGCTGTCGGCCGGCATGCCCTTCCGCAACCCGAGCTGGAGCGCCGCGAAATCGGCCGCGCTGGCGCGGCTGCGCGCTTCGGGCTACGCCAACGCCGCGTGGAGCGGCACCAAGGCCGACGTGGACGCAGGCACCAACCGCGTGCGGCTGTTCCTGGTGGCTGACAGCGGGCCGCTGTTCCGCTTCGGTGAATTGGTGGTCGAGGGCCTGGCCACGCAGGAAGTCGAGACCGTGCGCAACCTGATTGCGGCGCGCGCCGGCACGCCCGTCACCGACGCCCTGGTGCTGGACTTCCAGGAACGGTTGCAGAAGTCATCGCTGTTCGAAAACATCAGCGTGACGCTGGACGCCGACCCTGCGAACGCGGCGCACGCACGAATCAATGTGCGGGTGCGCGAAGCGCCGCTGCAGACCTACACCGTCGGCGTCGGTATCAGCGCCAACACCGGGCCGCGCACCTCGATCGACCAGATCTACCGCCGCGTTTTCGGCTTTGCGGCGCTGGCCCACAACAAGGTCGAATTCGGCAAGTTGCGCAAGGCCTTCGACGGCGACATCAGCACCCACGCAGGGGTGGACCTGTACCGCAACTTCATCGGCGCGGCGATCGAGCAACTGACGTCCGACACCGACATCGTGCTGTCGCAGCGCGTGCGCGTGGGCCGCATACAGGACGGCCAGCGCATCGAACGTTCGCTTTTCCTGCAGGGCGAGCGCTCGGTGCGCAAGACGCTGGACGAAACGGTGCGCACCAACGCCATCGCCACCTCGCTGAACTACCACGGCATCTGGCGCGAACTGGACAGCATCGTGCTGCCCACCCAGGGCTGGAGCTTTACCGGCCAGGTCGGCGCCGGCCAGTCGCACGGCAGCAATGCCGATGCCGGCCCGTTCTCGCGCATGTACCTGCGCCTGACCGGCTACCACCCGCTGGGCCGCAGCGGCTGGTACAGCCAGGGCCGTGTCGAATTCGGCCAGGTGCTGCTGCGCCCCAACGGCGTGGTGCCCGAACCCGAACAGTTCCGCGCCGGCGGTGACGATTCGGTCCGCGGCTACGCCTACCGCAGCCTGGGCCCGTTGGTGGACGGCGCGGTGGGCAGCGGCAATGCCATGTACACGGTCAGCGGCGAGCTGGCGCACACCATCGTCAAGTCCATTCCGTCGCTGTGGGGTGCGGTTTTCATCGACGCCGGCAACGCCGCCGACACCTTCAACCAGTTGCACCCGGCGCTGGGCCTGGGTGTGGGGCTGCGCTGGCGCAGCCCGGTGGGCCCGCTGCGCCTGGACTGGGCTTACGGGCGCGAGGTTCGCAAGACGCGCCTGCACTTCAGCGTGGGCATCGCCTTTTAGCGCGGCATGGACGAGCCCAACACACCACTTTCAGGCGCCGCCGCGCCGGTGCCGGCCTTGCCGCCTGTGGCGTCCGCGCCGCAGCCCGTGCCGCAGCCCGTGGCGGCCACGCCGGTGCGCACCGGTTTGAGCCTGCTGTGGCCCCTGCTGGGTGTGTTGCTGCTGGCTTTGACGTTGCTGGTTGGCGCAGCCGCCGCGCTGCGCTGGATGTTGGTGACGGCCGACGGCAGCCTGTGGCTGTTGAGCCATGCCCCCATGGTGCGTGTGCAGGGTTTCAGCGGCGCGCTGATGGGCGAGCACTGGAAGGCCGAGCGCGTCGAAGTCAAATGGGCCAACGGAAAAAAATGGCTGCTGATCGAAGACCTGAAAGCCGACGGCATCAACTGGTTGTGGCGGCCCGATGAGGCTTCCTACCTGGGCTTGAGAGTGCAGCAGCTGGCGGTGCGCAAGCTCACGCTGCACACCGGACCGCCGGGCAAGAAGCCGGTGGAATTGCCGAGCAATATCGCGCCGCCGCTGCACATTGAAGTGGCGCAGGCCCGGCTGGCCGAAATGCAGATTGACGAGCTGGCGCCCTGGCAAGCGCTGGAGGCCGACGGCTTCACGCTGGACCCGCGCGCCGGCCAGGGCTACACCGCTCAGCGCCTGGCCTTCGAGGCCGCCGGCCTGGCCGTGGCCGGCTCGGCCCACCTAGAAGCGCAGGCCCCGCAGGCGCTGACCGCCAACGCCACGGTTCGGCCGCTGCTGGACGGTGACGCGCCGCGCTGGGCTGCCGTGCTGGCCGCCAGCGGCAACCTCACGCGCACCGAACTCACCGGCACCTTGCGCGGCCGGCCGCAGACCGCGCCAGTCAAGGTGGCCGCGACGCCATCCAAGCCCGCCAAATCCAGCCCCACGGGCAAGGCCGCGGCAACCGGCTCAAGCACCGCAAGTGCTGCGAAGGCCGCACCCTCGGTCGATCTGCGCGCCACGCTGCAGCCGCTGCAGGCCTGGCCGCTGGCCGCTTTGACCCTGCGCACCGAAGCGCTGGACCTTTCGGCGCTGCAAGCCAGCGCACCGGCCACGCGGCTGAGTGGCCAGGCCGAATTCAACAGTGGCGCGCACGGCCGGCCGATGTCGGCCACGCTGACGCTGGACAACGCCCAGCCCGGCCGCTGGAACGAGCGCAGGCTGCCCGTGCAACGCCTGCTGATCGAGGCGCGCGGCCAACTGGCGCGGCCCGACCGCCTGGAAATCAACCGCTTCGACCTGGCACTGGCCGACGCCGTGCGCAGCGCCGGCCGCTGGACCGGCACCGCCCTGTGGCAAGGCCACGAGCTGACGGTGGACACTGTGCTGACCAACGTCACACCGCAGCGTCTGGACGGCCGTGCCGCCGCCATGTCGCTCAGCGGCCCGGTGCTGGTGACCGCGGTGGGCTTGCCGTCACCCGAGGGCAAGTCCGCACCGGTCCTGGCCACCACCCCCACCGTGCCCCCGCTGGGCCTGCGCTGGAAGCTCGACCTGAAGGGCCAGCTCGACGCCGCGCCGCAGCCCGTGGCGTTGCAGGTGGAAGGCAAGCTGGACAACGAGCATGTCGAAATCAGCCGTTTGCACGCGCAGGCCGGCGAAGCCACAGCCGACTTGCGGGCGACGATCAGTCGCTTGACGTTGGGTTCAAGCCGCAACGCAGGCAGCAACGCAAGCAGCAGCGCAGGCAGCAGCGCAGGCAGCAATTCAGCCAGCGGTTCATTCAGCGGTTCAGTCAGCGCCAAAGACGCCGGCGGCTGGAAGATTGAAACCACCGGGCAACTGCTGGCCTTCGACCCGCTGCCCTGGTGGCAGGGTGACGCCGGCACGTCCTGGCGCAAAGGCCCGCACCGGCTGTCAGGCGAATGGCAGCTGGAAGCGCGCTTGCCGCCCAACCCCGACCGCTTGACGGGCTTGGCACTGGCCCGCCGCGTGGCCGGCAATGGCAGCCTGACCCTGCACGACTCGCAACTGGCCGGCGTGCCGCTGGCCGCCGACGTGACGTTGGCCTACATGCCAGCCGACACCGCCGCGCCGGGCAAGCTGCACGTGGACATGCGCCTGGGTGGCAACCAGTTGCTGCTGGACGGCCGGGGCGACCCTGCTGGCAATGGCGACAGCGACCACTGGCAGGCCGATTTGAAGGCCGACCAGTTGGGCCGTTGGGCACCGCTGGCCAAGCTGCACCCGGCCCTGGCCGACTGGGTGCCGCGCCAGGGCAGCGCGCTGGCCACCTTTACCGCCGATGGCCGCTGGCCGGAACTGCGCACCGACGGACATGCCGAGCTGTCGCAACTGCAAGCCGGCAAGCTGACGCTGGCGCGTGCCGGGGCCACCTGGCGCATCGACCTGCGCGGCTTCAGCCAGCAAGGTCGCGAAAACCGTGGCAATCAACCGCTGACCTTGCAAGCCGACGTGGTGGGCCTGCAGCTGGGCGCGCAGCGCGCCGACAACCTGCGCGTCGATCTGAAAGGCACGCTGGCCCAGCACAGCCTGGTGTTCTCGGGCGCGCTGCCCGTTGCGCCGCCGCGCATTGCCGAGCAGGTGCTGGGCATACAGGCGCAGTCGGGCACGCGTGTGCAGATGCGCGCACAGGGCGCGTGGCGGGCCGACGCAGCGGGTGGCGGCCACTGGCAGACGCAGATCGAGCAGTTGCTGGTCGGCTCGTGGGACGGCAGCCCCGAAAGCGCGCAGCCGGCATCGGGCTGGGCCGAGGCGCGCGGGCTGAAGGCCGATCTGCACTTCAACGCCGACGGCGCCCTGCTGACGGCCCACGCCGACCCCGGGCGCCTGCGCATGGCCGACACCGTCACCCTCAGCTGGGACGCGGTGGACATCGACCTGCAGGGCGCTCAGGCGCAGGTGCAACTGCGCGCCGACATCGAACCCTTCGCCGTGGCGCCGCTGCTGGCGCGCTTGCAGCCCACGGTGGGCTGGCAGGGCGACCTTAGGGTGGCCGCAAAGGTGGACATTCGCGCCGGCGAAAAGGTCGACGCCGACATCGTCTTCGAACGCCGCGACGGCGACCTGCACATTGCCAACGGCGAAGGTGTGCAACTGTTGGGCCTGAGCGAATTCCGCCTGGCGGTGGCCGCGCACGAAGGCCTGTGGGTTTTCACGCCCACCTTCCGCGGCCGCAGCTTGGGCGAAATCAGCGGCCAGGCGCGGCTGCAGTCCACGCCGGCCGCGCGTTGGCCGCAACCCGACGCGCCACTGAGCGGGCAGTTGCAGATGCAGGTCGCCGACATCGGCATCTGGGGCGCCTGGGTGCCGCCGGGCTGGCACCTCAGCGGCGCGCTGAACGGCGCGGTGGCGCTGGGCGGCACCTTCGGCAAACCGCAGTACACCGGCCAGTTGGCTGGTAGCGGCCTGGGCGTGCGCAACCTGCTGGAAGGCCTGAACATCAGCGACGGCGTGATGGTCATCAAGCTGGACGGCGACAACGCCCAGGTCGAGACCTTCACCGCCAAGGGTGGCGACGGCACGCTGAAGGTCACCGGCAACGCCAGCTTTGCCAGCCCCGCGCAAGCCAAGCTGCAGATCCAGGCCGACCGTTTCCGCGTGCTGGGTCGCGTCGACCGGCAACTCACCGTCAGCGGCAAGGCCGAACTGGCGCTGCTGCCCGAAGGCGCCCGGCTGGACGGCCGGCTGGTCGTCGACGAAGGCCTGTTCGACGCCAGCCGCAGCGGCGCGCCCACGCTGGACGACGACGTCAGCGTGCGCCGCCCCGGCGTCGACGAAGCGCCCGCCGCCAGCGACGCACCGAGTGCGCGGCGCAACATCGCGATGAACCTGGAAATCGACATGGGCAACAAGCTGCGCGTGCGCGGCCGGGGCCTGGACACCACGCTGCGCGGCCAGGTGCGACTGACCACGCCAGGCGGCAAGCTGGCCGTCAACGGCACCATCAGCACCGAAGGCGGCACCTACGCGGCCTACGGCCAGAAGCTGGAAATCGAGCGCGGCAACATCCTCTTCAGCGGCAGCGCCGACAACCCCCGACTGGACGTGCTGGCGCTGCGGCCCAACCTGGACACGCGGGTCGGCGTGTCCATCACCGGTAACCTGCTGACGCTGCGCATCAAGCTGTTCAGCGAGCCCGATCTCAGCGACGTGGACAAACTGTCCTGGCTGGTGCTGGGCCGCGCGCCGGACAGCCTGGGCCGCAACGACACTGCGTTGCTGCAGCGCGCCGCCGTGGCCCTGCTGGCCGGCGAAGGCGAAGCACCCACCGACGCGCTGCTGAAGAACCTGGGCATCACCGACCTGTCACTGCGCCAGGGCGACACCGATGTGCGCGAAACCGTCATCAGCCTGGGCAAGCAGGTCAACCAGCGCCTGTACCTGGGCTACGAGCGCGGCGTCAACGCCACCACCGGCACCTGGCAGTTGATCTACCGCATCGCCCAGCGCTTCACGCTGCGCGTGCAAAGCGGCCTGGACCAGTCGTTGGACGTGATCTGGACCTGGCGCTTCCAGGAAACACCGGCCGACGCGGCCAAGAACAAGCAAACGCTGCCTGCACGCTGAGCCGCAGCGCAGCCGCTGCATGCCAGAATTCAAGGCTGTCTCGCCGTAGTTCAATGGATAGAACGGGTGCCTCCTAAGCGCCAGATACAGGTTCGATTCCTGTCGGCGGGACCATCTGCGGCGCTGCCCGCCAGCTCACAGGGAAGCACAGTCGCCATGTTTGAGCAGACCTTCAAGAACATCGACGACATCCTGCACAAAGATGCCGGTTGCACCAGCGAGCTGGACTACACCGAGCAGTCGTCATGGCTGCTGTTCCTGAAGTACCTGGACGCGCTGGAACACGACAAGGCCGCCGAGGCCGAACTGGAAGGCAAGGCCTACAACTTCATCCTGGCGCCGCCCTTGCGCTGGGAAAGCTGGGCCGCGCCCAAGACCGCCGATGGCAAGCTGGACCACAACGCCGCAATGACCGGCGACGAAATCAAGAACAAGGTGCAGAGCGGCTACAACCTGCGCGATGTGATCGATCTGGTCGACGAATTGCGCTTTCGCTCGCAAACCGAGAAGCACGAGCTTTCGCACCTGTACGAAGCCAAGATCAAGAATATGGGCAATGCCGGGCGCAACGGCGGCGAGTACTACACGCCGCGCCCGTAGATCCGCGCCATGATCCAAGTGCTGGCCCCGAAGATCGGCGAACGCATTTACGACGGTGCTTGCGGTTCGGCCGGTTTTTTGTGCGAGGCTTTCGATTACCTGAGCCCCCAAGCCACCAAGGCCGACGATTTGAAGACGCTGCAAACGCGCACCTTCTACGGCAAGGAAAAGAAGAGCCTGGCTTATGTGATTGCCGTGATGAACATGATCTTGCACGGCATCGAGGCGCCGAACATCATGCACGCCAACACGCTGGCCGAAAATATCAGCGACATTCAGGAACGCGACCGTTACGACGTGATTCTGGCCAACCCGCCTTTTGGCGGCAAAGAGCGCGCCGAGGTGCAGCAGAACTTTCCCATCAAGACGGGTGAGACGGCTTTTCTGTTTCTGCAGCACTTCATCAAGAGCCTGAAGGCCGGTGGGCGCGCGGCCATCGTCATCAAGAACACCTTTCTCAGCAACACCGACAACGCTTCAACCATCATCCGCAAATTGCTGCTGGAAAGCTGCAATCTGCACACGGTGCTGGACTGCCCGGGCGGCACGTTTCAAGGTGCCGGCGTAAAGACCGTGGTGCTATTTTTCGAGAAAGGTTCGGCCACACGCAAGGTCTGGTTCTATCAGTTGGAGCCGGGGCGGAACATGGGGAAGACGAATCCGCTGACGGACGAGGATTTGACCGACTTCCTGGCGTTGCATGCCACGTTCGCGGATTCGGCGAAGAGTTGGGCGGTGGATGTGGCGGGTATTGACACGGCGAATTACGATTTGTCGGTGAAGAACCCGAATGGTGGGGATGCCGTTGCGTTGCGTACGCCGCAGGAAATTCTGGATGAGATTGCGGCGTTGGATGCGGAGAGCGCTGAGTTGCTGGCAGTGATCAGAAGGCACATCGCGTAGATGACTGCGTTGCAAAGCATCACAGCCGCACCGGTTGGACGTACTCGCCTTGCCGATCTCGTCGAGAGACTCACCAACGGCTATGTAGGGCAAACACGCGACATCTACACAGAATCTGGCGTGCCCTACCTATTGGCGCGCCATGTACGTGACGGAAAATTGCAGTTTGACGGGCAGACGTTTGTCAGCGCCAAGTTCAACGAAACGCACAGCAAGTCGAAGCTGAAGGTCGGCGATGTGCTGCTCGTACAAAGCGGGCACATCGGGCATACAGCAGTAGTCGGCTCCGACCACGACGGTCACAACTGCCACGCAATGATCGTCATGACGCCAAAGCGCGGCGTTCTGATTGGCGAGTACCTGTCCTACTACTTCAGTTCGCCCGACATGCAAACGGCTTTCGCGAAGGCGCGGTCGGGATCGACCGTGCCACACCTGACCTGTGGAGTCGTGCGTGAACTACTGGTTCCGGTGCCTCCAATCGTGAGGCAGCGACAGATCGTTTGCCAGCTTGAAGAGATCACAAAAGCAATAGCTACGGCCAAGGTAGGTGCCGAGCGGAATCTAACGAGTGCCCTGGAGCTATTGACTATCCACTCAGCGCGCTTATTCGTGGCGCTCGGAACGGCGTGTCGGCATTCGCCGCTTGAAGCGATAACGACAATCCTGAACGGCTATGCCTTCAAGAGCAGTGATTTCTCGGAAAGCGATGAGCAGAGGTGTATCAAGATCACCAATGTGGGTGTCGGCGAGTTTGTTGCCGCTGAGGGCGCGCGCCTGCCCATGGTTTTCGCAGAGAAGTATTCTGCGTTCGCCGTTGCCCAAGGAAGCATTGTCCTAGCGATGACGCGAACCGTGATTACAGGTGGCCTAAAGGTCGCGCTTGTCCCTCACGAATACGAAGGTGCCTTGTTGAACCAGCGCGTTGTGGCTATTACAGTCGACCCTTCGCAAATCACTATTGCGTTCCCTTTTTCCTACCTAGCTTCTCGGCAGGTCCGTCGGTATGTGGAGGCCAAGGTGAACACATTGATGCAGCCAAACTTGTCGATCACTGACCTGCGGCATATGCCTGTTCCGGTGCCTCCCATCGCAACCCAAGTTGGAATTGTCGAATCGTTGTCCGTTATCGGCGAGGAGATACGAGGCTTAGTCGATGCGTATCGCCGCAAACTCACCGCCCTCGACGAACTGAAAAAATCCCTCCTCCACCAAGCCTTCTCCGGCGCCCTCTAGCCCACACCCCGCCCCGATTTGCCGCCTTCCCCCCGCTGTGCCACCATCCCACCATGGACGAGCAACCCCCCCTCATCACCTACGACCCGCAGCGTCGCGGCGGCCGGGCTTGTGTGCGTGACCTGCGCATCAGCGTGGGCGACGTGCTGGGTTGGCTGGCCGGCGGCATGACACCCGAGCAGGTGGTGGCCGACTACCCGGAACTGACGGCAGCTGACATCCGCGCCTGCCTGGCGCACGCCGCCGCCCGCGAGTCGCACGAATTGCGCGTCCCTGCGGCGGCGTGAAGCTGCTGCTCGATGAGAACCTGTCACGCCGGCTGGTGCCGGCTCTTCAAGCTGCTTTTCCGGATTCCAGCCAAGTCGCGCTGCTGGGCCTTGAACGCGCCACCGACGCCGCCTTGTGCACCTACGCCGCCGAACACGGCTACGTGCTGTGCTCCAAGGACGACGACTTCCACCGCCTGGTCGCGGCGCGCGGTTACCGGCCGAAGCTGGTGCACCTGGCTTTGGGCAATGTCAGCAACGACCAGGTGCTGGCCGCGCTGCTGTCGGCGGCCTAGCGCCTGGATGCCGCCCTGGCCGACCCCGACGTGGGCGTGGTGGTGGTCGAATGAACGAAGCCGAAACCCGCGCCGAGCACATCGACCCGGCCCTGAAAGCCGCTGGCTGGGGCGTGGTGGACGGCAGCCGCGTGCTGCGCGAGCACGGCATCACCTTGGGCCGCCTGCAGGGCGCCGGGGGCGTGGGCGCTCGCGCCAAGGCCGAAATCGCCGACTACGTGCTGGTCTACCGCAACACCAAGCTGGCGGTGATCGAGGCCAAGGGCTGGGGCAAGCCGCACACCGAAGGCGTGGGGCAGGCCAAGCGCTACGCCGCCAAGCTGGCCTTGCGTTTCACGTATGCCATCAACGGCCAGGCGATCTACGGCATCGACATGACCACAGGCAGCGAAGGCGACGTCGCCGCCTACCCCAACCCCGACGAGCTGTGGGCGTTGACCTTCGCTGAAGCCGACGCTTCAGCCGCTGGAACCTCAAGGACTGGAAGGACGGCAGCACGCTGACGCGTCGGCCGCGCATCTTGTTTCTGGCCGGCCGCAACATCCTGGCGAACCAGGCCTACAACGTCTTCTCGGCTTTCCCTGACGATGCGCTGGTTCGAATCGCGCCGGCCGACATCCGCAAGAAGGGCCGGGTGCCGAAAAACGTCAACATCTTCTTCACGATCTTCCAGACCTTCATGAGCGGCCCGCCGGTCGACGGCAAGCCCACGCCTTACTTCGGCGAATACCCGGCCGACTTCTTCGACTTCATCGTCATCGACGAATGCCATCGCGGTGGTGCGAACGACGAAGGCAGTTGGCGAGGCATCCTGAACCACTTCGCGCCGGCCGTGCAGTTGGGCCTGACGGCCACGCCCAAGCGCACCCTCAACGCCGACACCTACAACTACTTCGGTGACCCGGTGTTCGTGATGATCGACCAGCGCGAGAAGACCATCGTCTTCTGCGCGACGCAAAACCACGCGCTGGCCGTGCGCGACTTGATCAACCAGGCGAAGACCAGCACGAACCCGAACTACTGCGTGCGGGTCACGGAAGCAGATCATCGGTCACGGGACGCGCCTGTACGACGGCAAGGACCACTTCACGATCGTCGACTTCGTGAAGGCGCACCACCGTTTCAACGACCCGGAATGGGACGGCGAGCAGATAGAACCCGACCCGCCTGCGTCCAAGGACCTCACCACCGGCACGGGCGCGACGGTGCTCACGGCGGCTGAGCCCGAACCGCGGCGCTGGCCGAGCAGCGGCCGGCGAAAATCAAGGTCACGCTGGCCGTCGGCAAGGAACGCACGATCCAGCACATGTCGGCCACCAGCTTTTGGGGCACCGACGGCAAACCGATGTCGGCGGCCCAGTTCCTTGAAAGCCTGTTCGGCACGCTGCCCGAGTTCTTCAAGGACGAAGACGAATTGCGCCGCCTGTGGAGCGACCCGGCCACGCGCAAGGCTTTGCTGGCAGGACTGGCCGACAAGGGTTTCGGCCGCGAACCGTTGGGCGAGATGCAGCGGGCGGTGGAGGCGGCGGACGGCGACCTCTTCGACCTGCTGGCGTACGTGGCCTTCGCGTCAGCATCGCTGACCTGCGAAGACCGGGCCGCAGCGGCGCGTGCACCAACGGCGGCCGAGTTCACGGACAAACAGCGCGCCTTCGTCGATTCAGTGCGAGGCGTGTTTGTCGGCTTTCAGCGGCACCTGTATGCGCAGTTCGGCCAGCGGCGCGGCGAGCAGCGATGACCCGCCGCCGGGCAGGCACAAATGCACGCCCAAACACCCGCTCGCCGGGTACGACTTAACCCGCGCGACGCACTGTGACGGGCGGCCCACACCTATACTGCCAGCTAGCGTGTGCTAACCCCCGAAAGCGAGCTTCACCATGGGTTCCAAAATGAAGGTTGCCGGGTTTCTGGCCCTCGGTGCCGTGGCCGGAGCGCTGACGACGATGCAGCTTCAGGCCGTCGCCCGCGGTTCAATGGCGCCCTTGCCGCTGGAAGAAGTGCAGCAACTGGCCGCCGTCTTCGACCGCGTCAAGGCCGAGTACGTTGAACCCGTGGACGAAAAAAAGCTGATCGGTGACGCCATCGCCGGCATGGTTGCGGGTCTGGATCCGCACAGCCAGTATTTCGACAAGAAAAGCTACAAGGAATTCAGCGAAGCCACCGGTGGCAAGTTCATCGGTATCGGCATCGAAATGGGCATGGAAGAAGGCCTGGTCAAGGTCGTCTCGCCCATCGAAGGCAGCCCCGCCTTCCGCGCCGGCTTGAAACCTGGCGACCTGATCACCCGCATCGACGACACGCCTGTCAAGGGCCTCACGGTGGACCAGGCGGTCAAGAAGATGCGCGGCGAGCCGAACACCAAGGTCGTGCTGACCATCTTCCGCAAGACGGAAAGCCGCAGCTTCCCGGTGAACATCGTGCGCGAAGAAATCCGCATGCAGAGTGTGCGGGCCAGCATGGCGGCGCCAGGCTGCGGCTGGGTGCGCGTCAGCCAGTTCCAGGAACGCACGGTCGATGACTTCGTGCGCAAGGTCGAAGAGTTGTACAAGCAGGACCCCCACCTGAAGGGTCTGGTGCTGGACCTGCGCAACGACCCGGGCGGTTTGTTGGACGGCGCCGTAGCGCTGTCGGCGGCCTTCCTGCCCACCGACGCGGTGGTGGTGTCCACCAACGGCCAGTTGCCCGAGTCGCGCGCCACCTTCCGCGCCAACCCCGAGTTCTATTCCCGCCGCGCCGGCAGCGACCCGCTGAAGCGCCTGCCGGCTGCGCTGAAGAACGTGCCGCTGGTGGTGCTGGTCAACGAAGGCTCGGCCTCGGCCAGCGAGATCGTGGCCGGCGCTCTGCAGGACTACCACCGCGGCACGATCATGGGTGCGCAGACCTTCGGCAAGGGATCGGTGCAGACCGTGCGCCAGCTCTCGCCCGACACCGCGCTGAAGATCACCACCGCGCGGTACTACACGCCGAGCGGCGCGTCGATCCAGGCCAAGGGCATCGTCCCCGACGTCATGCTCGACGAGACGGCCGAGGGCAACCTCTTCGCTGCGCTGCGCACCCGCGAGGCCGACCTGGAGAAGCATCTCCAGAGCGGCCAGGGCGCGGAGGTGAAGGACGAGGCACGCGAGAAGGCGCGCGACGAAGCCCGCAAGAAGTACGAGGCCGACCAGGCGAAGGCGCAGATGCCGAAGCCGCCGCCCGAGTTCGGCAGCGCCGACGACTTCCAGCTTGCGCAGGCGCTCAACCGGCTGAAGGGCAAGACCGTGCTCGTGAGCAAGACGGCGGTCGAGCGCAAGGCCGAAGTCAACACCAACTGAGGCGCTTCGCCCCGTTCTCGAAACGCCCGTGCCCGCCACGGGCGTTTTCATTGCAGCCCGTCCCGCGGCGATGAACGACAACGACCTCCTCCGCTACTCACGCCATCTCCTGCTCGACGACATCGGCATCGAGGGGCAGCGGCGCCTGCTTGCCGCGCGCGCGCTGATCGTGGGCGC
>JBBQAI010000072.1:0-20407 GCA_038316205.1 Burkholderiales bacterium
CATCCTCGACATCGGCTGCACCATCGGCCACAACGCCGTGCCACTGGCGCAGGCCTTCCCCGACGCACAGGTGGTGGCGCTGGACACGGCCGCGCCGGTGCTGCGCTACGGCCATGCGCGCGCGCAGTCGCTGGGCGTGAAAAACATCGAATTCCGCCAGGCCAACGGCGAGGCCGTGCCGGCCGATGACGGCAGCTTCGACCTGGTCACCACGGCCATGTTCTGGCACGAGACCAGCAACACCGCCATGCCGAAAATCATGCGCGAGGTGCACCGCGTGCTGGCGCCGGGCGGCCTGACACTGCACCTCGAGCAGCCGCAGTACACCGGCATGGACCCCTTCGAAGCCTTCATGCGCGACTGGGACGCCTACAACAACAACGAACCGTTCTGGACGCGCATGCACGAGGCCGATCTCGACGCGTTGCTGACGCGCAGCGGCTTCCCGCCGGGCGCCTATTTCGAGACCACGATGCAGGCCAAGGTCGACCGCACGCTGTTCCCGGCGGCTGCGGGCAGCGAAGCCGGCACCCAAAGCACCCAGGAAGACTACGGCCGCACACCCACGTGGACGGCTTTCGGCGCCGCCAAACCCGAGGCTGCCAACGCATGAGTGCTGCGCCAACCAAGCTGCGTCCTGAGCCGCAAGACCTCGACCCCATCGCCCAGGCCAACCGCCGCGCCAAGGGCAAGCGGCCCTACTTCCTGGACGACCCGGCGGTGGAACGCGTGCTGTCCGTCACGTTGGGCGTGGCCACTGAACTGGCGGTCGCGCGCGCGCGCATCGACACGCTGGAGAGGCTGCTGGTGCAGCGCGGCGTGCTGCAGCCGCAGGACATCGAGCAGTTCGTGCCCGACGCGGACGCTGCGGTCGCCCGCGACGCCTGGAGCCGCGAGTACATCGCGCGCATTCTGCGCATCGTCGAGCAGGACGCGCAGGCGATGCAGGAAGCCGCCGATCCCAGTGTCGAGCAGTGGATGGACGAACTCGGCCGCCACGACGAACCCACCCCGCGCTGATATCCCCCGCGACTCGCGCGCAACCCCAGAGAAAGCACCAAACAGCCATGTCCGATATCCGCCAAAAGCTGCCCTTGCTCGCCCGCCACGAAGGTGTTTGGGACGGCTGGTATCGCTACTACGACGCCGAGGGCAACAAGACCGACGAACACCGCTCACGGCTGGTCTGTCGCTTCCCCGACGACGGGCCCTTCGACTACGACCAGAGCAACAACTACAGCTGGGCCGATGGCCGCACCGAAGTCCGCCCCTTTCCGGCGGTGCTGGCTGGCGACCGCATCGCGTTCCAGAGCGACCTGATCGACGGTTGGGCGGCCGACGTGCCGCTGGACATCCACCACCGCACCACGATGCTGAACTGGGTGCGCAAGAACGAGCCCGGCGTCTATCTGTACGAGATGATTCAGCTCAGCGACTGCAGCAACTTCCGCTCGCGCGTGTGGCAGTGGTTCCGCGATGGGCGGCTTTTCCAGCGCACCTTGATCGACGAGCAGCGTGTCAGCAGCGACTGGCGCTGGGTCAAGGGCCCGACCTTCGCCGGTGATCCGGTGCCGGCCTGACGAGCCGGCCCAACGAACCGGCAAGGGCCTGGCCGCGCGGCGGTCAGCCCCCGAACCACCAGGGCGCCGCCGGCGCCTCGTTGATCAGCAGCGCCTGCTGGCGATAAAAGCGCGTCAGGCTGGTCGGACCCATGCGCGAGCCGCCCAGGCCGGACAGCTTGAATGACTGTTTGGCAGCGTCGTGCACCAGCGCCGTCAGGCTGCTGTCGTTGATGCTGATGGCGCCGGCTTCCAGCCGCGTGGCCACCGCGCGCGCATGGTCCAGGTCGGCGCTGAAGACGGCGGCTGACAAGCCGAAGTCGCCGCTGTTGGCCAGCGCCACGGCTTCGTCGTCGTTGGCGAAACTCATCACCGGCAGGATGGCCGAGAAGGTTTCCTCGGCCACCACCGCCATGTCGGGCGTCACGTTCGTCAGCACCGTGGGCTCGCACCACCAGCCGCCGTCGTGCTGAACGACGTGGCCACCGGTCAGCGCCACCGCGCCGCGAGCCAGCGCATCGGCCAGATGCCGCCGCACGATGTCCACCTGCGGCGCGGCGATGATGGGACCGATCTCGCCCTGCGCGATGTCGGGCCAGTTCAGGCGCAGCGCGCCGACGCGGCGGGCCAAAGCCTCGGTGAATTGCAGCGCCACGGCCGCGTGCACGTAGACGCGTTCGATCGACATGCAGCTTTGCCCGGCGCCCACCATGCCGCCCCAGGCCAGCGAACGCGCGGCGCGTTCCAGGTCGGCGTCGGCCAGCACCAGCGCCGGGTCCTTGCCGCCCAGTTCAAGGAAGCTGGGGATGAAGGCTTCCATCGCCGCAACACCGACACGGCGGCCGGTCTTCACGCTGCCGGTGAAGCACACCGCGTCCACCGAACGCACCAGCGCCTGGCCGGTGTCGGCAGCGCCGGTGACGTAACGCAGCACCGCCTGCAATTCCGGTACGGCCGCCAGCGTGGCGTTCAGCGGTTCGACGAAGCGCGGCGTGAATTCGCTGGGTTTGATCAGCACCGCGCAACCGGTCAGCAAGGCCGGCACGGCGTCGATCAGCGACAGCAGCAGCGGCCAATTCCACGGGCTGATGACGCCCACCACCGGGTAGGGCCAGCGCCGTTGTTCAATGCGCACGAAGGGGATGCTGGCCTGGCGTGGCGCCTCTTCCGCCAACAGGGCTGGCGCCTGGGCGCACCAGCGCTCCAGCGCGCCCAGCGTGGCATCGAATTCGAGCGTCGCTTCGGCCTGGCGGCCGGTGTCGGTGCGCAGAGCGCCCACCAGCGCGTCGCGGTGCTGACGCAGGGCCTGCGCCCAGCGGCGCAGCACGGCGGCACGTTCGGCCACGCCACGCTCGCGCCAGGCCACTTGGGCAGCGCGCAGCGCGGCGGCAGCAGCCGCCACTTCGGCCGGGCTGGTCACGGGCATCTGGTGGTCCACCGCGCCGCTGCGCGGGTTGCGCGTGGGCAGCCGTTCACTGTTCATCGGCTGCTCCAAAGACACCGCGCGCGCGCAAGGCGGCTATGGCTTGCTGCTGCATGGCCATGAAGTGCGCCCGTGCCGGGACCGCCACGCTGCCATCGGCCGCCAGCATGGTGTTGGCCGGGTAGACGCTGCCGGCATAAAAGTCGGCAAACAGTTCCAGCCGTTGGCGCGACAGCACGTTAGCCATGCCGGGTTTGGCGCGGGCGCGCCGTACGGCCATGACGTCGATCTCGGCGTGCGCCACCATGCTTTCGCCGAAGCCAGCCTCGGTGCGCACTTCGCCCTTGTGGTCGACGATCTTGCTCATGCCATCGGTGCTTTGAGTGGGGAAGTCGCTGCCCACGATGCCGGCCGAGTTGGCCGAGACGACCCAGGCCATGTTTTCGTAGGCGCGGGCCCGCTTGGCCACATCTTTCGGCGTCAGTCGCGGGCTGCCGACTTCGCTGGTCGAATGCAAAAAGACTTCCGCGCCCTTGAAGGCCAGCACGCGTGCGATCTCGGGGTAGAGGATTTCTTCGGATGCGATGCAGGCCAGCCGTCCCAGCACGGTGTCGGCCACCGGAAACACCGCATCCAGGCCATAGACCTGCAGATAGCGCTGCCACACGTCGTGCGGCGTGGGCGCGAACATCGACACCAGGCGGCGGTAGCGCAGCACCACGGCGCCAGCGTCATCGATGATGAAGCTGGTCTGGAAGTACAAGCCCGGAAAGTGGGCGTCGGTCTCGTAGGCGTTGCCGGATATGAACACGGCGTTGGCAACGGCGGTCTGACCCAGCGCGGCGTATTCGGGGCCATCGGGTGCCCAGGCCGCGCGCTCGGCCCACACGGCCAGCGGCTCGCCGGCCGGGTAGCTGGAGGCGAAGTATTCGGGCAGCACCACCAGCCGCACATCGGGCCCGATGAACAGCTTGGCCGCACGGATCTGCCGGCCCACGCGGGCCACGTTGTCCGCGATCCACCGGCGCGCTGTGGCGGTGTCCGGCGCGCGGTTGATGGCGTGGCAGGGCGTCTGCAAAGCCAGCGCGGTGTAGGGAGCCACGGGCTTCATCAAGGCTGCCCCGGGGTTTCGGGCGGGCCGTCCACCAGCACGATGGTGAATTCACCGGCGCCTTCGCGCAGCGCCTTGGCCGCGGTGTATTCCGGCGACTGCCAGAACGCCAAGGCCGCGGCACGGTCGGGCCATTCGCTGACCACGGTCTTGACTTCAGGCCAGTGCCCTTCCAGCACCGTGGCGGTGGCGCCCAGCACGCGGTAGCGGCCGCCGAAGCGGGCCACCAGTGCTGGCACCACAGCGGTGTAGGTGCGGAATTTTTCGGGCTGCGTGATGCGCGCCTGGACGATCATGAAGGTGGTCATGGCAAGGTGGTGCAAAAAGGCGATTCGCTGGGGTCGTCGAACTTCAGCGTTCGCATGGCATGTAAGTTGTCCGGACAAATAATTATAGTCAAGGTCAAGCTTTCTGAATCGATGCCGGAACGTTAGAAACGCGGCGCACGGCGTTGCAAAAACGCTGCTGCACCCTCGGCGAAGTCGGGTCCGGTGAAGGCGGCGTCGAAGGTTGCGCGCACCTGTGCCTCGTCGGTCTCACCGTAGCCGCCCAACAGGCCCAGAGTGGCTTTGATGCCGGCCATCGAGGTTGGTGACTGCGTCGCCAGGTCCGCCGCCCATTGCGCGCCGGTGGCCGCCAGCGCGTCTGACTCGACCACCGTGTCCAGCACGCCCCAGCTCAGCGCCGTGGCAGCGTCCAGGCGTTCACCGCGCAGCAGCAACCGGCGCGTGCGCGACGGACCCAGCAGGCCCAGCAAGCGCCGCGTGTCCTCCACGCTGTACAGCAGGCCCAGCCGGGCCGGCGTCACCGCGAAACTGCTGCGCGGTGTGCCGATGCGGAAGTCGCAGGCCGCCGCGATGCCGAAGCCGCCGCCGAAGCAGGGGCCGTCGATCAAGGCCAGCGTGGGTAGCGGCAGTCGCTGCAGCGCTTGCTGCGCCTGCGCGACGATGGCGTTGTTGGCCGCCAGAACGGCGGGCTTTTGCAGCATGCCGGTCAGTTCTTCGATGTCGGCACCGGCGCAGAAAGCGCCAGGCTGGCCTTGCAGAATCAGCACTCGCGCTGCATCCGGATGGTCTTGTTCGGCGGCCAGGGTGGCGCAGGCCTCGTGCAGCTTGCGCCACATGGCCTCGGTGAAGGCGTTCTTTTTTTCCGCGCGCTGCACGCTCAGTCGCGCCAGCGGGCCTTCGCGGGTGAACTCGATCATCGGCTTGCCTTTCCAGCTTGAAACGGCCTGAGCTTAAACTGGCTAAGTTGTCCGTACAAATACGAATCGTGATCACCGAATCGAAACCCCAACTGCCTGCCGGGCCACTGGCTCACGCCACCTTGATCGTCACCGACGCGACGCCGTTGCTAGCGGCCTATGCCGCCTTCGGGTTGGTGGCCACCGTCGATGGCCCAGTACCTGCGGCATTGGCGCAAGCCTGGGGGAGGCCGGCGCTGGCAGGACGCCGACTGCTCGAATTGGCGCTACCGGGCCGTGCCACGCTGCTGCGCTTGCTGGCCGTGCCCGGCGCCGTGCCTCGACCCACGCGTTTCAGCCACGGCTGGATGGCGCTTGAAATTCTGGTGCGTGACGTTGATGCGCTGGAAGCCCCGGCACGCGCCGCCGGCTTCGACGTGGTTGGTCCGCCCGCCGACCTGGAGATGAGCCCCAGCCTGCGGGCGATGCAGCTCGTCGGCCCGGCTGGCGAGATGCTGTACCTGACGCAGGTGAAGGCACCCGTGCCGCCGTTCGATCTGCCCCTGTCGACCGATCTGCCGCCAGCGTGCACGCTAGGCCCGCTCTTCATCGCCGTGATGTCCACGCCTTCGCGCGCGGCCGCGCTGGCTGCCTGCGCGCCATTGCGGCCGGCCTCGACGCTGCAGTTCGACACCAAGGTGACGGTGCTGAACCGCGCCTTCGGTCGGCCGCTGGCCACGCGCTGGCCGCTGGCCACGGTGGCGTTGGCCGGCCAGTGCCTCTTCGAGATCGACGAAGTGCAAGACACCGCACTGCAGCCACCCATCGACGCCGGTGAATTGCCCAGCGGCCTGTCCTGGATCAGCCTGCGCTGTGAAGGCGGGACGGCTTTGCAAGAACTGTCGCCGGGGGCCTGGATAGAAACGCTGGCCGCCTGAATCCAGGGCCTTCACCGTTGCCGGCGGCGGCGTTGGACTTTCAGTCGGTCATAGCGCCGGCTATTCAGTCAGCAAAGTCCGGCCGTTCGGCCTTCTGCGTCAGGCCGGCCTGGAACCAACCCAGGTTCATGCCGATCATCGTGGCCTCTGGGTTGGCCCAGGTGTAGGTCAGGGTCTTGCCGGTGGCGCGCTCGATCAGGCCCAGCTTCAGGATGGACTTGCGCGTGTTCTGGTAGGTTAGCTGCGCCAGTTCCAGCGCGTACGGGCTTTCGCTGCCGTCTTCGTAGCGCACCACCGCGCGCTCGCCTTCGCTGTGGAACAGCACGCGACGGGTGAAGCTGGCGCGCTTGTCGTCAGCCGTGGCGCCGGGGCCAGCCTGCTTGATCCACACCCAGGCTTCGAAGTAGCGCAGCTTGCGGCTGATCGCGCCGTCTGCGCTCAGGCTGCGCAGGCCCAGGCGCAACACGGGGCCGCGTGTCAGCAAAGTCTCGGCGCTGCAGGGGCCGGCTGCGGTCGTTGCGGTGTAGGCCTGATCGGTCGCGTTGTAGCGCCAGGTGACGGCACAGCCGGGGCTGCCTGAGGCTGCGGCGGTGGGCGTGGTCAAAACTTCCTGGCTCACTTCACCCGGGGTGGCACCACTGCGCAGACGCAGCCATTGCAACGGCGCAGCAGCAGCCGCAGGGGCTGCGGTTGATGCGGTGGCTGGCACCGCAGGCTGCACGCTGAACAGTAACCCGCCACCGGCTGCCGGGCCGGCGGCGCGAATGACGCGGTGCACCCGGTAGACGGGTGCTGTCGCGTTCGGCGCCGAGGCCGCCTTGACGTCGATATCGTGTTGCCAGACCTGCTCGTTGTTGCTCCATTCCCCACTCAGCCAACTGCCGAAACGGACCAACTCATCGGCAGCAGCAAGGCCCTGGGCCGCCGCCGTTTCGGCTGCCGCTGCCAGGACCAGGGCAGCGACCCGCCTGGCGTGATCGATCAAAGCCTTTGTCTTCAAAGCGAGTAAGACAAGGTCAGCCCGTACTGGCGCAGGCGCGGCAGAAAGTCCACGGCCGTACGGCGAAAGGTGGCTGCGTCGAGGTAGCGGAAGCCGTTCAACGAGGTGTTGTCGTTGCCGCCGTTCTTGACGAACGCCGTCAGGCTCCAGCCGCCGCTGCGCAGGCCAGCGCTGGCATTGATGCGGGTGTAGGGATCGGCCCAGATCAGGTTCTGGATCTCGGCATAGCGCCGCGATTGATAGACCACATCGACCCGCCCGAACGCCCGCAGACCCGGGCCCACGGCGGATTCAACGGCCGCCGAAGCCGCCAGCGAGTGCGTGGGCGTGCGTGGCAGCGTCGCGCCGGCCACCGACGTGTTCCCGCCGTACACCGTGCCATTGGTCACCTCGGTGCCTTGCAGCGCCTTGGCGTCGGTGTAGGCGTAGTTGGCACTGAGGCTCAGCCACGGCGCGGGCCGTCCGCTGATTTCGGTTTCGAGGCCCTGGGTGCGTGCCTTGCCGACGTTGTTGACGATGGTGGTGGTGCTGCTGGCGCCGGTGAAGGGGCTGGTGACGGTGGAGAGATTGGAGAGCTGCAGGCCGTCGATGTTGTTGCGGAACAGCGCCACGTTCAGCGTCACGCCGCCCAGGCGCGTCTTGGCACCCGCCTCGATCGACTGGATCTTTTCACCGTCATAGCTGAAGCTGCTGCTGGGCAGGCCCGGCGTGGTGTTGAAGCCCCCGGTCTTGCTGCCTTTGGCGAACTGGCCGTACAGCAGCATTTCCGGAGCCGGCTTGAAATCCACGGTCAGCCGGGGCGCGAAGTCCTTGAAGTTGCGTTCCCCGTTCACGTAGCAGACCTGGCCAGCCACGCAGGTGCCCACCGTGGCGACGGCCGTGCCCAGGGGCGTGCCGCCCACGCGCACGGTTTCGTCGTTGAAGCGGCCCTCGGCCGACACCCGAAGCGCTTTGCTGATTTCGTACTGCACACGGGCAAACGGCGCGAAGCTGTTGCTGCTGGTGGCCGACTTCGGGCGCAGCGTGTCGGCGATGGTTTGCAGCGAAGCGTTCTGCGCGATGACGCCCGAACTCACACCCTGGGTGGTCTCGTGATAGCCGAACACCCCGACGAGCCAGGTCAGCGGGCGGCCCAGCGGCGAGCTGACGCGCAATTCTTCCGATCCGTAGGTCAGTTGGTCACGGTCGTAGCTGAGCCAGGAAGAAGCGGGAGCCCCAAAGCCCGGTGCAAAACGGGTTCCGTTGTACGACTGGTCTGCACCCAGGTTGGCCAACTGCTCGGTGGTGGCCAGTTGCGCCGTGGCCGTGTAGCCGTCGAAAAAAGAGTAGTTCAGCGTGAGCGAAGCGCGCGTGATCGTGCGATCCAGGCCGGCGATGTTGCCGTAGTTGGTGCCCGTGACCGGGTCGGTGTAACTGGCCATATCGGCTTCATTGCGGCGCAATGTGGTGCCGCTGAAGGTGGCCGCACCGCAGGGCCAACCGTTGGCCTTTGTGGTGGCCGAGGCGGGCACGGTGGCGTCGGGCAAGCCGGTGACCGGGTTGTTGCCGACGATGTTGATCGTGCGCCCGTTGCAGGTGGCGCCGTTGGCCACATTGGACGAGCCGTTCTGGTTGGTCACGACGCCGCCAGCCTGGATGGGGATGGTGCGCGCCACCGCAGCGAACAGGCCATCGCGGTCTTGTGAATAGTCGATGGCCACGGTGGCATCGAAGTTTGTCGTCGGTGAAAAGAAGGCTTGCAGCCCGGCTGCGTTGGTGCGCTCGGTGCCGATCTTGTTGCCGGTGAGTTCGTTGGTGTACTGGCCGCCGTATTCGTAGTGCTTGGCGCGCACGCGCAGCGACAGTTCATCGGTGCGGATCGGCGCCGTCAGGGCCACGAAGACCGACTTTTCGCCCTGGCCGGCTATCGTCACCAGGCCTTTGCCGGCAATTTCATTGCCTGGCTTCACGGTGATGTAGTTGATGGCGCCGGCATAGGTCGAACGGCCGTACAAGGCCGACTGCGGGCCCTTGATGACTTCAATGCGTTGCGCGTCGTCGATGGCCAGGCCCAAGGCGGCGTCGCGCACATAGACACCGTCGATGAACACCGACACCGGTTGTGGCGCCTCTGGCCGAAGGGCCGAAATGCCGCGGATGACGGGGCGTTCTTGCGTGCGGCCGAAGTCGGGCGAATAGCTCAGGCCCGGCGTGTACTGCGACAGATCGGACAGCGATGTGATACCGCGTACTTCCAGGTCTTTGCCCGTCAGCGCGCGGATCGACAGCGGCACGTCTTGAAGACGTTCACCCACGCGACGCGCGGTCACGATGATGGTGCCGCCGTCTGAGACTTCACTGCTGGCGACTGCCGGTGTTGGCGCAGCCTGCGCCAACACCGCCTGCGGCAGGGCGCAACAAATCGCCGCCGCCACGGCGACGCGGCGGCGCGCGGGCGTGGCCCAGGCCGCGAATGCGACAGCAAGACTGGCTTGCGGTGAAAAATGGCTGGTCTTCATTTGCACTCCTCCATCTAAGCGTGATAAATCGTACTTGTCCGGACAAATTGATGCAAGTCGCTTTCGGCGCGCCTCTGGTTTTCCCTAGACGCTGCGTTGGCTTCGGCCTACAGGTTCTAAGATATGTCCGTACAAATAAATAGACACGCTTTTAAGCCCGTGACAGTTCTTGCTGAAGATGGCTTGTTGATGGCAACGCTGCGTGGTTGACACGACCACATGCACTGCTAGAATTTGTCCGGACAACTCGGCAAAGTGGGTGTAGCCCTGCCTACCGGGCTCGCCAACACAGGAGCTGCCATGCGCACGCTGATCGTTTTGTTCAACCTCAAGGACGCCAGCCAGCATGCGGCCTATGAAAGCTGGGCTCGCAAAGTCGATCTGCCCACCGCCAGTGCACTGCGTTCGGTGGACAGTTTCGAGGTGCTGAAGGCCAGCGGCTTGCTCACCGGAGGGCCGTCGCCCTACGCCTATGTCGAAGTGCTGCGCATCAACGATATGGCTCAGCTCGGTGCCGACGTTGGCACGCCCGCGATGCAGGCCGTGTCAGCGCAGTTCCAGGCCTTCGCCGACCAGCCGCTGTTCATCGTCACCGAATCCATTTGATGTACCCCGAACTGCGCGGCAAGGTTGCCATCGTCACCGGCGCCGGCCGAATCGGCGGGCTGGGCGCAGCGATGGCCAAACGGCTGGCTGCCGAGGGCTGCCATGTGGTGGTGGCCGACGTCGGCGCAGCAACCCGATCGAGCGTGCCAGCCAGTGAGCGCGGCGCCGGTGACCCGACGAACGACGGCATGAACGCCGTGGTGGCCGAGATCGTCGGGGCTGGCGGCATCGCTGCAGCTATCACTTGCAACATGCTCGACGGCGCTGCGGTGGAAGCGCTGGTGGCGCAGACCGAGGCGCGCTTCGGCGGTGTCGACATCCTCGTCAACAACGCCGGCGTTGGCTACTTGATGAAGCCCATCGTCGAGATGAGCCTTGAGGAATGGGACACCGTGCTGGGCGTCAATCTGCGCGGTGCGTTCACGGCCACGCAAGCGGTGGCGCGGCGCTTCATCGCCCAGGGCGAGCGCGGCCGCAAAGGCGGGCGCATCGTCAACATCGCCAGCCAGGCTGCCAAATCGGGCTTCCCGCATGCGTCGGCCTATTGCGCGTCCAAGCACGGGCTGGTGGGTCTCACCCGTGTGGCCGCTATCGAACTTGCAGCCCACGGCGTCACCGTCAATGCCATCTGCCCCAACCACGTCACGACGGGATTGGGGGCCTGGCAGAACCAATACTTCGCCAAATTGCTCGGCAAGAGTGTCGATCAATACCTGGCCGACATGCGTGCGCGCATTCCGCTGGGGCGCCCGGGTCTGGTCGACGACACCGCCAACACCTGCGCCTTCCTGTGTTCCGATCAAGCTGCCTACATCACCGGCGAGGCGCTGAACGTCTCGGGCGGCGAGGAGATGCATTGAGTCCCACCGCAAACCCCACCGCAAACTGGTCGTGGCCGAACGGCGCCAAGCTGGCGCTGTCGATCGTCGTCAACGTCGAAGAAGGCTCGGAGTACAGCATCGCCGAGGGCGACCCCATGCCCGATCCGGTGGACGAGCTCGGCGTGGTGATCAAGAAGCCGGTGCGCATGCATGGCAACGAATCGAATTACCGCTACGGCTTGAACGAAGGGGCGCAGCGCATCGTGGCGCTGCTGGACCGCTACCAGGTGCCTGCCACCTGGACCGCAGCGGCGCTGTCGCTGGAGCGTGCGCCCGAGTTGGCCCGCACCATCCGCGCCCGCGGCGACGAAACCTGCTCGCACGGCTGGCGTTGGGTGCACCAGTTCCGCTTCAACGAAGCCGAAGAGCGTGCGTTCATCCGACGCGCCGCCGACAGCATCGAGGCCAGCACCGGCACGCGACCGGCGGGCTGGCTGTCGCGCTATCTGCACACCGAGCACACGCGCCGGTTGCTGCAGGAAGAGGGCTACAGCTATCACATGGACGACTACAGCGCCGACACGCCGTTCTGGGGTGCGGTGCCCGGCAGCAGCAAGCCCATGGTCATCGTGCCCTACGCGCTGGACAGCAACGACATGAAGATGTGGGTGGCTCCGGCCTACACGCCCGACCTGTGGCTGAAGTACGCCATCGACACCTTCGACGTGCTGCTGGCCGAAGGCGCCGCGAACGCTGCGCTACACGCTTCATCCCACGCTTCATCCCACGCACCACCCCGCATGATGAGCCTGGGTCTGCACCTGCGCATCATCGGTCGGCCGGGGCGCATCTGGGCGCTGCAACGTTTCCTGGAACATGTGGCGGCAGCGCCGGGCGTCTGGGTGACGACACGCCGTGCGATTGCCGAACACTTTGTGGCCAGCGTGCCAGCGCCATGAAGACAGCCGAACTGCGCCATGCGCGCTCACTGCTGTTCGTGCCCGCACACCGGCCCGAGCGCTATGCCAAGGCAGCCGCATCGGGCACCGACGTGGTCTGCATCGACCTTGAAGATGCCGTGCCGCCCGACGCGCGACCAGAAGCGCGACAGGCCGTGATCGCGTGGCTGCAGGCGCAGCCCGCCGGCCACGGTTTTGGCGTGCGCGTCAGCCGGCTGGGCAGCACCGATGGCCTGCGCGACGTGCTGGCCCTGCACGATGCCGGCGTGCAGCCGGCCTTCGTGATGCTGGCCAAGACCGAAAGCGCTGCCGAGGTCACGCTGCTGGGCCAGTTGCTGCCCGGCCTGCCCTTGATCGCGCTGCTGGAAAGCGCGCGCGGCCTGCATGCCGCTTGCGACATTGCGGCAACGGCGTCGGCCGGCATCGGCTTGCAGGCCCTGATGTTCGGCGGTGCCGACCTGGCGGCCGATCTGGGCTGCGACTTCAGTTGGGAAGCCCTGCTGCAGGCGCGCTGCAGGTTGGTGGCGGCTGCTGCTACCCAGGGCTTGGCCAGCATCGACGTGCCCTGGCTGGACCTGGGCGACGCCGAAGGCTGCCGCGCAGAGACTGCCCGTGTGGCGGCGCTGGGCTACACGGCCAAGTCGCTGATCCACCCCGCCCAAGTGACGCCCGTGCACGCCGGTCTGGCGCCGGCACCCCAGGCGCTGGCACAGGCGCAGCGTGTCGTCGACGCCTGCGCCCATGAAGCCGGCGCGCAGCGGCTGGACGGCCGCCTGGTCGACCGGCCCGTGCTGCTGGCCGCGCAGCGCCTGCTGCGCCGCAGCCAGCCGTGAACTGAATCAGCCACACAACCCAACAATTGCAACAACCGCAACAGGCGCAACAGGCGCAACAGGCGCAATACACCATGGTCCAGAACAGCAAGCAGGTTGGTCCCCACCGCTACCGCGAAACCTTCGGGCGTCACTACGAAGAATTCACCGTCGGCGACACGTACGAGCACCGGCCCGGCCGCACCATCACCGAGACCGACAACACCTGGTTCACGCTGCTGACGATGAACACGCACCCGATGCACTTCGATGCCGAGTACGCGAAAGCCTCGGAGTTCGGCCGCTGCATCGTCTGCAGCCCGTTCACGGTGGCGCTGATGGTGGGCATGAGCGTCACCGACGTGTCGCAAAAGGCGATTGCGAACCTGGGTTGGAGCGATATCAAGATGACCCACCCGCTGTTCGCGGGCGATACGCTGACAGCCGAAAGCGAAGTGCTGGACAAACGCGAATCAGCGTCGCGCCCCGGTGCCGGCATCGTCAGCGTGAAGACCACCGGCTTCAACCAGGACGGCAAGGTTGTCTGCACTTTCAGCCGCACGATGCTGATTGCCAAGCAGGGCCACAGCGTTGAAGACAAGGTGGGGTATTGAGATGGGCACCAGCAGCAGCAACAGCAGCAACAGCAGCAACAGCGCGTGGAGCGCCGACGACGAGCGCGCGATTCTCGACAGCATCGAAACCTGGGTCGAGAAGGAAGTGCGGCCGCAAGCGCGGCACTTCGATCAAGCCGACGAATACCCGCACGCGCTGGTCGAGCAGATGAAGGAACTGGGCCTGTTCGGCGCCACCATCGGCCAGGAATGGGGCGGGCTGGGGCTGTCGTCGGCCACCTACGCGAAGATCGTCATCAAGGTGGCTTCGGCCTGGATGGCACCCAGCGGAATTTTCAATTCGCACCTCATCATGGCCAGCGCCATCGAGCGCTTCGGCACGCCGGCGCAGAAGGCCGAGTTCCTGCCGAAGATGGCCAGCGGCGCGTTCCGCGGCGGCATCGGCCTGACCGAGCCCAATGCGGGCAGCGACCTGCAGGCCATCCGCACCGTGGCGCGGCGCGACGGCGATGACTACGTCGTCAACGGCTCGAAAACCTGGATCACCAACAGCGGCAATGGCCACGGCATTCTGTTGCTGGTGAAGACCGACCCGCAGGCGCAGCCGCGCCACAAGGGCATGAGCCTGTTCATCGCCGAGAAGGGCCCGGGCTTCATCGTCAGCGGCAAGATGAAGAAGTTGGGCTACAAGGCCATCGACAGCTGCGAGCTCAGTTTCGACGACTACCGCGTGCCCGCCAGCCGGCTGGTGGGTGGCGAGGAAGGCAAGGGCTTCGGGCAGATTGCCGGCGGGCTGGAGCTGGGTCGCATCAACGTGGCCGCGCGCGGTTGCGGCATCGCACAGGGTTCGCTGGAGCTGGCCACGCGCTACGCGCAAGAGCGCAGCGCTTTTGGCAAGCCCATCTGCGAACACCAGGCGATCCAGTTGAAGCTGGCGCAGATGGTGACGCAAGTGGAAGCCGCCAAGCTGATGATTGCGCAGGCGGCCAGCAAATACGACGCCGGCGAACGCTGCGACATGGAAGCCGCCATGGCCAAGTATTTCGGCAGCGAGGCCGGCGTGTTCTGCGCCAACGAAGCCATGCGCATCTTCGGCGGCTACAGCTACAGCACCGAATACGAGATCGAGCGCTACTACCGCGACGCCATGCTGATGTGCATCGGCGAAGGCACCAACGAGCTGCTGCAGACCATCATCGCCAAGCAGTGGATCGCGCGCAACAAGATCTGACGATGGATCTCCCGCTGGCGGGCATGCGCATCCTGGCCGTCGAGCAATACGGCGCCGGCCCTTTCGGCAGCCTGCACCTGGCCGACCTGGGCGCCGAGGTCATCAAGATCGAGGCACCCGGCGGCGGTGACGTGTCGCGCGCCACCGGCCCGCATTTCCTGGGCGAACACGACAGCCTCTTTTTCCAGACCTTCAACCGCAACAAGGCCAGCGTGGTGCTGGACCTCAAAAGCGAGGCCGGCCGCGCCGACTTCCACCGTCTGGCCGCCGGCGCCGACGCCGTGCTGAACAACCTGCGCGGCGACCTGCCGGCCAAGCTGGGCCTGACGCACGCTGCGCTGGCCGCCGTGAACCCGCGCGTCGTCTGCGCCCACCTGTCGGCCTACGGGCGCGACAACGAACGCGCCAGTTGGCCCGGCTACGACTACCTGATGCAGGCCGAGACCGGCTTCATGCACCTCACCGGCGAGCCCGACGGGCCGCCCACCCGCATGGGCCTGTCGATTGTCGACTACATGAGCGGCGTGACTTTGATGGTGGGCCTGCTGGCGGCGCTCATCGGCGCGCTGAAAACCGGCCGCGGTCGCGACGTCGACGTGAGCCTGTTCGACGTGGCGCTGTTTCAGCTGACCTACCCGGCCACCTGGTGGCTCAACGGTGGCCACGACACCACCCGTCAGGCGCGTTCGGCGCACCCGTCCACGGTGCCCTGCCAGTTGTTTGCCACTGCCGATGCGCACCTGGTCGTGATGTGCATGACGCCCAAGTTCTGGAGCCTGCTGGTCGATGAGATCGGCAACCCGGCGCTGCGCGACGCGCGTTTTGCGGACGCTGCCGGGCGGCGCACACACAAGGCTGAGTTGATCGCGCTGCTCGACGCCGAATTCGCACGCCGCAGCACGGCGGGCTGGATGACCGCGCTGGCCGGCAAGATTCCGGTGGCGCCCGTGCTCGGCCTTGCCGATGCGCTGCGCAACCCCTACATCGACCGCGTCGGCATGGTGCAGGCGCTGCCGCACCCGCTGGACCCGGGTCTGCGCATGCTGGCCAACCCGATCAAGCTGGATGGCCAGCGCCTGCCGGGGCGCGGATGTGCGGCGCTGGGCGCCGACAACGAACGGTTGCTGGAAAGGCCCTGAAAGATGCACAAGGTGAACATGATCGCGCGGCGGACTTGCCTGTTGCTGGCGGTTGGTGCAGCCGCAGTCGCCCTCACCACGTCGGCGCAGGCCCAGGGGCTGGACGACCCTGACGGCGCCACCATCCTGGCCCGCGCCACTGAAGCCGCTGGCGGTGAAGACTGGTCCGGTGCACGCACCTTGCTGCTCGAGGGCCACGCCGAGTTCTGGGGCCCCGCAGGCGCAGCGCCCCGCAGCCGCGCCGACAGCTACACGATGTGGCGCGTTTTCGACTCGCAGCGCACCGCCGCCCATGGCGCCGAGGGCAAGGTGCGCATCCTGGCCAGTGGTGCCGGCAAGGTGTTGTTCACGGTGGGTTTCGACGGCGCCACCACTTGGACCGAACGCGGCATCACGCCCAAAGCTGAGGCCGATGCTTTCTGGGCCGCCAATTTTGGTTTCGGCATCGTGCGCCACGCCAGCAAGCCTGGTTTCAAGGCCGAGCGTGTGGCGGATGGTGGTGTTGACGGCCACGCCTTGTTCATGGTCCGCCTGACCGACCCGGCTGGCGCCGTCACGCTCTTCGGCATCGACCAGAGCAGCTATGCCATCCGCACGCTGGGCTTCACCACACCGCGCGGCTGGCACGAACGCCACTACGACGATTTCGTGCGGCAAGAGCGCCCACGCTGGCTGCAGGCGCGCCGCGTCACGCTGTACTACAACGGCGTGAAGAGCAATGTGGTCTATTGGGACCGCTACGTGGTGAACGGGCCTATCGATGAAACGGTGTTCACGCCGCCGCCGATTTCCGCAAGCCGCTGATCATCGATGTGCGCAGCAGGCTGGGGGGGCCACAGGCCGACACCACTGTCGAACCTGAGTTGTGGTCTGTCGCGTGCAGGTATAGCCGTGGTGCTGCGTCGCCACGCCGGCACCCGCCACTGCCGCTTCCACTGCCGCTTCCACTGCCGCTTCCACTGCGCCAGCCAAGCTGGACCAACGGAGCGATGGCAGCTACAGCACGGTGGAGGTGGCCAGGCCAGCGTGGAACCTGGGTGTGGTGCAGACCTGCCTGCACGCCGTGCAGATGGACAACTGGCGGCGCGACATCGCCGACAACATGGCCCACCACGCCGGCCGGCGGGCCCCATTTCTGCGTTCCGGACTCGTCCCAGCCGCGGTCGAGGGTGATCGTCACCATGGGCGTCAATTCGTACGGGCGCTGCGGTGTGCTGGCCAGGGCTTGCTCCAGGTAGACGGTGCGCTGCCCTGCACCGTCGAAAAATCCCTGGATGGTCAGCGGCACGACATGCAAAACGCGTGGTGGTCGTCTTCCCGCAGGGCAAATACAAGGGCCGCAACGAGGGCCGTGCGCGTGCCGAAGCGTTCTTTCAATACGTGTCGTCCACCTTTGCCGGTGGGCTGAAGGTCAGCGATCGCTACCGCACGACGGTGGGCGCAGGCACCGTGGTGTTCGAGTTCGCCGATGAAGGCCAATTGCGAGGCGAGCCCCATCGCGGCCGGGTGGCGGTGTCGTGGGACATCCGCGACGACCACATCGTCATGTACCGCGAGTATTTCGGCGGCAACTGAATACCCCGGCGGCTGTGTCATGTGGATTCGAATTTGCGGTATCGCCCCAGCGCCAGCAACATCGCTGCGCCCAGCACCAGCATCACTGCCGACGCCAGCAGGACGCTGGCGTAAGACCCGCTCTTGTCGAAGGACTTGCCGAACATCACCGGCCCGATGCCCGCCCCCAAAGCGAAGAAGCCGTAGAGCATGCCGTAGATGGCGCTGTAGCTCTTCATGCCGAAATAACGCGCAGTGAGGAAAGCCATCAGGTCGTATTCGACGCCGGCGGCAAAGCCGATCAGGAAGATCGAAAAGCGCGCGGTGCCGCTGTCCATGGTGCCGCCGGCCATCAGCCAGCACGCGATGGCCGGCGCTGCCAGCATCACGAAGGCCACGCCGGGCGCCCAATAGCGGTCGATGAGCCAGCCGCCGAGTATTCGGCCGACGATCACACTCAGGCCGATGGTGGCGGCCAAGCTGACGATGTCGGCGCGCGCGAAGCCGGCCACTTTCAGGATGTTCTCCATGTTGGGTATCGGCCCGCCGACGCCGAAAGAGATCAGCACGAAAGCCACGGCAAGTACCCAGAAGCGCCAGTCGCGCATCGCTTGGCCCAGGCTCATGCCGGGCGTGGCCGCAGCGCGCGCGGCAGTATCGCGGCGGCGGTCAGCGGCGCTGGCATTCCGCTCGCCGACGTCATGGAAAAAGACCCAGGCCACCGGCAATGCCAATACCAGCGGCAAGGCGCCGACCACCACGTAGGCGGCACGCCAGCCGTGCTCGGCTATCAGCCAGGCTGTCAGCGGCTTGACCAGAAACCCGAACACGCCGGTGCCCAGCAAGGCCAGGCCCAGCGCCAGGCCCTTGCGCACGTCGAAGCGGTTGTTGACGGCGCGTGTCCAGGTGACGGGCAGCGTGCCCGCTCCCGCCACGGCCATCACGCCCCAGGTGACATAGAACTGCACGATCGAGCCGGTGGAGAGCGCGAAGCTCATGAAGGACAGGCTGAACAGCACGACCGACGTCAGGGCCACGCGGCGCACGCCGTAGCGGTCGGCCAGCAAGCCCACGGCGGGGCTGGCGATGAGCACCGCCAGGGTCATCACGGGCAGGCCCCCCATGATGGCTGCGAAGGGCCACTGGAAAGCCTTGGCCAGCTCCGGCGCCAGCATGCCGATGGTGTAGAAAGGCACCGGCGACAGGCCCAGGCCGATACCCAGCATGGCTGCCAGCACCACCTTCCAGCCGGTTTTGAATTCGCTGTAGCCGCGCGGCGCGGCCGCACTGTCCAGGGCTTGTGCCGTGCTTGTGTTCATTGCAAGGTCCTCATTTCGATGCACTGGCAGGGGCTGCGGATCCGGCGGGTGCACCCAGGATCTTGTTCAGCTCGATGTAGTTGCCGTCGGCGTCCCACACAGCGCTGAAGAGCACCGGGATCACGCCGCCCGCGGGGTTCGGGTAGTCGATGCGCGTGGGCGCGGTCTCGACCCGGATGTTGGGCGTGGCGGCGATCTTCGGCCAGCGCACGTCGAGGTCGGCCACATTGATGACCATGATCATCTGCCCCGGGCCGGCCTTCTTGAATTCGACAGGCGGCGCGGGCTCCGTGCTGTTCAGCCGCTGCATCAAACCCAGCGCACCGATGAAGGTGTCGTTGGCGCGCAGCAGGACCAGGCGCACGCTGGGGGCGATGGGCTTGCCGTTTTTGTCCACGCCACCGCCGATGGGTGTGTCGTAGATCAGCTTCAAGCCCAGCGCGTCGCGGTACAGCGGCAGCGATTTGTCGATGTCGCGCACGACAAAAGTGGTGCGGCGGATGTCCACCGGCGTGCGTTCTGCGTTCGGCACGGGTTCCGCACGGGCAGCGGGCAGGCTGGCCAGCAGCAGCGTGGCAATGAGGGTCAGGCGCATGAACATGGGCAGTCTTTCGGTTGTGGGTGTCAAAGCAAGACCAGGGATTTGCCTTGGTTGAGGCCCGCCATCAGCCGCGCGAACGCTGCGGGTGTGCTGGCCAGGCCGTGGTGGACTTCTTCTCGGTAGTGCAACCGGCCAGCGCTGATGTGCGCGCCGATCTCGGCCTGCATCTCGGGCAGTCGCGCCCAGTGGTCGTAGACGACCAGGCCGCGCACGGTGGCGCGGGCGCGGATGATCAACCCCGGATTCAGTGGCACGGGCGCGGCGCCGTTGTACTGCGCGATCAAGCCGCACAGCACGACGCGGGCGTTCAACGCCAGTTGCTCGCAAACGGCCAGCAGCGTGTCGCCGCCAACGTTGTCGAAATAGAGGTCCACGCCGCGTGGCGCTTCGCGCTTCAGCGCAGCGCGCAGGTCTTCGCTTTTGTAATCGATGCAGGCGTCGAAGCCGGCCACCTGCACGGCCCAGTCGCACTTCTCGGCGCCGCCCGCAATGCCGACGACGCGGCAGCCCGCCAGCCGCGCCAATTGGCCGACGGTGGCACCCACCGGGCCGCTGGCGGCCGACACCACCAGGGTGTCGCCGGCACGGGCTTCGGCCAACAACTTGAAGCCGGCCCAGGCTGTCAGGCCGGGCATGCCCAGGACGCCCAGCGCGAGGGTGGCCGGTTGCAGGCCAGCGTTCACGGGCCGTGCTTGTTCGATCGCCGCAGCGTCCAGCAGCGCGGCGCTGCGCCAGCCGCAGGCCGCCACCCACAGCGTGCCCCCGGCCATGCGCGGGTGGCGCGACGCCAGCACGCGCACCAACCCTTCGCCGCGCACGACATCGCCGGGCTGAATGGCGCCGCTCAGGTGGCGGCCTGCCATGGCGCTGCGCAGATAGGGGTCCAGCGACAGTGCGACCACCCGCACCAGGGCCTGCCCCTCGGCCGGCTCGGGCAGCTCGGCTTGACCGAAACCGAAGTCGGCTTCGACGGGGTTGCCATCCGGTGTGCGGGTCAGCGTGATGTGTTCGCTGCGCATGGTTCAGTGCCCTTGCTGCAGCGTCAGCGGCATGGGCAGCGGCATGGGCAGTGACATGG
>JBBQAI010000142.1:0-10094 GCA_038316205.1 Burkholderiales bacterium
TCGACTATGACTGGGGCCCGCTGTTCAACAAGAGCGATGCCACAGGCGTGGCCACCAACCTGCCACCACCCATCCTGCAGGTGATTCCGATGAAGGTGCCGCGCATCGATGCCGACGGCAACGAAGTGGGCGGCGTGCCCACGGTGCTGGCGATGGCGCCCCTGGGCACCTACACCGGCTGGAACATCTCCACCACCGGTTTCCACAAAGGGCAGGTCTGCAACTACGTCGGCGGCTTCATCCCCTTCGCCACGACCTTGGCTGAACGACAAGGCACCGGCGACACGCGGCCTTCGCTGCAAGAACGCTACGGCACGCACGCAGGCTATGTCGCTGCCGTGAACGCTGCGGCCGACAACGTCTTTTCGCAAGGCTATCTGCTGGCCGCGGACCGGGACGCGCTGAAGGCTGCAGCTTCGGCCAGCACGGTGCTGGTGGGCGTGCCTGCCTTGACGGTCGACAAGCGTGCAGTCAAGAAGAGCGGCCTCTGATATCCAGTCTCCAAAGGAAACAAGCATGAAACACGCACTCCAGGCCGCCGGCCTTGCGCTGATCGTCACCGTGGCTCAGCCAGCGCTGGCCGCAGGCTTCACGGGCCCACTGGACCCATCGCAATTCAGCACCACCAACGTGGGCAGCTTCAGCGGCGCCGTGCTCGTGCTGGGCTCGGCCGCCTTCACGCCCACGCAGCTAACCCTGGTCGGCAGCGACGCCGCCGACCCGGGATGCACGGGCGGCGCCTATGCAACGCTGAGCAGCCCTTGTGAGCTGCGCACAAGCACCGCCCACGGCGGCACTTACAGCTTCAATTGGGCTTACACCACAGTCGATGGAGCAGGCGCTGCGGGCGACATCTTCGGCGTCGTCGTCGACGGCACCCACATCGCGCTGTCCGACCCTGGCGCCGGTGCGGCGCCGCAGGGCGGTTCGAGCAGCTTCACCGCAGCCACGTCATTCGGCTGGTTCCTCAATTGCACCGACTGCACCAGCGGCAACGCGACGGCCATCATCACGAATGCGGCCTTGGTGCCCGAGGCCAGCACCACGGTGTTGCTGCTGGCAGGTCTGCTGGGCATGGCCAACTTGGCGGCGCGGCGGCACCGCGCGTAAGCGAAGCCCTGCATGCGCGCGGCCGACGGGCTGGGCTGCAGGGGTCAGGGTTGCCATCCCCGGATCACGCCACCCAGACGGCGTCCGGTCACTTGAGGTGCGCGAGGAAGATCGCCAGGATCGTGATGAAACCAAAGAATCCGGAAAACGCCAGGATTCCGACGGCATAGATTTTGGCGGCGCTATTCTTGGCGGCCTCGGCACTTTTCTGGGACATGGATATCGCTTCTAGAGTTTCCCTTCCGACCGACAGGGCTGGTGGGCAGCGTAGGGCCGTGTCGGGCCTGTCCGCCAGAAAATTTTGACAGCTTTATCAATTGGCGTACGCGCCATGGACTTGCCATGCCGCGCATTTTCGAATCGTTGGTGCGGATGCTCGGATTCGGTCTGGTGGCCGTCGTCCTGATCCTGGCGTTTTCCTTGCTCGCGGGCGAGATGCTCCAAGGTGACACGCGCGCTTTCGACATGGCTCTTCTGCGCGCTGCCCAGTCCTTGCGCGCCTCTCATCCCTGGATTTCTGAGGTCATGCGCGATTTAAGTGGCCTTGGCAGCACCGTGGTGCTGACCCTGTTCACCATGATCACGGTCGGTTACCTGTGGCTGGCTTCGACCCGGTCGAGCGCGCTCATTGTTGCGGCCTCGGCGATCTCCGGCTCGATCTGCGTCAGCGCGTTCAAGGCGGCATTCGGGCGCGCACGCCCCGACACCGCTTATGCCGAAATCGTGGCCACGGGCCTGAGCTTCCCCAGTGGCCACGCCACCATGTCGGCCGTGGTCTTCCTGACACTGGGCGCCCTGGTGGCAAGCACACGGACGCGGTGGAACGAACGGACCTACATCGTCGGCGCGGCCACATGCATGACCCTGCTCGTCGGTGCGAGCCGCGTCGCACTCGGCGTTCACTGGGCGACCGACGTGCTCGGCGGCTGGGCCTTTGGCAGCGCGTGGGCCATCGGCTGGTTGCTGCTGGCGGGTTTTATCGATCGCCGGCGGCGTGGCGATCGGCCCGCAGCCACGCCGCGACCAACGCCACGAGTGCCACCAGACTGAAGCCGGCGCCCGCGTAAAAGGTCCACGATGCACCGAAGCGGTCCCACAGCAGGCCGGCGATACCGCTGGCCGCCAGCATGGCCATGCCGCTCACCAGATTGAAGAACCCGTAGGCCGTGCCGCGCAGGTCGTGCGGTGCCGTATCGGCCACCATCGCGGCCAGCAAGCCTTGAGTCATGCCCATGTGCACACCCCACAAGGCAACGCCAAGGAACAAAGTCATCCACCCTGTGCCATTGGCGATCACCAGGTCGGCCGCGATCAGCACCGCCAAGCCGATGGCGAGCATTTTGCGGTGGCTCACCCGATCCGACAGCTTGCCGAACGGGTAAGCCGTGACTGAATAGACGAGACCCATCGCGACCATCACCAGCGGCACCAGTGCCGTGGGTATGCCGGTCTGCAGCGCGCGCAGCACCAGGAAGGCTTCGCTGAAGCGCGCCAGCGTGAACACGCCGCCGATGACCACCACCGACCAATACGCCGCGCTCAGACGCGCCAGCTTGTCGCGGCGAATGGGATTGCTTCGCGGCTCGCCTGCGTACCGTTCAGGCTCGCGAAGGCCCACCAGCAACAGGGCCACCGCCAACAGACCCGGGATCACGGCCACCCAGAACACCGCGCGGAAATCGTTGGCCCACAGCAGCATCAGCCCGACGCCGATCAAGGGGCCCAGGAAGGAACCGACCGAGTCCAGGGACTGGCGCAAGCCGAAAGCCGCGCCGCGCAGGTGCGGCGGAGCGATGTCGGCCGCCAGCGCGTCACGGGGCGCGCCGCGTATCCCCTTGCCGACGCGGTCCAGCAAGCGCGCGGTCAGCACGACCCCAGTGGACGTGGCCACCGCGAACAAAGGCTTGCTCAGCGCGCCCAGCGCGTAGCCGAAGACAGCCAGCCCTTTCCGCTTGCCAAGGTAGTCGCTGAGCACGCCGGAGAACACTTTGACGATCAGCGCGGTGGCTTCCGCCGCGCCTTCGATCAGGCCGATCGTCAGCGCGCTGGCGCCCAGCGTCGTCGCCATGAAGAGCGGCAGCAGGCTGTGGATCATCTCGGATGAGATGTCCATCAGCAGGCTGACGAAGCCCAGCACCCAGATGCCGGCGGGCATCTGGGCCAGGGTGCCGAACCGGGCTTTCACGGCACTGCGGCCCGCACAATTGCCGTGATGGTGATGGCGCCTTGGACGCGATCGGCCGAGAAGCGCAGCTTGTCGCCTTCCTTCAGCCCATCCAGCAGCCTCGGGTCTGCCACCTTGAAGACCATGGTCATGCCCGGCATGTCGAGGCTTTCGATGCGACCGTGGCGCAGCGTCAGCTTGCCGGCCGCCTTGTCGACCTTGCGCACCTCGCCGTCAGCCATGGCTGTAGCTGTAGCTGTAGCTGTAGCTGTAGCTGTGGCTGTGGCTGTGGCTGACGGCGCAACGGCCGAAGCCGCCGCGCTCGGCGGGTTCGCCGACGTTTGGGCTTGCACTTGCGAGGACGATGCGGCCAGGATCGCGACGGCAAGCCACGAAAAGATTGCTGCGCTCATTTGACTGTCACCTTGCCGACCATGCCGGCTTCGAAGTGCCCGGGCACCAGGCAACCGAACTGGAATTCACCGGCCCGCGTGAACTGCCAGACCATCTCGCCGTTGGCACCAGGCTTCACGTGCGTCATGTTCGCATCGGCGTGTTCCATCTCCGGGAACTTCTTCATCAACTCGGCGTGCGCTTTCAGTTCGTCCGGCGTGCCGAGAATCATTTCATGCAATTGCCGGCCAGCGTTGTGGACGACGAACTTCACCGTCTCGCCGCGCTTCACGGTGACTTCAGACGGCGTGTAGCGCAAGGCGTCGGACATGTTCAACCGGATGACGCGCCTGACCTTTCTGGGATCGCCCTCGCGGCCAAAGGCGGTGTCTTCCACCTTGGCCACGTCGTAGGGCTTCCTGGCTGCTGCCCGATGGTCGTCGCCGTGGGCAACGGCAGCGGTGGCTGTGACGGTGATGACCAGGGTCAGGACGACGGCCCGCAAAAGTGTTCGCTTCATCATCGATGTTCCTCGTGAATGTGTCGGGTCAGTGACCTTCATGGCCGTTTGGCTTGCGCGCGTTGAACGTGGCGGCATCGGCCTTCGGCGCTGCAGCCCGTGCGGGCGGCGCCAGTTCGCCCTGGTATTCGTAGGCCAGCGTGGCCGGCGGGTGTGGGTACCACCCGGGGTCGGTGAAGTCGCCCGCCTTCACGGTGTCTCGCACCTTCACCACGCTGAACATGCCGCCCATGCCGATGGCACCGAACGGGCCTGTGCCGGTCATCATCGGCAGCGTGTTGTCGGGCAGCGGCATCTCCATCTCGGCCATGTCGTGCATGCCGCGCTCGCCCATCACCATGTAGTCGGGCACCAGCTTCGTGATCTTCTCGGCGACGCTGCGGTGGTCCACGCCGATCATCGTGGGCACGTCGTGCCCCATGGCGTTCATCGTGTGGTGCGACTTGTGGCAGTGGATCGCCCAGTCGCCGGCCAGCGCGTCGAACTCGAAGGCGCGCATTTGGCCCACCGCAATATCGGTCGTCACCTCGGGCCAGCGTGCGCCCTTGGGCACCCAGCCGCCATCGGTGCACGTCACCTCGAAGTGCGGGCCGTGCATGTGGATCGGGTGGTTGGTCATCGTCAGGTTGCCCACGCGCACCCGCACGCGGTCGCCGGTGCGTGCGACCAGCGGGTCTATGCCCGGAAAGGCCCGGCTGTTCCAGGTCCAGATGTTGAAGTCCAGCATCGTGTTGACCTTCGGCGTTGCGCTGCCCGGTTCGACGTCGTAGGCATTGAGCAGAAAGGCGAAGTCACGGTCAACCTTGTACTGGCGCGCGTCCTTGGGGTGCACGATGAACAGGCCCATCATGCCCATCGCCATCTGCGTCATCTCGTCGGCATGCGGGTGGTACATGAAGGTGCCCGAGCGCTGCAGCACGAACTCGTAGACGAAGGTCTTGCCCACGGCGATGCCGGGCTGCGTGAGGCCGGTGACGCCGTCCATGCCGCTGGGCAGCAGGATGCCGTGCCAGTGCACGCTGGTGACTTCGGGCAGCTTGTTGGTCACGAAGATGCGTACGCGGTCGCCCTCGACGCCTTCGATCGTGGGCCCAGGACTCTGGCCGTTGTAGCCCCACAGGTTGGCCTTCATGCCGGGAGCGATTTCGCGCACCACGGGCTCGGCCACCAGATGGAACTCCTTGACGTTGTCCTTCATGCGCCAGGGCAAGGACCAGCCGTTGAGCGTGATTACCGGGCTATAGGGTCGGCCGTTGGGCGGCAGCGGTGGCGGCTGCATCGCAGCGGTGGACTGCATCGCGGCCTCGGGCAGCGATGCCGCGCCGACGCGGCTGACGGTCGCGGCGCCAACGAGGGCAGCGCCGGCCTTGAAAAAACTTCTGCGGTTGTTCATGGTGTGTTCCTTCAGTGGCCGCCGCCCGCACCTGCGGGGGCTGCTCTGCTCGGGCGCGACGGCGTGTCGCCAACACCGGGCGAGCGCCCGGTCAGCGCGGTCTGCAAGTTGGTGGCAGCTATCCAGTGGTCGCGCAGCGCTTCGACATAGCTGGTCACGCTGCCAACCTGGTCCTTGGCATCGGCAAGCAACTCGAACACGCTGCTCAGCATGCCGTTGTAGCGAAGCAGGTTCTCATCTGAAATGCGCTTGCGCAGCGGCACGACTTCGTCGCGGTAGTGCCGCGCCAGGTCGTAGGCGCTGCGATAGGCCGAGTAGGACTCGCGCACCTCGGACCGCGCGTTGTTGGCCACGTCCGCAGCCTGGTGCACCGCCTGCAGGTAGGTCGCTTCGGCGCGGGTCACACGCGGTGATGGGCCGGGGCCAAAATCGAACAGTGGCAGTTCCAGGTCGATCTGGTAGCCGTTCTGGCGCCGCTCACCGGTTTGGCTCTTGTTCTGGTACCCGGCGTCCAGCACGTTGATCCAGCGCGTGGCTTTCGTGGCGCCGAGCGACTGCGCGATGCCTTCGGCCGATCGCTTGGCCATCAACACATCCAGGCGCTTGTCCATCGCGGTCTGCTCTGCGTCCTTCGGTTCCACTGGCGCCGCAGGCAGTTCGGGCAAACGCTCAGGCAAGGTGAAGGCGTTCGGCTCACCCGACAGGCCGAGCACCCTTGTCAAACGTTCGCGTTCGGCCACAGCCTGGTGCGTGGCCCGTGCCAGTTGCGCCTTGGCGTCGGCGTAGAAAGCCTGCTCTCGCATCTGCTGCAGCTTGCTGAAATTGCCCACCTGCTGCATGCGACGGGCCAGTTCGTTGGACGCATCTGCCGCCTCCTTCACCTGCGTGCCGTACTTCACCAACTCCTGTGCCGCGACCGCGCTGAAAAAAGCGCGTCGCGCTGCGGCGGCCATGCCCACGGCCTCGTAGGCGGCCAGCAGTTGGGCTTGCTCGAAGCGGCCTTGGGCCAAACGGGTGGCAGCAGGCATCGTGAACAGCCCCAACACGTCGAAGATGATGGCCCGGTCGATCTCTACGATGCCCCCACCGGCCAGGCGGCCAAAACCGAGTGTCGGGCTGCGTAAGCGCCCCGCCTGAACCAGGTCGGCTTCGGCGATCCCCAGTTCCGCGAAGCTCGCCTGCAGCCCCCGGTTGTTGAGCAAGGCCACTTGCACCGCACTGTCGGCGGAAAGCGTTGCCTTGAGCAGTTCCGCGACGCGCGTTTTCGCCGTGTCGATGTCGGCGGGCTTGTTCAAAAATACGGGCTGCTGCCCTGTTCGTTCCTGGGTGAGTTGTTGAACAGAGCCGAAGCCGCTATCAGGCGAAAACTGGGCGCAGCCTGCCAACAGCAAGCTGCCAGCGGCCAGCGCCAGCGTGGTGTGGTTCATGGTTTGATCTCATCTGAGCCATCGCTGCGGATCCTTCCGGGCGATCGGGTTCCGTGCGTTAGACGCACGATCGCAAACAGGCCTCACCGAGGAGGCCGCCAGGCATCAGATGGTTCGGGGAGGTCGGTCCTGGCCGCCCGAGACAAAGCTCGCGGCCGGAGCGGCCAGCACAGGGAAAGTCACGGTCGAGACCTGCGGCTGCAGTTCAACCGTTGGCCAGGTGCTCAGAATCGGCGTGACCGAACAATAGGCCGCGCACAGGTTGCAGGCGTCTGCGGTGCCGGATGACTTGGGATCGCCGTGGTCACCACTGGAGGAAAGCTGGTCACTTTCGGCGTGGTGATGCTGCATGTGCTCATGGTCGAATCCGTCCGCCGTCATGGGCTCCGCAGCGGGTGCGTGATCTGCTGCGAACACCGTTTGCGAGTGGCCTGCCGGCATCATGGGTGGGCACAGCATCGCAGCCGCAACCGCACCCCTGATCGGGAGCAGGACGGCAAGCAGAACGAGCAGCCAGAGGCGAAACGTCTTCACGCCCGGATTATCATGTCAGCAGATTCACATGGCATTCAGGGTGCTTTCAAACCGCGCGGGCCGCGCTGCAACTTCGCGCCTTTGCGCTTGCCGGGTGCCGCATCGGGGCCGGCGCTGGCCAGCGTTTCCAGGATCGGGCAATCCGGCCGCTCGTCGCCATGGCAGCAGTGCACCAGGTGTTCGAGCGTCGCCTTCATGGCGAGCAACTCCTGCGCCTTCTGCTCCAGTTCCTGGATGTGCGCTTGCGCCAAGGCCTTCACCTGGCGGCTCGGCCGTTTGCGGTTGTGCCACAGGCCCACGAGTTCCCCGATTTCGGCAATCGAGAAGCCCAGATCGCGTGCATGGCGGACGAATCTCAGGGTGTGCACGTCGGCGTCTCCGTACTGCCGGTAGCCGGCATCGGTTCGCGCAGCAGCCGGGATGAGACCGACCTCCTCGTAGTGCCGGATCATCTTGGCCGACACGCCCGAGGCCTTGGCCGCGTCACAGATGTTCATGGCTTCCATGGGTTACCCCCTTTGATGGCTCACGTCGCCCAGTTTCCCACGATGGCAAGCTCAGGGTCGATGGCCCGATACCTGCGCCGCTTGATGGGTCATCGAGAGAAACCGCTTGACCTTTCCACGATGGCAAGGTTGAAAGTAGACGGATGCGCGGCGGCCAAGCCGTGTCGTCGGGCGGCTCTTCACCGACGCTGGGGTTCGCTGGCGCACAGACGCTTCGAATCTGCGGGCGTATAAGAAGAGCTGGCCTGGCAGTCAATCCTTCAAAGGAATGAATCAATGAACATGCCTGTAGAACACCGGCCCGATGCGAACCCCGCGGATGCAGGCGAACATCAACATGCAGCCGGGGCACTCGCCAAGCTCAAGGACCCGGTCTGCGGCATGGCGGTGACGGCGCAGTCCGCGCACCATCTGGAGCACCAAGGCAGGCCGTACTACTTCTGCAGTGCCCGCTGTCAGTCGAAGTTCACGGCCGATCCGTCGGCCTACACGTCGGCCTATACCGCGAAGCTGGCTGCACCGGATGCACCCGCCCGTGAAGCCGCGGCAGCCCCCGCTGTCGCGCCGTCCAAGGCAGCGCCGGCAGATGCGATCTACACCTGCCCGATGCACCCCGAGATCCGGCAGGACCACCCGGGCGATTGCCCGAAGTGCGGCATGACGCTGGAGCCCGTCGTCCCCACGCTCGACGACGACGAGAACCCGGAACTCGTCTCTTTCACGCGCCGCTTCTGGTGGACGTTGCCGCTGACCGTGATCGTCACCACGCTGGCCATGTTCGGCCACCAGCTGAACTGGTTCGACATGGCCACGCAGAGCTGGATCGAGCTGGCTCTTTCACTGCCCGTGGTGCTGTGGGCGGGCTGGCCTTTCTTCGCCCGCGGCGTGCAGTCGGTGATGCAGCGCAGCCCCAACATGTGGACGCTGATCAGCCTGGGCACCGGCGCCGCCTTCATCTACAGCGTGGTGGCCACAGTGGCGCCCGGCGTCTTCCCGGCCTCCTTTATCTCGATGGGGCGCGTGGCGGTCTACTTCGAAGCGGCCGTGGTCATCATCTCACTGACGCTGCTCGGTCAGCTGCTCGAGTTGAAGGCGCGCTCGAAGACCTCGGCGGCCATCAAGTCGCTGCTCGGCCTGGCACCCAAGACGGCCCGCCGCGTGATGCCGGACGGCAGCGAGGAAGACATACCCCTGACCAACGTGCACGAAGGCGACAACCTGCGCGTGCGCCCCGGTGAGAAGGTGCCGGTGGATGGCGTGGTCATCGAGGGCAGCAGCGCACTCGATGAATCGATGCTGACCGGCGAACCGTTGCCGGTCACCAAACGGGTCGGCGACAAGCTCATCGGTGCCACGCTCAATACCAGCGGTGCGTTGTTGATGCGCTCAGAGCACGTGGGGTCGGCGACCGTGCTGTCGCAGATCGTGCAGATGGTGGCGCAGGCGCAGCGTTCGAAGGCACCCATGCAGCGCATGGCCGACAGCGTGGCGGCGTACTTCGTCTACGGCGTCGTCGGCATTGCGCTGCTGACCTTCTTCGCCTGGGGCGTGTTCGGGCCGCAGCCGAGTTGGGTTTATGGGTTGATCAACGCGGTGTCCGTGCTGATCATTGCCTGCCCGTGCGCATTGGGGCTGGCCACGCCGATGTCCATCATGGTCGCCACCGGCCGCGGTGCCACGCAGGGCGTGCTGTTCCGCGATGCAGCCGCGATCGAGAATCTGCGCAAGGTCGACACGCTGATCGTCGACAAGACCGGCACGCTCACCGAAGGCAAGCCTGCGTTCGAACGAGCGGTGGGCGTCAATGGCTTTGCCGAAGACGAGGTGCTGCGCCTGGCTGCCAGCCTGGACCAGGGCAGCGAGCACCCCTTGGCCGGAGCCATCGTCAACGCGGCGCGTGAGCGCAAGCTGAACCTGGAAAAGGCCGAGCAGTTCGATTCCGCGTCGGGCATCGGCGTGAAGGGGGTCGTGGGCGGCAAGTCACTCGCCATCGGCAATACAACGCTGATGCAACAGCTCGGCGTTGATGTGGCGCCGCTGGCAAGCC
>JBBQAI010000180.1:0-5706 GCA_038316205.1 Burkholderiales bacterium
CGTCGTAGGAGGGCTTGATGCTGGTCGATACCTGCCCGCCGTTGCGCGTGCTGCAGCCCCAGCCGGCCTCCTCCGCGTCAATCACCAGCGTCGAGCGGCCACCTCGCGCGGTCTGCAGGGCCGCATGCAGGCCGGTATAGCCGGCGCCAATCACCGCTACATCGACCGTGGCGGGCAGCGTCGCGTCGGGCAGCGCCGGGCGCGGGACGTCGTCCCACCAATACGGGGCGAGCTTGCAGTCTTGCATCAGGTCATTTTTTTGCATTTCAGTTCCGATGGTCAGCCAGCACCAGGTCGGCGCCTTTTTCGGCCAGCATGATGGTGGGCGCGTTGGTGTTGCCGGACGTGAGCGTCGGGAAAACAGAGGCGTCGATAACGCGCAAGCCCTGCAAGCCGTGCACGCGCAATTCGTGGTCTACCACGGCCTGTTGCGGGTCAGGCCCCATGCGGCAGGTGCTGACCGGATGGAAGACGGTGGATGCGCGCTGGCGTATGTCTTCCCGCATCTGTTCGGCTGACTGCACATCCTTGCCGGGCGATATCTCGCGTTCGATCTCCGCGCTGAAGGCCGGCGTGGCGGCCAGCTTGCGCAGGAACACGGCCGCCTCCAGCATTTCATCCCGGTCGTGCTGGGTCGCCAGCGAGTTGGGCACGATACGCGGCGGCTGGTTCGGGTCGGTACCGCGTAGCGCCAGATAACCGCGGCTGCTGGGGCGGCACGGCTGGGCGCTGATAGAGAAACCCGAGAACGCATCGGGCGCCGTGAGTTGGCGTTTGCCGGGCACTGCACGCATATAACTCAGCGGCGAAAAATAGAGCTGCATGTTCGGCTCGGTCAGTCCCTCGCGCGAACGGAAGAATCCGCCGCCCTGGTTGATGCTGAGTGACAGCGGCCCACCGCGCGTCAAAAGGTACTGCACGCCGGCACGCAGTTTGGCAGGCCAGGGTCCAAGCTGGTCGTTGAGGGTCGGGGTCCGCGAGCGGTAGACATAGTCGATACACAGATGGTCCTGCAGATGCTGCCCCACGGCGGGGCTATCTGCCACCACGGCAATGCCCAGCGACTGCAGGGCTGCGCCGGGTCCCACACCCGACAGCTGCAACAGTTGCGGCGAGTTGATGGAGCCTGCAGACACGATCACCTCGCGCCGGGCCCTGCAGTGGTGCGTCTGTCCATGCCGTGTATAGGCCACACCAGCGGCACGCGTGCCGTCGAACAGAATTTTCGACACCTGCGCGCCGGTTTCGACGCGGAGGTTGGCGCGGCGCAGCGCGGGGCGCAGATATGCCGTGCTGGACGAGGCCCGCAAACCGTCGCGGGTGGTGATCTGGTTCAGGGCGACGCCTTCGTTGGACTCCCCGTTGATGTCGGGGTTGCGCACCAGCCCCATCTGTACACCCGCGCGCAGATAGGTCTCGCACAGGGGGTGAACATGCCGTGCAACGTCACTGACATGCAGCGGCCCGCCGGCGCCCCGCCACTGGCTGGGGCCGTGGTCGCTGTCTTCCATTTTTATGAAATACGGCAATACATCGGCCCAGCCCCAGCCCGAGTTGCCGAGCGCAGCCCAGCCATCGAAGTCCGCCCGTTGCCCGCGTATGAACACCATCGCGTTGATGCTGCTCGACCCGCCCAGCACCTTGCCGCGCGGCCAATAACCCTGACGGTCCGCCAGACCCGGGTCGGACTCGGTGCGGTACATCCAGTTGACCGTAGGGTTGTAGAACGACATGCCATACCCGATCGGTGTCTTGAGCCAAAAATGCCGGTCGCTGCCACCGGCCTCCAGCAGCAAGACCGTGTGGCGTCCGGATTCGGACAGGCGGTTGGCCAGCACACAGCCGGCCGAGCCCGCGCCCACGATGATGAAATCGAACTCGATCAACGGTCAGAGTCATGGCTGTGGCACATGGGGCGCAAGCATGACACGAAGCGTAGAGGCGAGGCAGGGCCGTTCTGGGTAATTTGCTGGGCCAGTGGGCGCCAGCCTCCCTGCGAATTGATCGGCCATCGATCAATTGGCAAGGATATGGACCGCAACCCGTTGCGCTGAAGCCGCAAGCCCTGCGGACGTCATCGGCCTCGATCGCCGGCAGGGCAAAATGCATCTCCATCCCGCATAGAGACAACCCCTACCCGATGCCCACCAATAGGCTCACCCTGGCCCGCCTCGAACAACTGCTGCTGGCCGCCTGCGACGACCTGCGCGGCAACATGGATGCCAGCGAGTACAAGGAGTATGTCTTCGGCATGCTGTTCCTCAAGCGCGCCAGCGACCTGTTCGACCAGCGCCAGGCTGAAATCCGCAAGCAGGGCCAGGCCGACGGTCTGCCACAAGCCGTGATCGAGTCCAACCTGGAAGACCCCGACCAGTATTCGGGCCAATACTTCTACGTGCCGCCACGCGCCCGCTGGCACACACCCTGGGAGGAACCAAGCACGGACAAAGACGGTACCGTCAGCACCATCCAGCACCCCGCGCTCAAGCACACCAAGGAGAACGTCGGCTCCATGCTCAACAAGGCCCTGGAAGCGCTGGAAGACGCCAACACTGATGCCTTGCAGGACGTGTTGAAGGGCACCATCAACTTCAACCGCAAGATCGGTCAGACCACGCTGGACGACGACACGCTGGTCAACTTCATCCAGAACTTCGACAAGATTCCGTTGAAGGACGAGGACTTCGAATTCCCCGACCTGCTGGGCGCAGCCTACGAATATTTGCTGAAGGACTTTGCCGACCAGGCGGGCAAGAAAGCCGGCGAATTCTATACACCGTCCGAGGTGGTGCGTGTCTGTGTGGAGGTCTGCGACCCGCAGGAGAACATGCGTATCTACGACCCCACCTGCGGCTCGGGCGGCATGCTGATCCAGGTGCGCGACTACCTGCGCGAGCATGGGCGCGATGCCACCCAGGTGGCCCTGTACGGCCAGGAAAAGATGGGCACCACCTGGTCCATCTGCAAGATGAACATGCTGCTGCACGGCATTCCCGATGCCGACGTTCGGCAGCAGGACACGCTGCGCGAACCCCAGCATCTGGCCGAAGACAGCCAGCTCAAGCGCTTCGACCGCGTGCTGGCCAACCCGCCCTTCAGCCAGAACTACATCAAGAAAGACATCAAGTTCCCGGGCCGCTTTGCCGTGTGGTTGCCCGAGAAGGGCAAGAAGGCCGACCTGATGTTCGTGCAGCACATGCTGGCCGTGCTCAAGGCCGATGGCAAGCTGGCCACCGTGATGCCGCACGGCGTGTTGTTCCGTGGTGGTGAAGAACGCGAGGTGCGCAAGCAACTCATCGAGCGCGGCGTGCTGGAGGCCGTGATCGGCCTGCCGGCCAACCTGTTTTATGGCACCGGCATTCCGGCCTGCATCCTGGTGCTGAACAAGGCCGGCGCAGCGACGCGCAAACACGCCCTGTTCATCAATGGCGACCGCGAATACCGCGAAGGCAAGGCGCAGAACCACCTGCGGCCCGAAGACATCGACAAGATCGTGCACGCCTACCGCGCCGGGGCCGACGTGCCGGCCTATGCACGCCGCGTGCCCTACGACGAGATTGCAGCCGAAGACCACAACTGCAACATCCGCCGCTACGTGGACAACGCGCCCCCACCCGAACCGCATGACGTGCGCGCCCACCTGCACGGCGGCGTGCCGGTGGCCGAGATCGAGGCGCTGGGCCACTTCTGGGCGCAGTACCCCGGCCTGCGAGAAAGCTGCTTCGTGCCGCGTGCGGCCTCGCCCCACGGCGCCTATGCCCACTTCAACCCCGCCCTGGCCGACAAGCGCGCCATCGCCGCCCACGTGGCACAACACCCCGGCCTGTTGCAATGCCACGCCGCTTTCATGGCGCGGCTGCAAAGCTGGTGGCAGGCCCACCTGCCGGTGATCGACGCGCTGGCGCCCGACGCCGACAACCAGCACGCCACGGCGCGCAACGTCTACCAGTTGCGCATCGACTTGCTGAAAGGCATCGAGCGCCAGTTCGCCCCTGCTGCGGGCGCTGCCCCGCTGCTCACGCGTTACCAGCTGCGCGGCGCCTTTGCCAACTACTACAAGCTACTGCAGGCCGACTTCAAGTCCATCGCCGCCAGCGGCTGGGGGCCGGAGCTGATCCCCGACGACGACATCCTGCAAAGCCAGTTTCCGCAGGTGCTGGCCGAACTGGAACAGCAACACGCGCGGCTGGCCGAGTTGCAGGCGCTGTTCGCTGCGGCCGGTGAAGAAGATTTTGAAGACGTGGACGGCAGCGGTGTGTTGCCGCCCGAGCAGGTCAAGGAGCTCAAGGCCCAGCTCAAGGAAGCCAAAGGCCTGGTGAAGCTGGCCAAACGCGACAAGAGTTTTGGCGACGGGTCGGCGCACCAGGCCGAGGCCCAGCGGCTGGAGGCGCAATTGGCCGCGCACAAGACACTGGAAGACGAGGCCAAGGGGCTCAAGGCGCTGATCAAGGGCACGGAGAAGAGCCGTGACGAACTGGTGGCGCAGGCGCGCACAAAGATCAGCTCGGAGCAGGCGCGGCGGGTGATTCTGCAGCGGCTGGAGGCGGTGTTGATGGAGAGTTACCGGCAGTACCTGCGGGCGGATCAGAGGGCGTGTGTGGCGGCGATTGAGGGGTTGTGGGGGAAGTACGCGGTGACGGCGAAGGCGCTGGAGGCGGCGCGGGAGAGGGCGGCTGACGAGCTGGCGGGGTACTTGGCGGAGTTGGGGTATGAATAAAGCTCCGCCAACTGGCTGGCACGACTTCAAGTTTGGCAACCTGTGCGAGCGAATCGTGAATGGTGGAACCCCTTCTACAGATTCGCCTGCCTATTGGGGCGGCAAGACACCCTGGGTCACCGGCGCCGACTTCACTCCGAAAGGCATTGGAGAAATTCGCCGTTTCGTGACCGATCTTGGCGTGCGGTCCAGTGCCACCTCTGTGGTGAAGACCGGCAACTTGCTGGTTGTCACGCGAACGGGTGTAGGGAAACTGGCGATCGCGCCCTTCGATATCGCCATCAGCCAAGATGTGACGGGCTTGTATTTGAAGAGCGACGTCGTCGACACCAAGTTCGCCTACTACGTTCTTTCACGTGAACTGGAGGAACTGAAAAAGCTCAACCAGGGCACGAGCATCAATGGCATCGTGCGAGCCGATCTCGAAGGGCACGTCGTACACATTCCGGGAAGCGCTTCAGATCAGCGACGCATCGCCGCAATCCTCACCAGCCTCGACCACGCCATCGAAGCCACCGAAGCGCTGATCGAGAAACACCAGCAGATCAAGGCCGGGCTGATGCACGACCTGTTTACGCGTGGCATCTTGCCTGACGGACAACTGCGGGCGCCGCAACACACGACACCGACGTTGTACCGCGAGGGTCAAGTAGGTCACTCGCCGAGCGATTGGGGCGTCGTTCCTGCAAAGGCGCTTTGCTCCGTGATCACAAAAGGCACGACGCCACCGGCCTCGGACATGTGGCAGGGTAGAGGTGGCGTGCGATTTTTGCGCGTCGACAATCTGACGTTTGACGGAACACTGTCGTTTGTTGCGAGTGACTTCAGAATCTCTGAAACAACACGCGCGGCGACTTTAGCAAGGTCCCGCTGCGTGAAGGGTGATGTCCTGATGAACATCGTCGGACCGCCACTTGGTAAGGTCGGGTTGGTGAGTACCGAGCGTGTCAACGTCAATCAAGCCATTGCCTTGTTCAGGCCTAGGGATG
>JBBQAI010000167.1:0-7120 GCA_038316205.1 Burkholderiales bacterium
GCCAGCGCTTGCTCGAAGCTCTGGCGGGCGCCGGCCTGGTTGCCTTGCCCGGCCAGCAACTGGCCGCGCCACAGCGGCGCGCCGGGGTCGGTGGGGCGCTTCTTGTCCAGCACGTCCAGCGCCTGCAGCGCGGCGTCGATCTGCTGGCGCTGCTGCAGCGCGCCGATCAGCGCGGTGTCGGCCGCCGTGCCGGTATCGGCCGCGGCGATGGCCCGCAGCTCGCTCAACACCTGGGCATCGGGCCGCTTGCCCAGGCCCGCCGTGGTGATGACCGTGCGCAGGCGGACATCGCTGGGGTTGAGGCGGGCCAGCCGGGTGAACAAGGCCTCGGCGGCGCGGGCCTCGCCGTTGGCCGAATGGATCAGCGCGGCCAGGGCCAGCACGTCGCCAGGCGCGTCCGGTGCGTCCACCAGCGGGGCCAGTGTCAGCAGGGCCTTGGGGGACTGGCCCAGCCGCACCTGGGCCTGGGCCAGCAGGCGCCTGGCGGTGGCGTCTTGCGGCACCAGCGCCGAGGCCTTGGCCAGGTGGGCCTCGGCCTGCAACGCGGCCTGCAGCCGCAGCTCGTTTTCGCCGGCGGCCACCAGCAGGTTGAAGTCGTCCGGCCAGGCCCGCAGCAGGTGCTGGTACAGCTCACGGGCCTGGGCGTACTGACCGTCGGCAAAAGCCAGCCGGGCTTCCAGCAGCGCGGTGCTGGGGTGTTGAGGCGCCACCTGGCGCAGGCCGGCCCATTGCGCACGGGCGGCATCGGTCTGACGATCGGCCAGCAGCTGCGCCACCAGGGCGGCGCGGGCGTAGGTTTGCTGGGGTCTGGCCTCGATCGAGCGGGTGAGTGCGGCGACACCTTCGGCCTGCCGTCCGGGCAAGCGCAGCAGCAGGTCGCCCTTGACCGCCCAGGCCTTGTCATCGAACGGCTCATCGGCCAGCAGGGCGGCCAGCAGCTTCAGCGCCTGGTCCGGTTCGCCGTCGGACGCCGCCAGACGGACTTGCATCAGGCGGGCCGGTGCAGACCGGGGCGCTGCCGCCAAGCCCCGGTCGGTCGCCGCGCGGGCCTGGCGCAGGTCGCCCTGCAGCAGCCCGGCATGGCCGAGGGCGGCTTGCAGCCGGGCCATGCCTTGCCGGTCGTCCAGCACGGTGCTGCCAAACTGGGTGGTGACCTGGGTCGCCTTGCCGTCTACGATCAAGGCCTCGGCCAGCAGTGGCAGGGCGGCGGATTCGGCAAAGTTGTGCTCTATCGCCTGTTGCAACTGGGCGGCAGCGGCGACGGCATCGCCATCGGCCAGCAACTGCTGGCCCAGCATGAAATGGGCCTCGCCCGAGCGGGGATAGGCGCGGACCAGCTTGGTGAGTTCGAGCCTGGCGGCATCACCCTGCTTGGTGGCCAGCGCAGCTTTGGCGCGGGCCAGGGCGGCAACTTCGCTTCTACCGCAACCGGCCAGGGCCAGTAACAGCGGCAGGGCCAGCGCCAGGCGCAGCGCCGCGGGGTAGGGCAGACGCACGTCACGTCCTTTGCAAGCAGCGACCGGTTGGGCGGCCAGCGGCCACTGAAGGGCTTAACTTTATCTGGTGCCGGTGGGTGGGCAATGGGTGAACTGGCGGGGGGTCGGCGCCAAAAACCGATGCCGCATGAAAAAAGCCGGGACAAGCCCGGCTTTCAATGCATGCCCCCGGTGGGGGCAGCGTCTGCAATCAGGCCTTCTTGGCCTTGCGGGCCAGGGCAACACCGGCCAGTGCCAGGCCGGCCAGGGCCAGGGAGGCGGGTTCCGGGATGGTGGTGGGATTAGTGGTCGTGTTGTTGAACGACGCATTGATCTGGAAGGGCGAGGCAGCATTCTGGGTGTAGGCAGCCGACCAGAAGACGGGCGTCGGGTCAAACGTCGGACCCGTGATGTATGTGGTTTGGACGATGGTTCCAGAAGCGAGAACACCCAACGCGTTCGTTGTCGGGGTTCGCGAGTACACCGTCAGCGTTTCCAGGAAGCTGCCCAAGCTGGTCGTGAACGACTTGGTGAACACGCTGCCCACGGTCACACCCATGATGGGTGAAAGAACGATCGAAGTACCGCCGATCAGGTTGATGTTGTTGTTGAGGATGGAACCAGCAACGTTGGGCGTGCCCGAAGTGATGGTGCTGGCTGTCGTGATATCGCCAGTGTCGGCCACAAACGCGCCAAGGGCTGCAACGTTGAAGGAGATGTCAATTGGGATGGCCGAAGCCGAACCGGCGAAGACGGTAGCAGCGGCAGCGACTGCCAGGGCGCTAAGGCGAGCAAATTTCATGGTGGGTCCTTAGTGGGTAGCCGCGACGACTGCCGCGGTCTTAGAACCAAAAGCAAACGGTGTGCCAGAAATTTTTCGCTATTCTTTTCAATGACTTACATCAATCTGGTCTTCGAAGCCGATACAAGGTGTAAAGCCTGCCGACAGTCGGAAGGGGCCTTCGGCTCCCGTGGCAGCAGCCGGTTCAGGCTTCATTTGGCCTGATGAGGCGGCGCCACTGCGCCCGGCTGATCTGGTGGGTTTCGCTTTGCCTGTGCTGCCGCAGCGTACGTATTCACGGGGTAGCGGAGCAGGCAGAGGCCAAGTGCGCCCGGCCGTGAGGGCACGGGTTGGACCGCGTTGAAGCCTCTTGCAGAGGTAGGGTACGAATTGCTGGACACAGCGAATGTTTTTCGGTAGCGTCCGGCCGATGACGCCGGACCCGAAATCAGCCGCCAGTGGCACACCAAAGGTGGCGCGTGGGAATTCGTCCGAGGCATCGGCGTCAGACTTGGTGCCGTTGACATTGGCGCAGTGCCTTGAGGTGATCGCTGGACTATCCGAGCAGGTCGCATTGCTGCGCCAACAGCTGCTCCAGCGAGACGATTTGTTGGCGGTGCTGCAAGAGCGGCTAAAGCTCGACAGCAAGAACTCGTCCAAACCACCATCCTCCGATGGACCGGGCAGCGGCGGCAACCGGATGCAGCGCCAAGCAGGTGAGCGAAAGCGCGGGGCCCAGAAGCGCCACAAGGGCAGCAACCGGGCGCTGCTGGACGAATCGCAGGTCGATCACGTCTTCGACTGCAAGCCGGTGGAGGTCTGCGGGTGCGGCGCTGCGGTGGTGGTGCTGGCCGACGAGCCCGTGCGCCACCAGGTGTTTGACGTACCGCCGGTCAAGGCGCAGGTCAACGAATACCGGCGCTACTCAGGGCGCTGCGTGGGCTGCGGCAAGGCGCACCGGGCGGCCTTGCCCGCCGGCGTGCCGAGCGGGCAGATCGGCCCGCGCGCCCTTGCGCTGATCGGCACCCTGGGCACGCACTACCACCTCACACAGTTCAAGATTCGGGACCTGCTGGCGCGGCTGATGGGGGTGGACTTCAGCGTCGGGGCCCTCTCGCAGGCGCACGGCAAGGTGGCGCAGGCGTTGCAGGCACCGCTGCTGGAGGTGGCCGACTATGTGGCCCAGGCACCGGTCAAGCAGCTCGACGAAACGAGCTACCCGCGCGAGGGTGGCGGCAACTGGGCATGGGCGGTGGTGACGCCCAAAGCGGTCTGGTACAGCCTGCTGCCTTCGCGAGCGCGCTACGTGGCCACCAGCCTGATCGGCGAGCAGCCCAGCGGCACGGTCGTCTCGGACCGCTATGCCGTCTACGACTTCGTCGACCCCAAGCAGCGCCAAGTCTGCTGGTCCCATCTCTTGCGCGATTTCAAACGCATCAGCCAGCGTGCGGGCCTGGCCGGGCAGATCGGTCGCGGCTTGCTCGGCGCCGGCTATTTGCTGTTTCGCTGGCGCGGACAGCACCGCAGCGCCGCTCAATTCGATCCCCTTTGCCGGCGCGTCAAGCGCCTGCTGATTCAGGGCAGCACGCAGGCTCAGTGCCCGCGCACAGCCAAGACCCACCCGCTCGCGCCGCGGCGACGAGTTCATCGTGCGTGGCTTCAGCACCCACGAGACCTGTCGCCGCCAGGGCCGCGACCTTTGGGACTACCTGCACTCGGCAGTCCTGGCCTGGATCGACAAGACGTTGCCTCCCAGCCTGCTGCCCGCCGCAGCGCCCTCGGGATGAGCCACATCGGCCTTCCCGTCGGCCCGGCTGAACTCGACGACGGGCTCATCCGCAGCCGAGCGCACTCGGTACCCCGTGAATACGTACGCCGCAGCGCCGCTCAGACCCTCGCATTAACCCGCGACTTGGAAAGTTGCGTGTTTTTACGCGCTCGATTTGCTCACCGAAGTTGGGCCAGCAACTTGCGCACTTCAGCGTAATCGGGAAACGACCTGGCCAGATCGCGCAGCGTTTCAAGTTCAGCCTTGGCTTTGTCGCGGTTGTTGGCAGCGAGGTACAAGCGCGCCAGCCGCAGCCTGAAGGGGTTGGGGTCGGCGGCCCTGAGAACGGCGCGACGCTGGGTCTCGATGGCCTTGGCGTAGTCGTTGTTGACGGCATAGGCTTGGGCCAGCGTGTCAAGCACGGCGGGGTCGTCAGGTGCTTCAGCGGCTGCCCGATCGGCAATGGGCAGCGCTTTGGGGTCTTTGGCTTCGACCAGGATCCAGGCCAAGTTGTTCAGGACTGCCAAGTCCTTAGGCGCAATTTCAAGTGCCTGCTCATAGTATGACCTGGCCAGGACATTGTCGCCTGCGGTATAGGCGACACCCGCCAAATGCCGAAGCATCAGGGGGTTGTTGGGGTGCTGTTTGATCCATTCGACTGCTACTTGCTTGGCCTCGTCGAGTTTGTTGCCATTGACCAGCGCCGTGTACAAGCGCGTAATCACCGATTCTCCAGTCGGTTTGGCCATGGCGGTGCGATAAGCCGCAGCAGCCAAGTCCCAGCGCTTTTGATCCAGTTGCACATCGCCCTCCAGGACAAAGCCCACAGGATTACTCGGGACATCTCGCTGAAGTTCACGCGCCACAGCCAAGGCCTTGTCGGGTTGCTTTTGCAGCATCGCGGCCTGGGCTGTCAAGCGCTTGGCATCGAGATTGGCCGGGGCGAACGCCAGCAATTGTTGAAGTACCTTGATCGCCCCGGCGGGGTCTTTGTTGGCAATCATCAGGTTCGCCTGGCCCAAATAGCCTACCGGGTCAGTGGGCGCAATACGGGCGAGCTTCAAATAGGCGGCGAGCGCTTGGCGGGTGTCACCTGCGCGTGCCAGTGCCTTGGCCAGCGACTCAAGCAAAAGCCCGTTGTCAGGAATGGCGGCATCCGCAGCGCGCGCGGCTTCGAGTGCACGATTCGGGTCGCCGGCCTTGTTGTATTGCTCAATCAGCATCAGGCGCGCGCGCACATTGCGCGGGTCTGCCTGAATGGCTTTATCGAGTTCCGCCAAAATCGCTTGGGGACTGCCGTCGGTTTGTAGCGCCAAAGTGGCCAAGGCCAGATGAAGGTCCGGATTGGACGGGTCGCGCTTGGCTTGTTCTTCCAGCCGTTGCCTAGCCTGCTCGGGTTTGCCTTCCACCATATCGAGCGTGACCAGATTGGCGACTGCCGACAGGTATTTCGGGTCTTTCTTAAGCGCGGCTTCAAAGGCTTTGCGGGCCTCGACTTTGTCACCCGACTTGAGCAGCACCTGACCGCGAAAATCAAAGGGGGCGGCCGATTCGGGTTGTTTGCGCTCCAGGGTTTGAATTGCTGTCAGGGCGGCTGGATATGCTTTGCGCGCAATATGGGCGTTGATCAACAGCACGTCCGCGTCGCTCTCGTCGGAGCTTGCCGAGATTCGCTCCAGCTCCGAGATGCCGGCATCGGTATTGCCTTTGGCCAGATTCGACAGGGCCAAGGCCATCCGAACTGAATTGTTGTCTGCGTACAACTTACTGGCACGCGCCAGCAATTGCTCCGCGCCTTTGGGGTCGCCCTGCAACAGCCGCGCCTGGGCTGCGACCAACAAGACTTCGGGCAAGGGCGTTGCTGCGGCCAATAGCGGTGCCAGCGCGGCGCTGGCTTGCTCGGGTTTGCCCTGGGCAATTGATGCGCGGGCCAGGTAAAACCGCGCTTCGAGGTTAGTCGGCTCCAATTGAACCACCCTGGCCAATTGGCTCTCTGCAAAGGCGAAGAATTTGAGTTTCAGCTCGTTCATGCCCGAGGCCAACAGGCCGAGGCTGCTCTCGGGAGCGAGATTGAGCGCCGCCTGAAACTGGGCGCGTGCAGCGGCATAGTTGCCATCGACATACTTCAATTGACCGTCGTAGTAATAGGTCATGAAGGCTTTGGGGTTCAGCTTGCGCAGGGCGTCCAAACCGGTGCGGGCCGCCTTGTAATCCTTGCTGCGCATCTGCATGCCCACGACCGAAGCCAGCGCCAGAAAATTCTTGGGATTGATCGCCAGTGCCTTGGTGTAGGCCTCCTGGGCCTGTGCGGTGCCCCCGGGCATGCGCTCGTGCAACTGGCCCTTGAGGAGCCAGGCGCCATCATTGTTGGGGGTGTCTTTGAGCAGCGCGTCCACCAGCTTCAGGGCCTGCTCGTCATTGCCCGCCGCTTCGGCCATCCGGGCGCGGATCATCTGCGTCTCGGGCGTGACGCCTGCAGCGTCGGCCTTGTCGACGGCCTGGCGGGCGGCCGGCAGATCGTGCAACGCAATTTGCGCCCAAGCCACCGCGGCCTGCACGCTGGCAGCCACCTTGGAGTCGGTGATGGGCATTGGCACCACTAGGTCCATCACCTGGGTGGGCTGCCCGCTGAGCAGCAAGGCGTCGGCCAGCGGACGGGCCAGCTCGTTCGCCGGATACTTGAGATCCCGGGCGCGTTTGAACTCCGCAGCCGCCGCGGGGATGTCACTGGCGGCAAACAGTTGCTGGCCCAACAGGAAGCGCGCCTGGGCGTTCTTCGGGTCGGCGGCAGCGGCGTTCTTCAGGTGAATCAGCGCGTCTTTGGTGCCTGCTTTCTTCTGCGCGGCTGCGATCTCTTCGGTAGCGCTTTTTTCACAGCCTGCCATCAGACCCAGCGCCAAGCCCAGGCTCAGGAGAACCGGGGCCGACAGCCGGGTGCGGCTTGGGTGGGGACGTGACACGGCAACTCCAGGTTACAAAAGGGCAAAGCCGCATGTTCGCCAACTTCGAGGTCCGACAGGCGGCAGGAATTCTCACCAAGCCGCAAAAAAGGCCCGCTGGGTGCGCCTGGCGGGCCTTGTTTCCGGGGCGCGCTGT
>JBBQAI010000171.1:0-6760 GCA_038316205.1 Burkholderiales bacterium
GCGAAGACCGAAGCGATCGCAGCGGACAGGGCAAGAATTTTGCGCATGGTATGGAACTCCAAAGAGGCTGTAAGACTGTGTTGCACACCACCCACCGGCGGCTTGACGAAGTAGCTTGCAATGCGTGTGCCCGGTTTCTGCCAACACCACCAACTCCGACTTGCATTGGGTCCGGGTTGACTGATAAAAGTGGTTTGGCAGCCTGAATAGTTGAAAAAAGTCGGCTATTGCGTTCGACGCCAGATGTATTTGCCGCGTTTTGCCCTTCGATACCCCCCTAAACAAGGGAGTCGATCCACGCAGCCTGCAACAAGACGCAACGACCGTTGAGCCGGTGGTGTAAAAAACTTCGACGCAAGCTGCCCCGTCGGTCGGCTGTTTGAGATAGCGCGAGCTCGACGGCCTTGGATCGGCCGGTCGAACGCCCTACACGCCGCAACTGCGCGAGCGTGAAAAATGTGACTGTCCAGGCTGCCGCCGCAAGTGAGGGGCACGGCCAGCGGCAACTGCTGTGCCATGATCGTCCGGCAGTGCGGCGCCTTGCGGGGCTAGCGGCCGTTTTTGCGCATACACCGATTACAGATTCGTGTCCCACGGGCCGACATCCCAGGCACGACAGGAGCTTTCATGCGATCCACGCCTTCTTCCCTGATCACTTTGATCTCCCTCGCCCGCACCGCCCTTGCCGCTCTGGCCGTGGGCACCCTGGCGGCATGTTCGACCGCGCCCCTGGGCACGTTGCCCGCCGCAGGGGGTGAATCGCCCGACTACAGCTATGTGATCGGGGCTGGCGACAACCTGAACATCATCGTCTGGCGCAACCCCGAGTTGTCGATGTCGGTGCCGGTGCGCCCCGACGGCAAGGTGTCGGCGCCGCTGGTGGAAGAACTGGTGGCGCAAGGCAAGACCCCGCCGCAGCTAGCGCGTGATGTGGAAAAGAAGCTGTCTACCTATGTGCGCGACCCCATCGTCACGGTCATCGTCACGGGTTTCGTGGGCCCGTACAGCGAGCAGATCCGTGTCGTGGGCGAGGCCGCCAAGCCGCAGTTCCTGCCTTACAAGCAAAAGATGAGTTTGCTCGACGTGATGATCGCCGTCGGCGGCCTCACCGACTTCGCCGACGGCAACCGCGCCACCATCCTGCGCGGCTCCGAAGGCAACAAGCCCTACACCGTGCGCCTGAAAGACCTGATCCGCCGTGGCGATGTTTCAGCCAACGTCGACATGCGCCCGGGTGACATCCTGATCATTCCGCAGAGCTACTTCTAGCCTCAGCGAGCCGGGCCCGCTCAAGGGCCACACCTAGGCACCTGACCCGCCTGAGCACGCCCAGCCAACCCGACGCGCGACCGCCGAATGCAAGAATTTCTCCAACAAGTTGTCATCACCCTGCGCGGGATCTGGAAGTTCCGCTGGCTGGCCCTGATCGTGGCCTGGATCACGGCGATCCTGGGCGTGGCCATGGTGTGGCGCATCCCTGATCGTTACGAGGCCGCCGCGCGCATTTACGTCGACACCGACTCCATCCTCAAGCCCTTGATGGCCGGTTTGGCGGTGCAGCCGAACGTCGATCAGCAGGTCGGCATGCTCAGCCGCACGCTGATCAGCCGGCCGAACATCGAGAAGTTGATCCGCATGGCCGACCTGGACTTGAAAAGCCAGTCGAAAGCCGAACAGGAAGATTTGGTCGAGCGGCTGATGAAAACCATCGAAATCCGCGGCAGCGCGGGTGTCAATCTGTATGCGATGGCCTACCGCGACAAAGAGCCTGAACGTGCGAAGCGCGTGGTGCAGGCTATGGTTTCGATCTTCGTGGAGTCGGGCCTGGGTGCGAGCCGCAAAGACACCGATTCGGCGAAGACGTTCCTGACTGAGCAGATCAAGACCTTCGAGTCCAAGCTGGAAGCGGCCGAGACGCGCCTGAAGGAATTCCGGCTGCGCAACCTGGCCATGCAAAGCGGTGATGGCAAGGATTCGACAGCGCGGCTGGCCGAGATGAGCCAGGCGCTGGATGGTGCCCGCCTGCAGCTCAAGGAAGCCGAGAATTCGCGCGATGCCGCGCGCCAGCAGTTGGCGCACGAGCGTCAGGTTGCTCCGGTGGGCAGCTCGCAGGCGTCGCAAGAAGCCGCCTTCCCGGTGACCACGCCCGAACTGGACGGCCGCATCGAAGGGCAAAAGCGCAGCCTCGACACGCTGCTGCAGCGTTACACCGACCAGCACCCCGACGTGGTCAGCACCAAGCGGCTATTGAAAGACTTGGAAGACCAACGCCGCAAGGAAGTGGTGGAGTTGCGCCGCACGGCCATCGCAGCCGCCGCAGCGGCTGCGGCCCAAGGCTCGGCCTCACCCGGCCTGAACGCCAGCCTGGCGGCCCAAGAACTGGGCCGTTCGCTGGCCGCCGCCGAGGTGCAGGTGGCAGGGTTGAAAGCACGTGTCGGTGAATTCACAGCCCGCTACAACGCGGCCCGTGAAGCGATGAAGACGGCCCCGCAACTCGAAGCCGAGGCCTCGCAGCTCAACCGCGACTACGCCATCACGAAGAAGAATTACGACGATCTGGTCGCACGCCGCCAATCGGCGGTGATGACGGGCGAACTCGATGTCGCCTCGGGCATGGCCGAATTCAGGCTGATTGACCCGCCCCGTGTTTCGCCACAACCCGTGTCGCCGAACCGCGTGGCGCTGTACCTGCTGGTGCTGGCGGCGTCGCTGGGCCTGGGCCTGGTGTTCGCGTTGGCCGCCAGCCAATTAAGGCCCACCTTCAGCGATGCCGACGAGTTGCGCATCAAGACCGGCATGCCATTGCTGGGTGTGGTCACCCTGCTGACCACCGACGACGACCGCAGAAAGCAACGCATGGGCCTGTTCCGTTACTTCGCGGCCTCGGGCGGGCTGGTCGGCCTGTTCGTGGCGGGCCTGATCGCCATGTCGCTCACCTCGCGTTTCGGAGGTTGACCATGGCCAGCCTGATCGAGCAAGCCGCCCTGCGCCTGGAGCAACTGCGCCAGGCCGGCATCAACATCCCGGATATCGAAAGCCCGGGGTCCATGACGCCGACTGCGCCATCTGCGCCAGCAACGCTGTTCGCGCCCCACACCGCTCAGCCGCCGTCTGCGACTGCGGCACCTTGGCTTGTGGCTTCGGGTGCCACGGCCGTTGCCGAAGCGCCCGTGCGCAACGTGCCGGCCGGCTTGGCGCCTGCCGGGGCCCCAGCAGCGCTGGATGTGTCCGATGACAACCGTGATGCCTTGCAGCACTCGCGGCCGGTCGAGATCAACTTGGCCGCTATCGCAGCGGCCGGCATCGTCACACCCAATTCGCCGCGCTCGCACATGGCCGACCAGTACCGGGTCATCAAGCGCCCGCTGATCGCCAACGCCATGGGCCGTGGTGCGGCCACGGTGGCCCACGGCAACCTCATCATGGTGACCAGCGCGCTGCCCGGCGAAGGCAAGAGCTTCACGTCCATCAACCTGGCCATGAGCATTGCGGCTGAACTGGACCACACGGTGATGCTGGTCGACGCCGACGTGGCGCGGCCTTCGGTCTTGCGCATGCTGGGCTTGCCGCCCGGGCCGGGCCTGTTGGACCTGCTGGAAGGCAAGGCCGAGATGACCGACGTGCTGCTGCGCACCAACGTCGACAAATTGACCCTGCTGCCCAGCGGCCGGCCGCACCCGCGCGCCACCGAATTGCTGGCCAGTGATGCGATGTCCGAGCTGCTCGAAGACATGGCCACGCGCTACCCCGACCGCATCATCATCTTCGATTCGCCACCGTTGCTGCTGACCACCGAATCGCGCGTGCTGGCTACCCACATGGGGCAGATCGTGGTGGTGGTGCACGCCGACCGCACCTTGCAGAGCACGGTGCGCCAAGCGCTGGCCACCATCGAGCTATGTCCCTTGAAGTTGATGGTGCTGAACAAGGCCCGCGGCGGCACCGCTGGCGCCTATGGCGAAGGTTATGGCTACGGTTATGGCTACGGCTATGGCTATGGTTACGGCTACGGTGCCGACGCGACCCGCAGCGCTGTCGAAAGCGACGGCGATAGCGATGTTTACCGGCAGCCGCCTGCTCCGGTCCCCGCGCCCAAGCAGGGGGGTTGACCACCGTGACCCATCGAGGCTCCCCGACGCAGTTGGGCTGCTGTTCGCTAGCCGTGCTGGCCCGTGCAGCCTGGGCGGTTTGCGCCGGCTTGACCGTGTTGCCGGCGGCCGCGCAAAACGCCGGTGCGCTGCGCATCACGCCCGCGCTGGACAGCGTGGTCAGCGTGGTCGACAGCACGCAGTCTGGGCTGCAGGGGCAGGGCGCCGATGTCGTGCTGCAAGTGCGCCCCAGCGTGCAGATGACGGCAGGCAGTGGACGCCTGCGTGGCTCGCTGGACTACGGCCTGAACCTCGTCCACCACACCAGGCAGGTGACCGGCCAAGGCCAGGCCGACAGTCTGCAGAACAACCTGAATGCGGTGGTCAATGCCGAACTCGTCGAGCGCTGGGCTTACGTGGATGCATTTGCCACGGTAGCGCAACAGGCCATATCGGCCTATGGCCAGCAGTCGGTCGATGGTGTTCAAAACAACACCAACCGCACCGAGGTCAGCCAGCTGTCCATCAAGCCCTATGCCGGGGGTAGCTTGTCCAGTTGGGCCACCTACCGGATCGGCTTGTCCGCCGACGCCAACCATTCGAAGGGTTCGCAGGCGGCCGACTCGCACAACCTGGGCGCGAACGTTTCCTTGGGTTCGAGCAGCACGGGGGCCTTGCTGGGCTGGAGCGCAAACGCCAGCCAGCAGCGTTCCTCCTTCAGCGGCGGGCAGCGGCCCACGGATAACGGTCGCTTGACGGCCAGCCTGCTGTTCAGGCCCGATCCGGAATGGAGCGGCTCCTTGCGTGGCGGACAGGAAACCACCACGATTGGCGACGTCTACAGCCAGACCCACAGCAACTGGGGTGCCGATCTGCGCTGGACGCCTTCGGTGCGCACCACCGCCAGCCTCAGCTTCGACGACCGTTATTTCGGCCGGGGCCACCAGGTGCTGTTGGAGCACCGTTTCCCCCATTCCAGCGTGCGCTTCACCAGCAGTCGCGACGCCAACAACGCGGCCAACGGGGCCGGCGTGGGGCAGCCCACCACGATTTACCAGTTGTTCTTCGCCCAGTTCGCTTCGGTCCAGCCCGACCCTGTGTTGCGTGATCAACTGGTGCGCGCGACCTTGCTGGCCTTGCGTTTGGACCCGAATGGCGTGGTGGGTGGTGGTTTCGTCAATGCCGGCACTACGGTGCAACAGCGCCAAGACTTGTCGCTGACCTATGTCGGCCTGCGCAGTTCCTACACCGTGCAAGCCTTCACCAGCGATGTGCGCCGGCTCGACACGGCCAACGAAGGTTTCGACACCACGCCGGTGCGCCAGGACGGCTTCACGACCACCTGGTCGTACCGCCTGACGCCCACGTCCAACATCAACCTTTCGGGCTCCAAGCTGCGCACGCAGGGTACGGCCACGCAGGCTGGCAACCAACTGAAGTCGGTGTCCTTGAACTGGTCAAATCAGCTCAGCCGGTACATCGGCACAGGCCTCAGCGCCCGCTACAGCGCGTTCGAGGGCGCGATCAACCCTTACCGCGAATCCGCCTTGAGCGCATCGCTCAACCTGCGGTTCTAGTGTCATGTACGAAGCTTTTTATGGCCTGAGCGCCAAGCCCTTCCAGCTCAACCCTGACCCTAGTTTCTACTTCGCCAGCAAGCAGCACCGGCGGGCCAAGGCCTACCTGGAATACGGCGTGTCGCGCAACGAAGGCTTCATCGTCATTACCGGCGAAATCGGCGCCGGCAAGACCATGGTGCTGCGTTCGCTGATCGAAGGCTTGAACGGCAGCAACGTCATCACCGGCCATCTGGTGACCACGCAACTGGGCGCCGAAGACACGCTGCGCATGGTCGGGGCGGCTTTCGGGTTCCGCGTCAAGGACGTGCCCAAGAGCGAACTGCTGATCACGCTGGAAGCCTTTCTCATCAGCCAGACCAGCAAGGGCAAGCGCTGCTTGCTGATCGTGGACGAAGCGCAGAACCTGACGCCGCGTGCGGTGGAAGAACTGCGCATGCTCAGCAATTTCCAGTTCGGCAACCAGGCTCTGCTGCAAAGCTTCCTGGTCGGCCAGCCCGAATTCCGCGAGATCCTGCAGCGGCCCGAGATGGAGCAGTTCCGCCAGCGCGTGGCCGCCACCTGCCACATCGGCCCGCTGGACGCCGACGAAACACGGCAGTACATCGAGCACCGCCTGAAGTGCGCCGGCCATGCCGAGCCGGGGTTGTTCGACGAGGCGGCGATGGCCGGCATCTTCAAGGCCAGCGACGGCATTCCGCGCCGCATCAATGCCATCTGCGACCGCATGATGCTGGGCGGCTTTCTGGGCGGGCGGCTGCAATTGACGGTAGACGACCTGAACGAGGTGGTGACCGAATTGCGGCAGGAGAACACCGTACCGAAACACGCGCCGTCCAGCGCCATGACGGCCATGGCCGGCGCCGAATTGCAGATGCCCGGCGGCCTGGCGGGCCATGAGCTGGAAATCGACGCCGGCCGCTTGCAACTGGACGCCGAGCAAGTCGAAGGCATGAGCCAGCAGATTGCGGCCCTGGCCGCTGACCAGCGCGGCGACCAACTGCAACGCCTTGAGCGTGGCCTGCTGCGCCTGGAGCGCACCAACCTGCAAACGCTGGCGATGCTGCAGGCCTTGGTCGCGGCCTTGAAGAAGCC
>JBBQAI010000207.1:0-3769 GCA_038316205.1 Burkholderiales bacterium
CGGGATTGATGGTGTATTTCGCCACGTAACGCTTCACCCGCGCATTGTCGTTGTCGCCTTTTTCCTGCGGCAGCCGCCCGCGCTGCTTCTTCATCTTGTCGGCGGTCTGCCAGGTGCGGATGATGACCTCTCCGACACGCCCCATCGCCTGGCTGTCGCTGCTCATCATGCTGATCGCACCCAGATCGTGCAGCACGTCCTCGGCGGCAATCGTCTCGCGGCGGATGCGGCTTTCGGCGAAGGCCAGATCCTCGGCGACCCCGGCGTCGAGATGGTGGCAGACCATCAGCATGTCCAGATGTTCGTCGACCGTGTTGGCGGTGTACGGCATCGTCGGGTTGGTGCTGCTGGGCAGGAAGTTGGCCTCGCCCACCACACGCAGGATGTCGGGCGCGTGGCCGCCGCCGGCACCTTCGGTGTGAAAGGCGCACAGCGTGCGGCCTTTGGTGGCGGCGATGGTGTCTTCGACGAAGCCGCTCTCGTTGAGCGTGTCGCTGTGCAGTGAAACCTGCGTGTCGGTGGCGTCGGCCACGTCCAGGCAATTGCTGATGGCCGCTGGCGTGGTGCCCCAGTCTTCGTGCAGCTTCAGGCCGATGGCGCCGGCGGCAATTTGCTGGCTCAGCGCGTCGGCTTGCGTGGCGTTGCCCTTGCCCAGAAAGCCCAGGTTCATCGGGAAAGCCTCGGCCGCCTGCAGCATGCGGTGGATGTTCTCGGGGCCCGGCGTGCAGGTGGTGGCGAAGGTGCCGGTGGCCGGGCCGGTGCCGCCGCCCAGCATCGTCGTCACGCCGCTCATCAGCGCTTCTTCGATCTGCTGCGGGCAGATGAAGTGGATGTGGCCGTCGATGCCGCCTGCCGTGACGATCATCCCTTCGCCGGCAATGATCTCGGTGCCCGGGCCGATGACGATGTCCACGCCGGGTTGCACGTCGGGGTTGCCGGCTTTGCCGATGGCCGCGATGCGGCATCCTTTCAATCCGATATCAGCCTTGACGATGCCCCAGGTGTCGATGATCAAGGCGTTGGTGATGACGCAGTCGGCGGCCTCGGCGTGGCCCGGGCCGTTGACCACCTGGCTTTGGCCCATGCCGTCGCGGATGGTCTTGCCGCCGCCGAATTTCACTTCTTCGCCGTAGCCGCCGGCCGACAGCGTGTAGTCCTTTTCGACCTCGACGATCAGGCCGGTGTCGGCCAGGCGCAGGCGGTCGCCGACAGTGGGGCCGAACATTTCGGCGTAGGCGCGTTTTGCGATCAAGGCCATGTTGAGTTCTTCCTCAGACGGGGCCGTTGACCAGGCCGCAGAAGCCCCACACCTGGCGCAAGCCGGCGTAGGCCACCAGTTCGACGGTGCGTTCCTGCCCCGGCTCGAAGCGAACGGCGGTGCCGCTGGCAATGCTGAGGCGCATGCCCTGCGCCACCGCCCGGTCAAAGCGCAGTGCCGCGTTCGTTTCGGCGAAGTGGTAGTGCGAGCCGACCTGTATCGGCCGGTCGCCGGTGTTGGCCACCACCACCGTCGCGGTCGCACGGCCGGGGTTCAGCGTGTGCATGCCGTCGTCAATCAACAGTTCACCCGGAATCATGTCTGCCCCTTCAGGTGATCGGTTGGTGCACGGTCACCAGCTTGGTGCCGTCGGGGAAGGTGGCTTCGACCTGGATTTCGCTGACGATTTCGGGCACGCCATCCATCACGTCGTGGCGTCCCAGCACGGTCTTGCCGTCGCTCATCAATTGCGCCACGGTTTTGCCGTCGCGGGCGCCTTCCAGGATGTAGCAGCTGATGAAGGCGATGCTTTCGGGCACGTTCAGCTTCAGGCCACGCGCCCGGCGACGTTCGGCCAGCAGACCGGCCGTGAAGAGCAGCAATTTGTCTTTTTCGCGGGGTGTCAAGTCCATGCGGGGGGCCTATGCACGACGGGTGCCAACATCCTAACCGTCGGCCTGCCGCTGGCGCGTTCCGTGCATCATCGGTCTTCGCATGAGTGCCTTGCCGGCAACCCCTTCCGCCACCGACGCATCGCCGGCGCCGCGTCTTTCCTGGTGCTGGAAGCGGTCGGTGGCACGCTGCTGCTGGTGCTGCCCTACGCCTATGTCTCCAAAGCCAACCCGACGCTGATCAGCGAACTGCGCGCCTACGGCGGCGAAAGCGGCAGGGGCGGCGCCTTCGACCCACTGCTTTTCGGCAGCGCGCTGACGGTGGGCATCGCGCTGATCACGCAAATGGGCGACCAGGTGGACTACCTGCGTTTGATGCCCGAGAAAACGCCGGCCACGCGCGGCCGCTGGTGATTGGGCGTGCTGGTCGGCGGGCCGGGCTGGGTTATTCCGGGTGTGCTGAAGATGTTGGGCGGCGCGCTGCTGGCCTATCTGGCGCTGACGCTGGCCGTGCCGGCCGTGCGGTAGACCCCAACCAGATGTACCTGGCGGCCTACGAACTGGTCTTCCCGCATTACACCTGGGCGGTGGCGGCCACCGCGCTGCTGGTCATCGTCAGCCAGTTGAAGATCAACGTGACGAACGCCTACGCCGGCAGCTTGGCCTGGTCGAACTTCTTCGCGCGGGTGACGCACAGCCACCCCGGCCGCGTGGTGTGGGTCGTGTTCAACACGCTGATCGCGCTGATGCTGATGGAGCTGGAAGTCTTCCGCGCCTTCGGCGGCGTGCTGGGCCTGTACAGCAACATCGCCATCAGCTCGATCATGACGGCGGTGGCCGATCTGGTGGTCAACAAGCCACTGGGCTGGTCACCGAAAGGCATCCAGTTCAAGCGCGCCCACCTGTACGACATCAACCCGGTGGGTGTGGGCGCGATGGGCGCGGCCTCGCTGCTGTCGATCCTGGCCTACCTGGGCATGTTCGGACCGATGGCGCAGGCTTTTTCGGCGGTGATCGCGATGGCGGTGGCCTTCGTCACGTCGCCGATGATCGCCTGGTACACCAAGGGTCGCTACTACATCGCCCGGCGTTCGGAAAAAGGCGCCTACCTGGGCGCTTCCAGCGGCGTGCTGAAGCTGCGCCGCTGCGTCATCTGCGAGCGCGACTACGAAGGCGAGGACATGGCGCAGTGCCCGGCTTACGGCGGGCCGATCTGCAGCCTGTGCTGTTCGCTGGATGCCCGCTGCCACGACCTGTGCAAGCCCGAACCGGCGCGCGCGCCCTGGCAGCTGGCCGCGTTGTTGCGTCGGCTGACGCCACGCGCGATGTGGCCGCAACTGGACACCGGCCTCGGCCGCTACCTGTTGCTGATGGCGGTGGTGGCGCCGGCGCTGGCCGGCCTGCTGGCCATGCTTTACCAGGCCGAATTGCGCTAGCTGGGTGATGTGAACGGCGCCGCCGAAGCGCTGGCGCCTGCGCTGCGCGCCGGCTTCATCAAGGCCTGGTGTGGCCTGCTGCTGGTGGCCGGCGTGATCGGCTGGTGGCTGGTGCTGACGCAGATCAGCCGCCGCGTGGCGCAAGCGGAAAGCAACCGCCAGACCGAAGCGCTGGTGCGCGAAATCGACGCCCACCTGCGCACCGACGAACAACTGCAAAGTGCCAAGCTCGCGGCCGACGCCGCCAAGCATGCGGCCGACGCGGCCAACCAGGCCAAGACGCGCTACATCAGCGCCGTCAGCCACGAACTGCGCACGCCGCTGAACAGCATCCTGGGCTATGCCCAGCTGCTGGAGGACGACCCGGCCATCCCGCCGCACCGGCGCGGCGCGGTGCAGGTGATCCGGCGCGGCGGCGACCACCTGCTGAGCCTGATCGAGGGCACGCTGGACATCGCCCGCAT
>JBBQAI010000100.1:0-16393 GCA_038316205.1 Burkholderiales bacterium
CCAAACACCACGCCATCGTCAAGAACCTGTCGTCGGTGGAGACGCTGGGTTCCGCCTCGGTCATCTGCTCGGACAAGACCGGAACCCTGACGCGCTCGGAGATGACCATCGAGCGCGTGATGACGGCTTCGGGCGACACCCGCATCAGCGGGGTGGGGTACACGCCTGAAGGCAAGGTCGAGAACGGCGGCGCCGAACTGGCCGCCGGGCCGCTGCATGATGAAACCCTTGTGGTGCTCAGTGGTGGCAGCCTGGCCGGCAACGCCGATCTGCGCCAGACAGCGGGCGGCGAGTGGGAGATCCACGGCGACCCCACCGAAGCCGCGTTCCTGGTGGCCGAGCGCAAGCTTGGCCAGGGGACGGTTACGGAGCGGCGGGTGCGGCGGTTCGAACGTGTCGGCGAAATCCCGTTCACGTCCGAGCGCAAGCTGATGACGACGATCGAACGCGACCATGAACACGGCGACGCGCTCGTGGCGATCACCAAGGGCGCGCCCGATGTGCTGCTCGGTCGCTGCACCCAGGTTCGCGTGGGGCTGGAAGTCGTCGCGCTGGATGAGGCCTGGCGGGCGCGGTTGCTGGCCGATGTGGACACACTCACCGACGCCGCACTGCGCACGCTGGCGGTGGCCTACCGGCCGCTGACGTCCGGAGAATCTGGTGCCGATCCTGCGGCTGTCGAGACCTTGGAGCGCGAGCTGATCTTCCTCGGCACCGTCGGCATGATCGACCCGCCGCGTGCAGAGGCGGCGGTGGCCATTCGCGAAGCGCGCGGGGCCGGCATCCGGGTTGTCATGATCACCGGCGACCATCCGAAAACGGCCGCCCGCATTGCAGCCGATCTGGGCATCGTCGCCCCCGGTTCAGCGGCCCTCACGGGTGCCGAGATCGACGCGTTGGACGAAGCGGCCTTCGCCGCCGCTGTTCGAAACACATCGGTCTACGCCCGCGTCGCGCCGGCGCACAAGCTGCGCATCGTCGGCGCCCTGCAGGCCGACGGCAACGTCGTCGCCATGACCGGTGATGGCGTCAACGACGCGCCGGCCTTGAAGGCGGCCGACATCGGCGTCGCCATGGGCGTGACCGGCACCGAAGTGACGAAGGCCGCGGCCAAGATGATCCTGGCCGACGACAACTTCGCAACCATCGTCGTCGCCGTGCGCGAAGGGCGCGCCATCCTGGACAACATCCGCAAGTTCCTGCGCTATCTGCTGTCGTCCAACTTGGGCGAGGTGCTGACCGTGTTCCTGGGCGTGGTGGGGGCGGGTGTGATCGGATTGAAGTCCGCCGAAGCCGGGCTCGGCGGGGACGGTGGCACCGTGGTGCTGCCGCTGCTGGCGACCCAGCTTCTGTGGATCAACCTCATCACCGACTCAGGCCCCGCGCTCGCGATGGGTGTGGACCCTGCCGCCGGCGACCTGATGGCTCGCAAGCCGCGGCACGTGAACGACCGGTTGATCGATGCCCGCATGGGGTCGAGCGTGATCCAGACCGGCCTGGTGATTGCGGTGGTGACCTTGCTGACGATGGACCTCTACCTGCCCGGCGGCCTGATCCCCTACAGCGGCCCCGGGCCCGGTGACCTGACCACGGCCCGCACCGCCGGCTTCACCGTGTTGGTGTTCACCAGCTTGTTCACCTGCTTCACGGCACGCTCGGACACCACCAGCGCCTTCGTCGGCCTGTTCGCCAACCACTGGTTGTGGGGTGCCGTCACCCTCTCGTTGCTGTTGCAGGTTGCCGTCGTGAACGTGCCCTTCCTGAACATCGCCTTTGGCACGGTGCCGCTGTCGCTGGACCAATGGCTGGTGTGCGCGGCGATGGCCAGCGGGGTGTTGATCTACAGCGAAGCGCGCAAGCTCGTGAACCGAATCCGCAGTCAGTGACTTAGCTGGAGGCGGGCGGAACGACGGGCTCGTCCCGGGCAATTTTTCCGTCTACCAATTCGACCAGTCGGTCGCAGCGCGCACCCAGCCGGGCATCGTGGGTGACGACGATGAACGTCACGCCCAGCTCGGCATGCATGCGGCGCAGCTGGGCAAAAACGTCGTTTGACGAGGCCGTGTCCAGGTTGCCGGTGGGTTCGTCGGCCAGCACCAGCGGCGGTTCTTGCACCAGCGCGCGGGCTATCGCCACTCGCTGCTGCATGCCCCCCGACAGTTCGGCGGGCCGTTTGTCCATGGCCGCCGCCAGACCCACGGCAGACAGCAGTTCGCGTGCGTGGGCCAATTGCTTGGTACTGACGCGGCCTTCGCGCATCAGCGCGGGCATGGTGACGTTTTCCAGCGCGGTGAAAGCGGGCAGCAGGTGGTGAAACTGAAACACGAAACCGATGCTGCTGCGACGCAGCAGCGTCAATTCGGCATCGTTCAAACCGTTCACTTCCTGGCCCTGCAATTGGTAACTGCCAGCGGTCAAATGCTCAAGCAGGCCAATGATGTTGAGCAAGGTACTTTTGCCGGAACCGGAGGGCCCCATCAACGCGACAAATTCGCCGTGGTTCACCCGCAAGTTCAAGCCATGCAAGATTTCAGCTTCACTGGGCTTGCCCTGGTTGTAGCTTTTGCGGATGTCCTTCAATTCCAGCAACGGCGCGTTCTTGTCGTAACTGACCTTGTCGGGGATGGTGTTGGCTGCGCTCATGGCCTGTGTCTCAAATCCGAATGGCTTGAGCCGGGTCCATTGCAGCGGCGCGACGCGCGGGCGCTATGGCGGCCAGCACGCTGCATACGGTGCAAATCACGGCCACTTGCACAGCCAGGGTTGGCGACAGGCTGATGTCAAACAGCGGTAAACCGTCTGAGCCGCGCACAAAGCGGGTGAACAGCCAAATCAAGACCAACGCCAACGCAATGCCCAGTGTCGAACCCAAGGCGCCCACCACGGCACCCTGCACCAAGAACAGCCGCAAGATTTGCGCTCGCGTGGCACCCATGGCCCGCAAGATACCGATCTCGCGCTGCTTTTGAACGACGGACACCACCAGCACGCTGGCAATGCCCAGCACCACGACGACCATCACCACGCCACGGATCAGGGCCGTGCTGACCGATTGCGCATTCAGCGCAGACAGCAACTGCGCGTTATTTTCTTGCCAGCTTTCGATCTTGTACGGGAATTGGCTGCGCAGGCCTTGGGCGAGTGTTTCGGCCGCCCACACATCGTTGACTTTCAAGTCGATGCTGGTTGCGCCGCCGGGCAAGCCCAGCAAGTTCTGGGCAGAGCGCAAAGACACGATGACGGTGCGCCGGTTCAGGTCTTTCACACCCAGATCGATCAGGGCCGTGACGCGGGCCGCGTCGGTCACGGTACCGGTTTGCAGGGTCAGGCGGTCGCCGACGCGCACGCCCAAGTCACTGGCCAGTTCGCGGCCCACGATCGCCTCGCCCGGCAGAAGACGGGCGGTGCCGCTGACCACTTTTCCGCGCAGTCCGATGATGCCGTCGTAGCGATTCAGCTCCACACCCTGCAAGGCGATGGCCTGCGTCGCTTCGCCGCGCAGGGCCAGGCCACCGCCCGCTGCCATCGGCGACACCGCGTTGATGGCCGGATTCGCTTCCAGCAAAGGCAGCAGTGCCTGCCAGTTGGCAATGGAGCGCAAACGCTGGGCACGCGGTTGCGCATCGCTCAACACAAAGGTGCCTGAGGGGTGGGGCATGGCGGGCGTGACGACGTCGTCGGGCACGCGCACGGTGATGTGCGCCTGCGCGCCCAAGGTCTTGGCGATCAAATTGGATTGCAGGCCATTGATCAGCGCTGATATGTAGGCGATCACGGCCACGCCCGCTGCCACGCCGACAATGATCAAGACCGTCTGCATGCGCCCCTCGCGCAAGAAGCGCACGGCCACCCGCCACTCGAAACCCAGGTTGAATGCCATGGCCAGGCGGCGCAGTCAGCGCCCCATCGCGTTGGTCATCGCGGACCCAGCATCGGGCGGGCGCGCAGCGGATCCTGCCGCAGCACCGGTGGCCATCAATGCGCCAGGACCGGCTGACACGCTGGGCTGCCAGGCTTGTACTTTCACGCGCACGCGTTGGCCTGGTTTGGGCTCACCCACTAGCAGCACGGCGTCGCCCTGCGCCAAACCATCCAGCACTTCGGCTGCATCCAGCGTGCGCAATCCCAAACGCACGGGCCTCACCTGGACGTGCCCGTCTTGCACGATGAGCACGTTGGTGCCCGTGCTGCCGGGTGGGCTGCGCAGGGCAAGCAGCGGCAATACCAAAGCGCGCTCGCGTCTGGCCGTTTCGACTTCTACCGACAAGGTCATGTCTTCGCGCAAGAAGGCGGGCGGGGCCGTGTCCAGCGAAAACTTCACCTCGACCGCGCCGCGCTGCGCATCCACCGCTGGCGCAATCGACAGCACCCGCGCGCTGAATCGTTGGCCGGGAAAAGCATCAGCCACCACACTGGTGCTTTGCCCGGTTTGCAGCTGTTCCAAGAACCGTTCGTCGACCTGCGCGATCAGCTGCGTCGGACCGGCCAGCGCCAAGCTCATCAGTGCCTTCCCCGGCTGCACGATTTGCCCGGGTTCAACCTGGCGTGTCAGCACACGGGCGCTGGCTGGAGCGATGACCTGCGTTTGGGCCAGCTTGGCCTGCGCGGTGGTGATGGCCGCGCGGGCTTGTTCCAACTGGGCCTGGGCCTGCACGACATCGGTTCCCGCATCGGCATTGGCCAGCGACTGAGCTTGCGCGCTGGCTTGCTGAGCGCGGGCCACGTCCACCGCGCGTTGCCTTTCATCCAGCTGCGACGCGCTGACAAAGCCTTGCGCAATCAGTTGTTGCGTGCGCACCAGCTCCGCCTGCGTGGTTCGCAGTGTCGCGTCGGCCTGCATCACGGCGGCGCGGGCCGCTGTTCGGCCCGTGCTGCGCAGTCCGGCCAGGCGCGCCTGGGCCTGGCTGGCGTTGGCCTGGGCTTGCGCAAGCGCAGCGCGCAACTCGTCCGATTCCAGCTGCACCAGCAGATCGCCCTGGCCCACAGCGACACCTTCGCGCACCAGCACCTTGACCACGCGGGCGGTGATGGTGCTGCCGACATCCACACGCGACAAAGTCGCCACCCGGCCTGAAAACTGCAAGCTGCGCACCAGAGGCGCGGCGCGTATTTCGATGGCATCAACTTGCGGGCCGCGCAGGCTCAACCAAAGCACGGCCAACCCTGCAATGAGGGTGATGGTCCCAGCGATCCATATCCAACGACGTTTCATGTCCCAGAGTTTCCTTGAGAGCGACACTTGCGCTTGGACGGGACAGGCCATCCAAGGCCAAGAGCCATCGTAACGATCACGACGTCCGCATCGCGTCGCGTGCCAGCTTGGACAACTCGGCGAAGCCAATTGGCGGAACAGTCAGCCAGGGCAGCGTGAAGAGGCGCTGGGCCAGACCGGCGGACATGCGTTTGATCTGCCTGCGTTCACCCCCCAGCCTTGCCGTCAGCAAGGGGTCGCGGGTGCCCGCAGCCAGAACACTTTTGTTGAGCACCCAGGCATAGGGCTCGACGCTTGCGCGGCGCAAGTCTTCCTGCAAGGCGGCGGCCTGCGACACCGGCGTCAATTCCGGCAGGGTCACCAGAATGATCTTGGTGTAGGTGGCATCCTGCAAGCGCATCAAGGGCGTGATGACCCGCGTGTTTCCGTGCCTTTCGAACTCGCGCGTCATTTGCCGGTGGTAGGCACCGGTCGCATCCATCAGCAGCATCGAATGCCCGGTGGGTGCGGTGTCCAGCACCACGAAGGCACTGCGCGCTTCGCTGACGATGCGCGAGAAGGCATGGAAGACCGCGACCTCCTCGGTGCACGGCGAACGCAGGTCTTCGAGCAGCAGGGCCTGCTCCTGGGCATCGAGATTCGGCGACTTGGCCGCCATGATCTTGTCGACGTAGCGCTGCGTTTCGAACTTCGGATCGATGCGGCTGACTTGCAAGCCTGCCACCTCCCCGTTCAGCGTTGCGGCCAGGTGCGCCGCCGGGTCGGTGGTGCTCAGGTGAACGGTCTTGCCGCGCTGGATCAACCCCAGCGCCAGGGCGGCCGCGACCGTCGTCTTGCCGACGCCGCCCTTGCCCATGACCATGATCAGTCCATGCCCGGCGGCGGCCAGTTCGTCGGCGAGTGCGGCCAGGCCCAGGATGGGCGTGGTGGGTTCAGCGGCTGAGATGGGCGCGGCGTGGGTTGGCTCGGCGGTCGGCGTTCCCGCCGAGAGCAGCGCGCGCAAGGCGGGCAGGCCAACGGTGTCGAAGGCCCGCAGTGGCACGCGGTCCTGCGCCAGGTCGCACAACGATTGCGGCATTTCGGCCAGCGCCAACTGCCCCAGGTCCTCGATGGCACAGGCCACCGCGTCACTGCGCGCGCTGGCATGGAAGACGCCATTGACCGCGAGGCGCTGGTTGTTCAATCCCAGCTCGTGCAATTCTTCCGATGTGCGTGCCGCTTCGGCGATCGCGCCTTTGTCGGGGCGGGTCACCAGAATCACGGTGGTGCGGGCCGGATCGCTCAGGGCGGCCAGTGCGGTCTTGAAGCGAAGCTCTTGCATCTTCAGCCCCGAATGCGGCCCGAGGCATGAGGCGCCGCGATCGTTGCCGGCGAGGAAGCCGCTCCAGGCCTTGGGCAGGCCGAGCAGGCGCAAGGTGTGTCCAGTCGGTGCCGTGTCGAAGACGATGTGATCGAAGTGTTCGGCGTCGTCGGACAGGAGAGACGCGAATTCGTCGAAGGATGCGATCTCGGTGGTGCAGGCGCCCGACAGTTGTTCGCGTACGGTCGAGAGCTCTGTTTCGGTGGCCGCAGTGCCCATCTGCGCGATGACCCGCTGCCGGTAGGACTCGGCGGCGTTGTCGGGGTCGATGTTCAAGACCCACAGGCCGCGAGCCCCAGGCACCGGTGTCGGCGTGTTGCGCAACTCGACGCCCAGCATCTCGTCGAGGTTCGAAGCTGCGTCCGTGCTGACCAGCAGCACCTTCTTGCCGCCGTCGGCCAGCGTCAGCGCGGCGGCCGTCGACAGCGAAGTCTTGCCGACCCCGCCTTTGCCGGTGAAGAACAGATGTCGGGTCGGATGACTCAAAAAACCGATCGACATGGGCGATATCGGCATATCCATCGGGTGGGCCTCTTGTTCATACCGTCCACCAGCAAACCCGTGCAATGCCGGTGCAGCGACGGAAGATTGGTTCGGAATCGTGATCATGCGCATCCAGCGGCCGAGGATGCGCACCCGGTTGACGGCGTTGAACGATTGCGAGCCGCCGGACACCTCCATCACGGCCAGCGTCTTGCCCTGGGTTGGCCGCACGGCGCCGATGCTCAGCGGGATCCAGTCGCTCTGCGCTTTCATGAGGCCGGTCATCGCGCCGTGGCGTTCGGGCGAGGTCCAGACCATGCCCTCGGCCCAGGCGGCGGCGTCGCGCAGTTCCTGCACTTTGAGGTGCGTGGTTGGCCGAGCCGGCGCCTGTCGGGTGCTCGAACAGATCGTGGGCGATGTTGGGCAGGCTGGGGTCGCCTCGAACGATGTCCATGCCGGATGCTGCCTCAGCGCGCATGCAGGCCCTGCTCGTACCAGCCCTTGCTCGAATTGACCCAGCGCACGACCAGCAGCATTACCGGCACTTCGATCAGCACACCGACCACCGTGGCCAGCGCTGCACCGGACTCGAAGCCGAACAGGCTGATGGCGGCGGCCACGGCCAGCTCGAAGAAGTTGCTCGCGCCGATCAGGGCCGAGGGGCAGGCCACCGCATGCGATTCGCCGAGCCGCCGGTTCAGCCAGTAAGCCAGCCCAGCGTTGAAGAACACCTGGATCAGGATGGGCACGGCCAGCATCACGATCACCAGCGGCTGCTTCAGGATGGCCTGACCCTGGAAGGCGAACAGCAGCACCAGGGTGGCCAGCAGCGCCGTGATCGACCACGGGCCGATGCGTGCCAGCGTGGCATCGAGCGCAGCTTGGCCGCGCGACAGCAAAGTCCGGCGCCACAGTTGCGCGAGCACGACCGGCATCACGATGTAGAGCACCACGGAGGTGATCAGCGTGTCCCACGGCACCGTGATCGCTGACAGGCCGAGCAGCAGCGCCACCAGCGGTGCGAAGGCGAACACCATGATCGCGTCGTTCAGCGCCACTTGCGACAGCGTGAACAGCGGGTGACCGCCGGTGAGTCGGCTCCAGACGAACACCATCGCCGTGCAGGGCGCAGCGGCCAACAAGATCAGTCCGGCGATGTAGCTGTCGAGCTGGGCCGCCGGCAGGTAGGGCGCGAAGACGTGGCGGATGAAGATCCAACCGAGCAGCGCCATCGAGAAAGGCTTGACAGCCCAGTTGACGAAGAGCGTGACGCCAATGCCGCGCCAGTGCTGCGTCACCTCCGAAAGCGCACCGAAGTCGACCTTCAGCAACATCGGGATGACCATCACCCAGATCAGCAACCCGACCGGCAGGTTGACCTTGGCGATCTCCATGCGGCCGATGGCCTGGAAGGGGCCGGGCAGCAGTTGCCCGAGCGCGATACCGACGACGATGCACAGCAAGACCCAGACCGTGAGGTAGCGCTCGAAGACGCTCATGGCCGCCGGTGCGGCAGTGGACACCGGCAAGGTGGTGGTGTTCACGGCGTAGCCCTTTAGCTGCGGCCGATTTCAACCAGTGCCGCCTGGAGCGATGGGCGGTCCATGGCGTCCAGCGGCAACAGAAGCAGTTGCAGCATGCGGTAGCCCAGGGCCAGCCGCGTCAGCTCGAAGGCGCGACGTTTGCCGTCGTCGCCGCCTTCAGCATTCGAGGGATCGGGGTAGCCCCAATGCACCTTGACGGGTTGGCCGCCTGCGCCGTCCTGGGCGCCAGTGCCGCTGAAATACACGGGGCAGGTCTTCGCAGCGGCGCTGTCGCAGACCGTGATCACGATGGACACTGGCGGTGCGCCATCGGTGCTGAATTCGTTCCAGCTCTTGCTGCGGTAGCCGGTGGTGTCAATGCCGGCCTCTTGCAGTGCCCCAATCGCAAAAGGGTTGATGCGGCCGCTCGGCGCACTGCCGGCGCTGTGCGCCTGGACATTGCGGCCCAGCTTGCCGGCCCAGTGGTTGAGCATGCCTTCGGCCAACACGCTGCGCGCCGAGTTGTGGGTGCACAGGATGAGGACGTGGAACAGCGGCATGGGATGCTTCCGGGTCAACAGGTGGTGCTGTTCTTCGCTGGCGCGGCATCGCAGCCCGCGCCCATGCAACAGTGGGCGGTGAGGTATGTAAGCAAGTCGTCCATCCGGTCCAGCGCGGGGCGGTAGATCAGGTTGCGGCCGTCGCGCTCTTGCGTGACCAGGGCGGCATGCATCAGCTCCTTCAAATGGAACGATAGCGTCGACGCGGGGACATCCAGCGTGGCGGTCAGCACCCCCGGCGTCATGCCCTTCGGACCGGCACCGACCAGCGTGCGAAAGACGCGAAGGCGCATGCCTTGGGCCAGGGCAGCGAGGGCGGCGACGGCGGCTGGTTCTTCCATGTTTCGATGTTGGTGGAAGTATGGAATCAAGTCAAGCGCCGGTGGTGCTGTGCACCGCTGTGGTCGCTCACCCGTCGATCGTGACGGGCTCGGTTTTTTTGCAGCGCGTCCTGGCGCACAGACACCCGGCCCGACCTACGACTACCTTCCGTCCGTCGCGTCAACTTCCCTACCCAGGGCCGTGGCCGACCGAGGAGCAAGTCATGATGAACGGATCGATGGGCGGTTGGTACTCGGGGATGGGTTCGGGGGGCTGGATGTTCGGCATTGCTGTTCTCGCGGTCGTCATCATCGCCGCAGCGGTCATCATGTCTCGGCGCAAATAGCGAACCGCGTTTCGCTGCTGGCCGCCTGACGCGACGCACAAGCGTGACCGCGCCGATCTCGAGGTTTGAGAACTGCAGCCGCCCCAGCCGAATCAATCCGGCTTGAGCGTTGTGATCCTCAGTCGAAGGGCATTGCTGATCACCGAGACCGAACTCAGGCTCATCGCCAGCGCGCCGATCATCGGGGACAAAAGCCAGCCCGTGATCGGGAACAGCACACCTGCGGCCAGCGGCACGCCCAGCATGTTGTAAATGAAGGCAAAGCCGAGGTTCTGCTTCATGTTCGCGACGGTGGCCACCGACAGCGCCCGCGCCGTCGCGATACCGCGCAAATCGCCCTTGACCAGCGTGAGTTGCGCGCTGTTCATCGCCACGTCGGTGCCCGTGCCCATCGCGATGCCGACGTTGGCTTTGGCCAGGGCCGGCGCATCGTTGATGCCGTCGCCCGCCATCGCGACGATGCGGCCTTCCTTCTGAAGCCTTTCGACGAGTTGCAGCTTGTCGGCCGGCTTGACCTCGCCGTGCACTTCGTCGATGCCCAGGCGCTTGCCAACGGCCTGCGCGGTGGTCAGGCCATCGCCAGTGGCCATGATGATGCGCAGCCCCGACTTGCGCAGCAACGCCAGCGCATCCGCCGTTGTGGCCTTGACTGGATCAGAGACCGCGAGCAGCCCAGCCAGCTTGCCGTCCACGGACATGTGCATGACGCTGGCGCCCTGGCCGCGCAGTGCCTCGGCCTGGCTGGCCAGCGGTGCCACGTCGATGCCGAGCTGCTGCATCAGCGTCGCGTTGCCGATGGCCAGCTCTTTGCCCCCCACCACACCCTTCACGCCGATGCCTGACGCGGAATCGAACTGTTCGGCTTTCTCGAGGTTCAGCTTGCGGTCCCGCGCGGCGTTGACGATGGCTGCGGCCAAGGGGTGTTCGCTGCCCTGATCGAGACTGGCCGCCAGGCGCAACACCTCGTCTTCGTTGTAGCCGTTGGCACCGATCGCGCGTTCGAACGCCGGCTTGCCTTCAGTCAGCGTGCCGGTTTTGTCGACGATCAGCGTGTCGACCTTGCACAGGTTCTCGATCGCGGCGGCATCGCGGAACAGCACGCCGTGTGTGGCACCACGTCCGCTGGCAACCATGATGGACATCGGGGTGGCCAGTCCCAGCGCACAGGGGCAGGCAATGATCAGCACGGTCACCGCGTTGATCAGGCCGTACACCCAGCTAGGCTGGGGCCCGAAGAGTCCCCAGGCGAAGAAGGTCAGCAGCGCGATGCCCACCACGCCGTAGACGAAGTACGCCGCGACTGTGTCGGCCATGCGCTGCATCGGCGCCTTCGAACGCTGCGCCTGCGCCACCATCTGGACGATCTGCGACAGCACGGTCGCAGAGCCGACGTGCTCGGAGCGCATCAGCAAGGCACCGCTGGTATTCAGCGTCGCACCGATGAGCTTGTCACCGACACGCTTGGTCACCGGCAACGGTTCGCCGGTCAGCATCGACTCATCGAGGGCGCTGCTGCCTTCGATGACGACGCCATCGACCGGCACCTTCTCGCCAGGACGCACACGCAGGCTGTCGCCCTCGTGCACGTTCGCCAGCGGTATGTCTTCCTCGCTGCCGTCGGGCTTGACGCGGCGAGCCGTCTTGGGCGCCAGGCCCAGCAGAGATTTGATGGCCGCCGAGGTCTTGGATCGCGCCTTCAATTCAAGCAACTGACCGAGCAGCGTGAGCGAGATGATGACCACCGCCGCCTCGAAGTAGACCGCCACGCGGCCCATCGAGATGAAGGAGGCCGGGAACACGCCAGGCACCACCGTCGCCACCACGCTGTAGACGAAGGCGGCCCCGGTACCCAGGCTGATCAGCGTCCACATGTTGGGGCTGCGTTGCACCACCGACTGCGCGCCGCGAACGAAGAAGGGCCAGCCCGCCCAAAGCACGACAGGCAATGACAAGGCCAGTTCGATCCAACTCTGCGTGGCCATTCCGAACCAGCCGAGTTGGTGGCCGAACATGGCCAGCGTCGTGACGGCGACGGTCAGCGGCAGCGTCCACCAGAAGCGTTGGGTGAAGGAGACGAGTTCCGGGTTTTCGTTGTCGTCGAGCGTGGGAAGGACCGGCTCCAGCGTCATGCCGCACTTCGGGCAATTGCCCGGGCGGTCCTGCCGGATTTCGGGGTGCATCGGGCAGGTGTAGATCGCGCCTGCCGGGTCTGGCTTCAACGGCGTTGCCGGGGTGGGCGGCACACCAGGAGCCATAGTGGGAGCACGTTGCGCGGGCATGTCCATGGGTTGCATGCGAAGCTCAGTTCGTGGCGGATGCCGTCAGCGCCGAGCGCACCCGTTCAAGGCGCTGTCGGACTTCTGCGGCCACTTCGGCGACCTCGGGGTCGTCGGTCATCTGCATCACCGTCACCGGGTCCATGAAACCCACCGTCTGACTGCCACCCGCCGCTTCCCGCACGATGACGTTGCACGGCAAGAGCAAACCGATGTCGGGCTGGGCGGTCAGCGCGCGATGGGCCAGCGGCGGGTTGCAGGCACCGAGGATGCGGTATGCGGGCACATCGACATTCAGCTTGGCCTTCATCGTCGCCTGCACGTCGATATCCGTCAGCACGCCGAACCCTTCGCCCTTGAGCGCGTCTGTGACCCGGGTGACGGCATCCTGAAAACTCAGTCCCGTGAGCGTGCAATAAAAACCGTAGGCCGCGCATTCGTCGGCGGCCGACCGTGTGGAGCCGTTCATGTCGCGCCCTTCACGGCTTGGCCGGAGCAGGGGGCATGCCGTCCATCATCATCTGCATCATCGAATGCATCATCTGCATGCGCTTGTCCATCATCTGGTGGTGCATGCCCATGTCACTGTCCATGGGGCCTCTGCCCTGCATACCCTGCATGCCCGGCCTCTCTTTCATGCCTTCCATGGCGCCCATGCCGCCCATGCCGCCCATGCCGCTCTTGCCCATCATCATGCCGTCGGGCCCCATGCCGCCCATCATGGTCATGCTGTCCTGCATGACCTTCATGTGCTCTGCCATCAGGGCGCTTCGCTGCTCCGGCGTCTTCGCCTGCATCATCTTGTCGTGCATCGCCTGCATGGTCTTCATCTGCTCGTCCATGCGAGCCATGGGCGCCCCGGGGCCGACCATCGTCATGGGCCTGCCTGCTGCGGGCGCGGCATCGGGATGGTGTGCGACTTGATCGACGGGCGTCTGGGCGCATCCGACAAGACCGAAGGTGGCGGTTGCGGCCGTGACGGCCAGCGTGCGAAGTAGCAGCATGATGTAGCTCCTGTTGTGGGTCTGAAGATTGAAGTCGCGACGGTACCAACGAGACTGGCGACATCTGCGTCGTGACAGCCATCGAACGTCGAAGCGGCGTTCAACGCCTGTCTTCCTTGTGTGCTCAAAATTCCGCAACGTCTGTGCGGCACCGAACTTCCAGTCGGTGAAGGACACGCCGCCCAACCCGAACCTCAGCGGCAGCAGCAGCCGCTGCGCGCCGGCTCAGCACCTGTCGTCGCAGGTTGGGCTCCCGCCTGGATCGCGACGGGCGTGTAGCCGGCTTTGCGGATGACATCGATCCACTGCGCTGCAAGGACGCCGCTGGATTCGATCTCGACCCGGTGAGCGGCCAGGTCGATCTGGACTTCGGCTGCAGGGTCCAGCGCCTTCACCGCTTTGGTGATGGTGCTGATGCAGTGGCCGCAGGTCATGTCCTTGACTTCGAATGCGTTCATTTGGGGTCCTCGATGGCAGTGAGTTTGGGATGGGACGACTCTCAGCCTTTCCACCGTGGGAATGTCAAGCGCTCATCTTCAATAACCCGTTTGTTGAAGCATGTATTTGAAACTCGATCTTGACCTTGACATCGTGGGAGACTCGATGATGCGACCTAGAACCACGGAGCCCAGCATGAACATCGGCGAAGCGGCGCAGGCCTCAGGCGTGTCGGCCAAGATGATTCGGCACTACGAAGCGGTCGGCCTCATTGCGGCTGCCGCGCGAACCGATGCCGGTTACCGGCAGTACGGCGACGCTGACGTGCACACGCTGAGATTCGTCCGGCACGCCCGCGACCTGGGCTTCTCGATCGCCGAAATCGGGGAACTCGTCAGCCTTTGGCACAACCGCAAACGACCGAGTCGTCTGGTGAAGGCCTTGGCGCAAGCGCACATCCAGGAACTCGAGCAGAAGGCGCAGGAGTTGCTCGCGATGAAGGCGACGCTGGAGCACCTGGTGCACTGCTGCCATGGCGACGACCGGCCGGACTGCCCGATCCTCGACACGCTGGCCAGCGACAGCCCCGACGCGACGCTGGGCAGGCGCAAGGGCGCGAAACTGCAGCGCGGCAAAAGCACCCTGTCATGACGCCGATCCAGCTCGCGGGCTGACACCCTTGAACCGCAAATCACCCCCGCCCGTCGAGTTGGCGCCGTCACAGGACGCGTCCGCAGCAGCCGTCGGCGTCAGCCCCGCCGGACGGTTCGGCACGCTGGCCCAGATGCCCGCCGGCATCTGGGTGCTGGGCTTCGTGAGTCTGCTGATGGACATTTCTTCCGAGATGATCCACAGCCTGCTGCCGCTCTTCATGGCGACCACGCTCGGCGCCAGCGCGCTGACGATCGGCCTGGTCGAAGGTGCCGCGGAGTCCACCGCGCTGATCGTCAAGGTGTTCTCCGGCGTGCTGAGCGACTACCTGGGCAAACGCAAGGGCCTGGCGCTCTTCGGCTACGCGCTGGGTGCGCTCACCAAGCCCCTGTTCGCGGTGGCCACATCGACCGGGGTCGTGCTGACTGCGCGGCTGCTGGACCGTGTGGGCAAGGGCATTCGCGGGGCACCGCGGGACGCGCTGGCGGCCGACATTGCGCCGCCGCACCTGCGTGGCGCGGCTTTCGGCTTGCGGCAGTCGCTCGACTCGGTCGGTTCATTCCTCGGCCCGTTGATCGGCGTCGGGCTCATGCTGCTGTGGGCCAACGACTTTCGTGCCGTGTTCTGGGTGGCCGTGATCCCGGGCGTGCTGGCGGTGGCCTTGTTGCTGGTGGGCATTCGCGAGCCTGAGCGCCACGAGGGCGAGCGGCGGAGCAATCCCATTCGTCGCGACAACCTGGCGCGTCTGAGCACGGCCTATTGGTCGGTCGTGCTCATCGGCGCCGTGTTCACCCTGGCTCGATTCAGCGAAGCCTTCCTGGTGCTGCGCGCGCAGCAGACCGGCATTCCCACGGCGCTGGTGCCGCTGGTGATGGTCGCGATGGGCCTCGTCTATTCACTCACGGCCTACCCTTTCGGCAAGCTGTCGGATCGGGTGAGCCACCGCAAGATGCTCGCCAGCGGTCTGGCGGTGCTGGTGGCTGCGGACCTGGTGATCGCCAGCAGCCAGAGCTGGACGTCGCTGTTCGTCGGCGTCGCCTTGTGGGGTGTGCACATGGGCATGACCCAAGGCCTGCTGGCTGCGATGGTGGCTGACACGGCGCCGGCCGACCTGCGCGGCACGGCGTTCGGGTTCTTCAATCTGGTGAGCGGCGTGGCCCTGCTGGCGGCCAGCGTCATCGCCGGGCTGCTGTGGGACCGACTGGGCGCATCCTGGACCTTTTACGCAGGCGCCGGTTTCAGTCTGGTGGCGCTGCTCGGGTTGGTCGCGACGTGGCTGCGAACGGATCGCCACGGCGCCGCCGATCAATGAGACCGGCCAACAGCAACCAGGCGATCGCCCACGCGCTTCCGAAGGCCCAGCCGCCGAGCACGTCGGTCGCCCAGTGCACGCCGAGTGCGACGCGGCTCACGCCGACGAGCACGGTCAGGAGTGCTGCCGCGCAGACGATGTAGATCCGTTCGATCCAAAGCATCCTCGTGCTCGCCATCAACGCACCCAGGGTCAGGAAGACGACGGCCGACATGGTGGCGTGGCCGCTGGGAAAGCTCAGACCGGTGGCCACGAGTTCGGCGTAGACGGTGTCCGGGCGTGCCCGCCCGAATGCGGCCTTGAACACGGTGACGCAGATCGACCCCGAGCTCGCCGAGGCGGCAACGAGGAGCGCGCTGGTCCGGGTCGAGACCAGCGCCAGGTAACCCACGGTGATCGCGGTAAACAGGGTCAGCACGACGGTGCTTCCAAGACCGCTGAAATCACGCATGAGCTCCGACACCCAGGGATGATCTGCTCGCAAGGATTGGGCGGCGCGCAGCAGCATCATGTCGAAGGCGCGCGTGTCACCTTCGAGCATCTCGCCGGCGAGCAATGCAAACACGAGGATCAGGAGGGCAGCCATCAGCCCGAGACCGAGCGTCCGCACGAGCGAGAGGTGCCGTTGGCGCACTTCGACGACCGACCCTGCGCCGCTGCTCGTCGTCATGGCGGGTCGCCCCGGGAGGGGGCACATGGACCGGGCGACGTGTGGCAAGCGCGCTTCATTCACCTCACTATGCGCTCATCGCACGGGTCGGCGCTGATCCACATGGTGCGAGAGAGACGCGACGATCACGCCCAGCCTCGTGCGCAGCCGCATCAAGCAGCCGCATCAAGAACGTGGAGCACCGGCTCAAGGCAACAGGCGCATCACCTTGCCATCGCCGCTGTCGGTCACGATATA
>JBBQAI010000070.1:0-20768 GCA_038316205.1 Burkholderiales bacterium
GGCCTCCGGCGGCCCCTGCGGGGGCTCCCGACAATGAATGGCAGAACAGGCCAACCAGCCAATTCCAGCTGTCCACATCTGGCAGGAGAACGCAGAACGACAACAAGCCAACGGGTAACATTCCTTCGTGAGGCAACACGCGGGATAAATGACGCCAGCCATCTTCGCATACATCGCGGCAGTGGCAGCCCACCCGGGCTACATCGAGCGCTTCCGCACCGACTTGGCCACGCCCGGCCTGCGCATCCCGTTGACGGCCGATGCGACCACTTTCTTCGAAGCCGCAGAACTTGGCCGCCGAGTGGTGTGGCTCCACACGTTCGGTGAGCGATTTGCGAATGCCGGCGCACGGCGCGAGCCGGGGCCGCCTCGGCTTCCCGTTGGCCGCCGCCCGCAGGTTCCCAAGGGCGGTGGCATTCCCACTGACGCAGACGGAATGCCGGATTCGATGAGCTATGACGGTGCGAAGCAGCGCTTTCAGGTTGGCAGCGGCTACATCGAGCCAGTTCCGCCTGCTGTTTGGCGCTACGAGGTCTCTGGAAAGCAGGTACTCGTTCAGTGGTTCAGCTACCGCAAGAAGGACCGAGAGCGCCCCATGATCGGAGACCGGCGCAAGCCGTCGCCGTTGGGTGACATCCAGCCCGAGACTTGGCTTGCGGAGTACACGACCGAACTGCTCAACGTGCTCAACGTCTTGGGCATGCTGGTCGAGATGGAGCCGGTTCTTGCCGAGACGCTTCAGCGTATCTGCACCGGCCCGCTGATCGACGACGCCGTACTGCGAGCAGCAGGCGTCTTCGCGGTGACAGACTTGTCCAGGAGCAAGACAACGGCGCCGGATCGTGGGCCTGACTTGTTGACAGACGTGCCGCTTCTGGGAAGTTAACGGGTCGGGACGCTTGCCAGCGGCGAGCCACCAGAGCGGCTCAACAGCGCCTACAGAGGCGCAAAAAGTTGGACTGGCGGCTACATGGTGGCTACATGGAACCCCCAAAAGACTAAGGGGTTAGTGGCTCTTAACCCACTAACCCCCGTCATTCCTGGTGCCCGAGACCGGATTCGAACTGGTGACCTTCGCATTACGAATGCGCTGCTCTACCAACTGAGCTACACGGGCTTAGCCCACGATTATAGCCAATGCGCGGCCGCCCCAGCCTCAGTTCCGCGTGACCGCGCACAGGTGTGAATTTGAAGAAAGTTTTTGGGGGTAGCTCACGTTATGAGCTACCTGGCTTCCAAACTGCTGTCATACCCCGGGCAATGGGCCCGGGACGCAGCCGGAGCCGACGATGAACCAGACCCCCCTCGCACTCGAAGTCAGCCAGCCCAACGACCACAGCACCGCTGCCGACCGCATCGGTTTCGACATCGGCTGGGACCACGCCCACCACGGTCTGGTGCCGCCGGCCGAGTTGCTGCTGGAAGGCACGCCGCTGGGCCAGGGCTGGCGCGCCGGCCGTGCCGTCTTCGGCCGCCGCACGCTGGCCACCCAACGCGCAACGCGGCAGTGGCTGGCGCTGCGCACGCTGGCCTGGCGGCGCGGCATCACCTATGAAACCCAGCAGCTCAGTGCGCACTACCTGGCACAGATCCACACCGAGCGTTGCCCGGTGTTGCGCTCGGTTCTGGGCGGCGCTGAAGGCCAGGCCGACGCGGCCGTGATCGAACGGCTGAACCCGAAAGCCGGTTACGCCGCCGGCAATGTGGCCGTGATGAGCGCCGCCGCCGTGCAGGCCCGCGCAGGGGTGGACGTGTTGGAAGCGCTGCGCCGCGCAAACCGGATCGCCGCTGGGGCCCAATCGCAAACGCAGGCGCGAGACGACCTGGATGCCGCGGCCTGGTGGCGCCTGGCTGCGCTGCGGTCCTACGCCACGCCGCTGCCCTTCTTCGAAGCCGCCCGCGTGCCGATGGCCGTACTGCCGCCGAACCGCGTGCGTTTGCTGAATGCGCCACAAGGGTTGCAGGCCCTTTTGACGCTGCAATTCACCACGACGGGCTGGAGCGCGCGCACCCGCGCCATTGCCGACCTGCTGCCGGCGCACACGCTGCGCCACGACTACAACCTCTTTATCGGCGCGATGGCACCGCGCGTGCTGGAAGCCGGTCCCCACCCGGCTGACATCCGACGGGCGCTGGAAGACGCGTGGTTGCAAGAGCGCCTGCAGCGCCGCTGGCAACACCTGGTGCTGAGCCTGGGCGAAGGCGCGACCGCTGCGCTGATCGACCGTGCGGCCGCGCAAGGTCTGGCTGGCGTCCGCACGTTGCAGCACGCACCCGAACAGGCCGTTGAAGGCTGGGCCTTGGCCGAAGGTGGCGCGGTGCCGCGCAGCACGCGGACCGTGGCGCCCGCGATGTGGACCTTGCGCCGCGAGGCCCCAGCGCTGCGGACGACTTGCTGAAGGCCGCTTCGGCAATCAGACGTCCCCGGTCAGCGGTCCTTGAACTGCGGGTTCCGCTTGGCGAAAAAGGCCGCCACGCCTTCGCCGAAATCGTGGGCGCGGCCCAGTTCTCGTTGGGTGCTGGCTTCCAGCGCGATGGCGTCGCCGAAGTTCATCGGCGCGGCCGCGTCGATGGCCCGCCGCGTCTCGGCCAGCGCCTTGCTGGGCATCACGGCCAAGCGGTTGGCCAGTGCGGTGGCGCTATCGGCCAGCGCCGCGTCGTCGACGCACTGCCAGATCATGCCGATGCGCTGCGCCTCTTCAGCCGGCAGCTTGTCGCCGGTCATCGCCAGGCCCAGGGCGCGGGCGCGTCCTACCAGGCGCGGCAGCAGCCAGGTGCCGCCACAGTCGGGCACCAGACCGATCTTGCTGAAGGCCTGGATGAAGCTGGCGCTGCGCGCCGCGACGACGAAGTCGCAGCACAGCGCGAAGTTCGCGCCAGCCCCGGCGGCCACGCCGTTCACCGCGGCGATCACCGGCACGGGCATGGTCCGGACGCGCGTCGCCAGCGGGCGGTAGAAGCGCTCGATGACGGCGCCGACATCCACGTCGCCAACCATCGCCGGATCGTTCAGATCTTGCCCCGCGCAGAAGCCCCGGCCCGCGCCGGTAATGACGACGGCGCGGATGGCCGGGTCGGCTGCCGCCTGGTCCAGCGCCGGCAGCAGCACAGCGTGCATTGCGGTCGTGAAGCTGTTCAACGACGCCGGGCGGTTCAGCGTCAACCAGCGCACAGCACCGTGGGTGGCGACTAGGACGGGGATTTCAGACATGCGCAGGCTCCGGTGGGGTCGGGAAAGTCTAGCCAGCGGACAACCCTGTCGCGCGCGGGCCGACCGGGGACAATCCCTCAGCCGATGACACCGATGACCGCCCCGCTGGTTGCACAGCCGACAGCCCAACTACCCGCCCGCCGCAGGCCCCGCATCCTGCTGGCCCCGATGGAAGGCCTGCTCGACCACAGCCTGCGCGACGCCATCACGCGAGTCGGTGGCGTCGACCGTTGCGTGTCGGAGTTCATCCGCATCACCGACCAATTGCTGCCAACCCGCGTCTTCACCCGCGTCGTGCCGGAATTGCTGACTGGCGGTCGCACCGCCGCCGGCACGCCGGTGCGCCCCCAACTGCTGGGCAGCGACCCGGCCTGCCTGGCCGACAACGCGGCGCGGCTGGCCGGCCTGCAACCCGAAGGCATCGACCTGAACTTCGGCTGCCCCGCACCCACCGTGAACCGCCATCGCGGCGGCGCGATGCTGCTGGACGAACCCGAACTGGTCCACGACATCGTGGCGGCGGTGCGACGCGCGGTGCCGGCTGGCGTGCCGGTGTCGGCCAAGATGCGCCTGGGCGTGCGCGACGAAAGCCGGATGTTGGAATGCGCCCAGGCCATCGCCGACGCTGGTGCTGCCGAACTGGTGGTGCACGCCCGCACCAAGCTGCACGGTTACCGGCCGCCGGCCTACTGGGAACGCATCGCCGAAATCCGCACCGCCGTGGCGATACCCGTGGTGGCGAATGGCGAGGTCTGGACCGTCGAAGACGCCCGGCGTTGCCTGGACATCAGCGGTTGCGACGCCATCATGCTGGGCCGTGGCATCGTCGCCGACCCCGGCCTGGCGCTGGCCCTGCGCGGTGACGCCGAGCCGCTGTGGGGCGACCTGCTGCCGCTGCTGGCGCACTTCTGGCAGCGCATCGCCAGCCACGTGGCGCCGCGCCACCGCAGCGGGCGGCTCAAGCAATGGTTGAACCTACTGCGCCGCCGCCATCCGCAGGCGCAAGACGCTTTCGATGCGGTGCGGCTGACCAACGATCCGGTGGCGGTGGGCGCGATCCTGTTCGGCATCGCGCCTGCGCCGGCCGTTCACATCACAACGTAGCGCGCCTCTAGGTAGGCCAGCAGCGTGCGCAAGGTTTGCGCCTCGCCGCCCACCGGTCGGCCCGGGCGGGTTTCGTTGTTCCACGCGAACAGATCGATGTGCAACCAGTCTTGGCTGGCCGGCACGAAGTCTTCCAGGAAGAGGGCCGCGTTGATGGCGCCGGCCAGCGCGCTCTTGCCGGTGTTGACGATGTCGGCGATGTCGCTTTCGATGCCGCCGTGATACCCGCGCCACAGCGGCATGTGCCACATCGGGTCGTGCAGGTCCATGCTGCGGTCCACCAGGACGCGCGCCAGGTCAGTGCTGCGGCAGAACAGCGCCGGCAGGTGCGCGCCCAGCGCCACGCGCGCGGCGCCGGTCAGCGTGGCCATGTCGATCAGAAGCACCGGTTCGCCCTCGGCGGCGTAGGCCAGCGCGTCGCACAGGATCACGCGGCCTTCGGCGTCGGTGTTGCCGATTTCGATGTGGAGACCCTTGCGCGTCTTGAACACGTCGCCCGGGCGAAAGGCATTGCCGGCGATGGCGTTTTCAACCGCCGGGATCAGCAGTTGCAAGCGCACCGGCAGCTTCAGCGCCATGATCATTTGCGCCAGGCCCAGTGCGTTGGCTGCGCCGCCCATGTCCTTCTTCATCTGCCGCATGCCGTCAGCGGACTTGATGTCCAGGCCGCCGCTGTCGAAGCAGACGCCCTTGCCGACCAGGCTGATCTTGGGGTGCTTGGGATTGCCCCAGTTCAGCTCGATGAAGCGCGGTTCGCGGTCGGCGCTGGCCGCGCGGCCCACCGCGTGGATGGCCGGAAAGCCCTTCAGCAGTTTGTCGCCGACCGTCTGCTTGAAGGTGGCGCCGTGCTGCTTGGCGACCAGCTTCACCGCGTCGGCCAACTGCGCCGGGCCCAGGTGCTCGGCCGGCGTGTTGACCAGGTCGCGCGTGGACGCGATGGCCGCCGCCACGATGAGCGCGCGCTGGGTGCTGGCGTTGGATGGCAGATGCAGTTGCGCCGGCTCGCGGCGCGCGGGCTTGTAGAGGTCGAAGGTGTAGCTGCCCAGCTCCCACGACATCGCAGCAGCGGCAGCGTCCAGCACCAAGCCGCCTTCGCCCAAGTGGTAGGCACCGGATGGCAGCGCTTTCGGGCAAGCCGCCAGGGCCCACGGGTGCGCTGCGCTGTGCACGCCCACCCACACCGCCGCAACACTGCCGTCGGCGTCGGGCAGCAGCGCATGGCTGTCGGGTGCGCCGGTGAAGCCCACGCTGTGCAGCCAGCGCTGCGCGGCGGGTGCCAGGGTGGCGGCGTGGGCCGGGAAGCTGGCGCGTTCGGTGGCGTGCAGCGGCGTGCTGCCACGGGGCGTTTTGCTGAGCAGGACGGTCATGGGTGGGTGCTTTCGTGGGCGAGCTGCGCAGGCGGCAGCGGGGAAAAGTGAGAGGAAATCGAAACGGGAATTGTGGGCTGCGGTGAGCCGGGCTGCGGGTCGTCAGCGCGGCATGTCGATTGGCGCCGCGCGTTGGCCTCTGGTCGCAAGCGACTGGGTCGCAGGTGTCGGTCGATCTAGTCTTCGTTCATCGTCAACCCAGGAGGCTTCCATGAACCCACTGCGCTTTGTCTTCAGCCCGATCACCGACATCACGCAAGCCATCGTGATGCCTTTCAAGGCCTTGTTCGTCGTTGGCCTGACCGGCACCATCAATGCCATGACTTACCACGGCGTGTGGTGGTTCAAGTGGGTGGCGCTGGGCATGGGCATTGCCGTGCTGGTGGCCTTTGCGAAGGCGGCCCGCACGCTGCTGTTGCTGGCCTTGGTGGCCTACGTCGGCCACAAGCTCTACCAACGCTACGGCCAGGACGCGCGCAACCGCTTTGATGACTGGGTGGCGAAAGCCCAGCCGCAGGCTGCCCAAGTGATGGCCGTGCTGCGGGCACCGCAAACCGCGCCAGGAAACCAAGGCCCCAGCCGGGCTTGAATGCAGAGCGACTGCAGCGCGGACCGAGACCCGCGCTGCAGTCGCCGTTGCGTCTGTCGCCTACCTGTCGTGTCAGACCGTGGCGGCGGCCGGTGCGGCCACGGCGGGTACCGCCGCTGCGGCACCCAGCGTGCGCGTGGCGTACCAGTCGGCCAGGCGGCGCATGTTGCCGATCGACACCCAGTGCAGGTGGATCAGGCCCAGGATGCCGGTGCGGTGCAGTTCCATCACGACGGATTCAGGCAGGTCGGTGACCTTCTTGTCGTCCACCGTCAGGAAGCCGTCCACCGTGTGCTGGCGGCCATCGGGCATGGTGGTGTCGAAGCGCATTTCGCGCAGCAGGTCCAACTCCAGCAGGCGCTTGCCGATCATGCGGGTGCGCTGGATTTCGCCTTCCAGGTTTTCCAGGTTGGTCGTCATCGCCTTCAGCATTTCGGTGGGCTGGGCCTCACCCTCGAACAGCGGCACGCCTTCGGTTTCCGAAAAACCGGCGTAAGCCTGATCGATACAGATGGCAAAGCGCTCAGCGTCGACGCGGGCGATGCAGAAGGGGTAAGCGCGCAGTACGGCCGGTACGTACTGGGCGCGCCAGGCCTTGCCGTCAACGTAAAGGTTGTCGTCCTGGTTCAGGCCGAACACGGCCACCGGGGCGATGGCGTCGCTGCCGTCTTCTTCCTTACCGGCCTTGATGAAGACGATCGGGTATTCGCGGCACACATCGCCAAATTCAGCGGCGGCCACGAACATCGCGTTCAAGCCTTTGGCCACGCTCCAATCGGTGAGCGGCAGCTTCAGCTTCAGGTTGCGGTGCAGGTTGGTGTCCAGCGCATGCGGCTGAATGTGCAGTTTCTGATTGATCAAAGGGCTTCTCCAGGAATGTTGAGGCGCTCAACGAGCACCTTGTCGACACGCTTGCCGTCCAGGTCAACGACCTCGAAGCGCCAGCCTTCCCATTCGACGGTGTCGGTGGTTTGGGGCAAGCGGCCGAGCAAGAGCATGATCATGCCAGCCAGCGTGTTGTAGCGTCCGCGATCTTCTTCCGGCATTTCCTTGATTTCGAGCCTGTCTTTCAATTCGGGCACCGGAATCAAGCCGTCCATCAGCCAACTGCCGTTCTCGCGCTGCACCGCCCAGGCGTCCTCGTCGCTGGCGGCGCCGAATTCGCCGGTGATGGCTTCCAGCAAATCACGCTCGGTGATCACGCCCTGCACCGCGCCGTATTCGTCGACGACAAAAACCAGGTCGGTGCGTGCGGCGCGGAACTGTTCCAGCAGTTCCATGCCCGACAGCGTCTCGGGCACGAAGACCGGCGGCAGCATGTGGTCGGACAACACCAGCGTCTCGCCCTTGGCCAAAGGCTGCAGCAGGCTGGCCAGGCGCAGCACGCCCTGCACGTCATCCAGCGAACCACGGCACACCGGGAAGCGCGTGTGGCCGCTGTCGGCGATGCACTGCAGCAGCGTGTCCAGCGGGTCGGCCACATCCAGCCAGACGATTTCCGCACGCGGAATCATCATCGATCCGATCTGCCTGTCGTCCAGGCGGAAAACGTTGCGGACCATCTGGTGCTCTTGCGCCTCGATCACGCCGGCATCCACGCCCTCTTCCAGGCTGGCCGCGATTTCTTCTTCGGTCACCGCACGCGAAGGCCCGTGGCGCATGCCCATCAGGGTCAGGATGGCGTTGGTGCTGATACTCAACACCCAAACCAGCGGGCGTGCGGCCGTTGACAACCAGTTCATCGGCCGGGCCACCAGGCGGGCCACGGTCTCAGGGTACATCTGGCCCAGGCGTTTGGGCACCAGTTCACCGAAGATGATGGTCAGGACGGTGATCATCACCACCACCAGCGCCGTGGCGGCGATGGCAGCGCCCTTGGCCGGCACGTTGAAGGTTTGGGCCAGCCACTGCGCCACCGGATCGCTGAACGCCGCTTCGCCGACGATGCCGTTCAACACACCGATGGACGTGATGCCGATCTGCACCGTGGACAGCCACAGCGTCGGGTTTTCGTGCAGTTCCATCGCCGCCTGGGCGCCGGGCTGGCCGGCTTCCACCATCACTTGCAGGCGCGCCTTGCGGCTGGCGCTCAGGGCCATCTCCGACATGGCGAAGAGGCCGTTGATCAGGATCAGGAAGAGCAGCAGCGTGAAATCCATGCGCGCCGCCAGTGTGCTGACGGGGGCTGAGAAGAGGGGCGCGAGCGTAGCAGAATCGACCGATGATCTACCTCATCGGTGACGTGCAAGGCTGCGACGAAGCGCTCGGTTTGTTGCTCGACGAGATCGGCTTTTCGGCGTCGCGCGATCGCCTCGTGTTGCTGGGTGACCTGGTCAACCGCGGGCCTTCGTCGCTGGCCACTTTGCGGCGCCTGAGCGGCCTGGGCGCAGCCGCCACCTGCCTGTTGGGCAACCACGACCTGCACCTGCTGGCCGTGGCCCACAGCGCCCGCGCGCTGCAGCGCGGCGACACCTTCGGCGACGTGCTGAACGCCCCCGACCGCGAGCAGTGGATCAACTGGTTGCGCGCGCAACCGCTGGCCCACGCAGAAGCCGGCTGGCTGTGCGTGCACGCCGGCGTGGTGCCGCAGTGGACGGCCGCGCAAACGCTGAGCCTGGCTGGCGAAGTGCAGGCCCTGCTGCGCGGCCCGGCGCTGGCCGACTTTCTGCACGCGATGTACGGCAACCAACCCGATAGATGGCGCGACGACCTGACAGGCAACGCCCGCTTGCGGCTGGTGGTGAACGTGTTGACGCGCATCCGCTTTTGCAGCGGCGAAGGCAAGCTCGACTTCAAGACCAAGGAAGGCGCCGGCGGTGCGTCACCCGGGTTCATGCCGTGGTTCGAGGTGCCGGGCCGCCTGACCGCCAGCCAACCGATGGCTTTCGGCCACTGGAGCACGCTGGGCCTCGTCAACACACCCACGCTGCTGGCCCTGGACACCGGCTGCGTCTGGGGCGGCGCCCTCACCGCGCTGCGCGTGGACGGCGGCCGCCGCGAAGTGCAGCAAGTGGCCTGCACGGCCGCCCAGCGACCCGGGCCCTAGAATCAGTTCCCTCGACAGGAAGCGTGGCAGAGTGGTCGATTGCAACGGTCTTGAAAACCGGCTGCTAGCAAGGGCCCGTGAGTTCGAATCTCACCGCTTCCGCCAGGACATCGGCGGCGCATCAAAGACCTCACGCTGAACGACACCCTCACCCAGGTGCAGCGCGTCAGACCGATCGTCAACTCCTGGCGCAAGCAGATTTGAGGCCGCGCGATAGAGCGACGAGGGGCGTGTGAGGCGGTGAGCAAGATTGTGTTGCTGCTGGCCGCCGCAGCCGGTACGGCGCACACTGCGGCCTTCCCAACTGCACGGGAGCGTCTCATGAAAACGCTTGCTGCCTTCGGGGTCTGCCTGGCCGCGCTGACCGCTTCCACGACCACCTTGGCGTTCGGCCCGCGCGGCCATCAGGTGGTGGGCGGCATCGCCGAAAAAATGCTCGGCACGCACGCGACGGCCGAAGTCAAGAAGAACCTGGGCATGCCCTTGCGCACCGCTGCGACCTGGGCCGACTGTGTGAAAGACGTGATGCCGGTGGCCGGTGTGGGCCTGCGCTACAAGGCCGACCCGAAGTACCACGCGGCCTGCGCCGCTTTCGAGAACACCAGCGGCATCGCCCGCATGCAAAGCTACGTGCAGCGCAACTGGAAGACCTGCTCCACAGCACCCCACGTCACGGCTTGCCACAAGAAGTACCACTTCGCCGATGTCGCCATCCAGCACGACCGCTACGACCGGGCCTATGCCGGCACCAGCGACCACGACATCGTCAGCGCGCTGGCCGCCATCATCGAGGTGCTGCAAGACCGGCCGTCACCGGCACCCTTCGCCATCAAGGACAAGAAGGAAGCGCTGCTGCTGCTGGCCCACTTGGTGGGCGACCTGCACCAGCCCTTGCACGTCGGATCGGTGTTCCTCGACGCGAACAACCTGCCGATGGACCCGGGCCCGGCCGGCGCAGTGATCGCCAAAGCGACCGACACCGTGGGTGGCAACGACATCGAAGACGGCAGCAGCAACCTGCATGCCGAATGGGACGACGTCAGCACCACGCTGAACCCGCTGGCCTTGAGCGCCCCACTGCTGGCCGGTGCGCAGGCCGTGCCGGCCACGGCTGGCAACTTCAAGGACTGGCCCACCGCCTGGGCCACGGAAACCGTGCTCGTCGCGCGCGGCGCCTTCGAGGGTCTGAGCTACACGCACAAGGGCGCGCAAAAGCCCGGCGACTGGGTCGTCAAGATCGCCGACAGGCCGGTCTACGCGGCCCAGCGCCGCGCGGTGCAAGCCCAGCAAGTCACACGCGCCGGCGCCCGGCTGGCGCAGTTGCTGAACGCCATCTGGCCGTAGCCCTACTTCTGTTCAGCGCGGGCCTGAAGGTGCCCGGTTTGACCGGCGCGGCGCGCGGCGCTGCAGCGCGCGCTCTCAGCGCTGCAATTCGTGGATGCGGATCTCGCCCGGTGTGTCCACGGCCATCCGAGTCAGTTCACGCGCCAGGGCCTTGGCCGACGACGAACCCAGTTCGCCCTGCAACTCGACGGCCGCCGGCGCCACGTCGCCCAACGCCGCGTAGGCGGCAGCCAGCGCGTCGTCGTCGCTGCTGACCTCCAGACCATCTTGGAATTCGCCGTCGGGCAGCGTGTCCATCACCGCTGCCGTGCGGTAGGCATCGGCCTCGGTTTCGGCGCTGCTCGGCTGGTTTTCGCGGTCGATGATGGCCACGGCGATGCGCGAACGCAGCGCCGCCAGGCCGACCGGCGACCAGTTCACGACCAGACCCTCCAGCTGGTCGAGTGCGCGCTGCAACACGTCCACCGGCAGCTTCTGCAGCGCACGCAGACCCTTGCGCTCAAGCGCCTTCTCGACAAAGTCCAGGTGGCGCAACGTAGTCCGGGTTTCGGGCAGGTCGTTCAGCAGTTCGGCCAGTTGCTGCTGCATCAGTCGGAATTCGTCCTGCGCCTTGCGGGCGGCCAACTCGGAACGGCTGGGTGGCTGGTCTTTGATGGGCGTAGTCGGCCGGTCTTGCAGCACCACGCGAACGCCGCTCTTGGCCACGCGCAGGGTCACGTGGCGGCGGAAGAACAGCGCGTAGGCGCTTCGAAAGGGGCGGGTGATTTGGGTGAAGACACTCATGTTCGGGTGCAGGCAGACGGCTGACGGTGTGGCCATCGTCGGTCCCTTTTGTTTCGGCCCCAGTCAGTGCTGACTTGAAGCAGCTTTGTGAGCAAACGCGTCCTTCACGCAATTCCTCGCGGGATCCGTCGCGGGATCCGTCAAGCGATCGGTCGGGAGATCAACCGATGCAGGTTCGGTTCTTGCCCGCGTGCTTGGCCTCGTACAGGGCCTCGTCGGCGCGCTCCAGCGCCGTCTGCAGGGCCTCGCCGACGCGCCAGGCGGTAACCCCTGCCGAGAACGTGACGAAGACCTCACGGCCGTCGTGCAGGAACAGCGCTTCACTCAGGCTGCGTTGCAAGCGTGTCAAGGCCTGCTGCGCTTCGTCCACCGCCGTGCCGGGCAGCAGCACGACAAATTCCTCGCCGCCGAAACGCGCCAGATGGTCGGCCGGACGCAGCCTGTCGCACACCGCAGCGGCCAGGGCCTTCAGCGCCACGTCGCCGGCGGCGTGGCCAAGGGTGTCGTTCAGGCGTTTGAAGTTGTCGATGTCGATCAGGCCCACGGCCAGCGGCGGTGCCACGCCATCGGGCGATCCGACCCGTTCGCGTTCAGTGCGCGCCACCTCGGCCTCGAATGCCTGCATCAGACCGCGCCGGTTGGCCACCTGGGTCAGTGCGTCGGTGGAGACCTCTTCAGACAACCGCCGCAGCTCCACTTCCAGTTCGCGCACGCGGCCTTCCAGTTCATCGGCCCGGGCACGGTCGGCCAGCAGGCGCTCTTGCGTGCGGCCCACCGCAGTCTGCACGGTGCGCGCATCGTCGAGCAGCGCTTGCACCACGCCGGCCAGGCCTTCCAGCGTGTCGGCCTGGGCGATGGCTTGTACATGCTGCGCGGTGGCCAGCTGAAAGCGGCCGGTGTGCTCGCCCAGTTCACCCACGTCGAGCAGCATGCGCTGGATCAGCTGCTTCAGCGCCTCGCGCGCCGACTGCCGCTGGGCGCGCACGCGCTGCTGCTGCTGGCGCGTTTCGGCCAGCACGGTGCGCGCGGCGCGCACGCCGCGCACGGTCAGCGAGGCATGGCCGTTTTCAGCGATCGGCTCGCCATCGACATCGGCATCGGCATCGGCATTGGCATCGGATTTGACAGCCGCTTTGACTGCGCTCGCGGCGGGGTCGCCAGCCAGGCCCAGATGCACCTGCAAGACTTGGCACTGGCCACGCGCCCAGCTATCGTCTTCGGCCAGCTCAGCCAGACCGAGGCTGAGTTCCTGGCACAGCGCGCCCAGGCTGTCGACCAGGTGGTGGCGGTGGCCGAAGACGCGGCGCGCCTGGGCGCACAGGGCTTCGATGCGGGCGACGCCTGCGGGCGTGATGCCGTCGTCGGCGATGGCATCGGCCGCAGCGGCCAAGCGGTCCGCCAAGCTGGCGATCTCACCGTCGGCCGTTCGCGCCGGTTCAGCAGGCAGGCCGGCTCGCAAGGTGGCGCCCAGCGCCTTCAACAGCGGCGTGTAGGCTGCGGCGTCTGAGGCTGTGTCTGCCGGTGAATCGGCGTTGCGCGCGGAGGCGTCGAGGGGCGGATCTTCAACGCCGGTGTCGGCCGGGTCAGCAGGCTGGTCGCCCTCCCAGGCGCCCATCAGAGATTGCAGGCGCTGCAGCAGGCGTTGCGGATCGCTGCGGCTGCCGGTCAGCACACGCTGCAAGCTCTGCTTGCGGCGAGCGGCTGTCCACTGCTTGCCGCCGCGTTCCAGGTTGCGCGCCAGGCGCTCCACCAGCGCGGCCCAAGCCTGCCCTTCGGACTTGCTGTCGGCGGACGCAGACGTTACGGGTGCGACGGGTGAAGCCGCCAGCGGTGGCGTCGGCTGGCCCGACTCTTCAGCGTAGGCGCGGGCGTAGTTTTCCGGTGTGGGCTCTTGCTGCGCACGGGCCAGTCGCCCAAACGCAGCCTTCGCCAGCGCAGCCGCGCTGGGTGTCGCCGTCGCCACTAGCGAAAGGGCCGTGCGCCGGCGGCACGCAGGGCGTCGTCGCCGCCTTCGGCATCGCTGGCTGCGCCTATCCACGGGGCCTTGCGCGGCAGCACGGTTTGCTCCAGCCAGGTCTGCAGGTCTTGCGGCGCCACCGCACGGCTGAACAGGAAACCCTGCATCACGGCGCAGCCCAGGCGGTGCAACACTTCCAGCTGACGCAGGCTTTCAACGCCTTCGGCCACCACGCGCAAGCCCAGGGAACGGGCCAGCGCGATGATGGCCGTGACCACCGCCGAGCTTTGCGGCGTGACGCCCAGTTCGCGCACAAAGCTGCGGTCGATCTTCAATTCGGAAATCGGCAGCGTGGTCAGGTAGGCCAGCGAGGAATAGCCGGTGCCGAAATCGTCGATGGAAATCTCGACACCGATCTCGTTCAGGCGGTGCAGCGACGGAATGACGTTCTGCAACTCCTTCATCAGGTTGTCTTCGGTGATTTCAAGCCGGATCACGCGGTGCGGCACGTCGTACTGCGTGACGCATTGGTGGATGTGTTCGACCAGGTCGCTGCGCTCGAACAAACGGCTGGGCAGGTTGACGGCGATGGAGTCGTTGAAACCGAAAGCGTCCTGCCAGACGCGCGCCTGGCGCGCGGCCTCGCGCAGCGCCCATTCCGACAACGGCACGATCAAGCCGGTTTCCTCGGCCATCGGAATGAAGTCATTCGGCGGCACCAGCGTGCTGCCGCGCTGCCAGCGCATCAGCGCTTCCACCCCCACCATCTTGGCGGCACGCACGTCGATCTTGGGTTGGTAGTGCAGCACGATTTCGTCGCGCTCGATGGCCTTGTGCAGTGCCGTTTCCAGCTCCAGCTTCTCGCGGCCCTGGCTGGCCAGCGCCGGGCTGTAAATGGCCGAGGCGTTTTTGCCCTGGGCCTTCACCGAATACATCGCGATGTCGGAATTGCGCAGCAAATCAACCACCGTGTTGCCGTCGCGCGGGAAGATGGCCACGCCCACGCTGGCGGTGACAAAGCACTCCTGCCCACTGACGAAGATCGGTTCGCGCAAGGATTCGAGCACACGCTGGGCGACGCGGTCGGCGTCGCGGTCCGAGGTCACCTCCGGCAGCAGGGCGACGAATTCGTCACCGCCCAATCGGCCCACGGCTTCCAGCGCACGGTGGGCGCGGGCGCCGTTGGCGCTGCCGTCAGGCGCGACGTCATTGACCTGGTCGCTGTGGCGCACGCAAGCACGCAGGCGGCGACCCACTTCTACCAGCAACTCATCACCGGCACCATGGCCCAGGGTGTCATTGATCAGCTTGAAGCGGTCCAAGTCGATCAGCAACATCGCAAACTGGTGCTGCTGGCGTCGTGCTTGTTCCAGCGCGCGTTCGGCACGCCAGATCAACTGGCGGCGGTTGGGCAGCCCCGTCAGTGCATCGAAGTTGGCCAGTTGACGGATGCGGTCCTCGGCCTGTCGGCGCTCGGTCACGTCCTGCACGATCCCGGTGTAGCCAGCGCCGTTGCCGTGCTCGTTGAATTCGGGTTCGGCTTCAACGTGGATGATGCGGTGGCGGCCGTCGAGCAGCACGACGGGCACGTCGGTGGCCAGCACCGACGCATGCTTCAGCGCGCTGTGCAGCAAACGCAAGAAGGCCCGCCGGTCGCTCTGCGGCACCATGCGCAGGATCAGCCGCAGCGAGACTTCTTCCTGCGGACCGAAGCCGAAGACACGCAACGCTTCGGGCGATGTACGCAGACCGCCGCGGTTGTTGCGGTCCACACGCCACCAGTCGAAACTGCCCATGCGGGCCAGGTCTTGGGCGCGCGCCAGCTTGCTTTTGCTGCGCTCCAGTTCAATGCGGGTGCGCGAGGCGCGCAGCAGGTAATGCAGGCGGCCGGCGAGCAGGCTCCACTGCGTGGTCTTGACGAAGAAGTCGGTGGCCCCGGCCTCGTAGGCCCGGGTGATGGACGCATCGTCGTCCAGGCCGGTCAGCATCAACACCGGCACGTTTTCGAAACCGTGCATGCGGCGAATGCGGCGGCAGGTGTCGAACCCGTCCAGGCCTGGCATCAGCGCGTCCAGCACGATGACGTCGGGCGTCCAGTCGCGCAGCAATTCAAGCGCTGCTTCACCGCTGCCAGCATCGGTCAATTTGAAGCCGCGTTCGCGCAACCCCAAGCCCGTTAGCAAGAGATTGATTTCGTCGTCGTCAACGAGCAAGACTTCCGGCACAGCCGTCTGGCTGGCATCGGCGAAGGGGTGAACGACGGTCATGGGCGCGGCGGGCGCATCAGGCTCATGGCTGCAGCATAGCCCGAACGGCCACCAGAGCGGACTCGCCTTCCGTCAGGAGCTTTTCAACATCTGCACACAAATCGCCGGGCAGTTGCCCGCGCAGACGCCGTTCGACCTCACCACAAGCCCTGGACAGTTGCAAAGCCCCCACACTGGCCGACGACGACTTCAGCGTGTGGGCCACCGACGACACCACGGCGGCGTTGCCGCTCTCGCGCTCGGCGGCCAGTTGCACCAGCATGCGTGTCAGCGAGGCTTCGAAGGCGCTGAAGACGCGCCGCAAGACGCCGTGGCGGCCGTCAGGGTCCAGCTCGCGCAGACGGCCCAGGGCCACCTCGTCCAACACCACCGGGCCAGTGGCGGCGCCGCGCGGCGGCTCGGGGTTCAGTGCGGAAGACATGGCAGGGTCAACCAGAAAAGGCGTGGGAACGGCGGCGGACAGAACAGCCGCGAGAGACTGCGCATGTGGCGCCCGGCCGTCAAGTGGGATATTGCCGTTGTGTGTCGATCTCGGATCATGTGCAACTCCAGCACGCCATGACGTTCAGGGGCCGGGTGAACACCGAACATCAACCCTGCCTCATGGTCGCTGCCCAAGCTTTCGGATTGCTAACGCCGAACTTGAGCCCTCCCCACCAGGAAGGCCGCGTGGCGGTCCTTACAATTCCCGCCATGCATGCAACTTGCCAGGCGCGGGGCCGCCAGACCGCCGGTTGGCTGGTCGCTTTGCTGACCGGCCTGTCGCTCGCGGGCTGCACCGACAGCAGCACCACCAGCACCACCATTTGGGCCTTATCCGGTTTAGCCATCGTTGCGATCTTCGCTGCTGCCGGGCTGGCCTACGCCCTGGGCCTGCTGCGCGAGCGCCACGGCGGCGAACGCCGGCTGCGCGAGGCCCGGGCCGAGTTGCGTGCCTGGCAGCAACTGGCCGAAGGTTGGCGCTGGCAGACCGACTCGGCCCACCGACTGACGCTTTGGCAAGACCCGGCGCGCGGCGCAACCAGCGACTGCGCGCTGTTCGATACCCGCCACGCCGACCTCGCCGTCCGTCTGCGCAGCATGCAGGCCTTCAGCGGCCTGCGCCTGTACAGCCATCCCCCTCTGGACGGCGTGACCGCCTGGTCGCTGCGCGGTGTGCCGCGCCACGACGACCTGGGCGCCTTTGCCGGCTTCGTGGGCACCGCGCAGGCGCTGGACGATGCAGCAACCCTGGCCGCCGACGCCGCCGCCCTGCCCCCCCTGCTCAGCGCCTGGCCGGGGCCGGCGCTGCTGGCACATCAAGCGGCCGACGGCGGCTGGTGCGTGGCGCAGGCCAACGCGGCAGCGCGCGCGCTGTGGCCAGGGTTGGACTCTGCCCAAGGCGGGCCAGCCGACCTGGTGGTGCTGGCCGGCCGCTTGCCGCCGGCTGCGGCCAGTGCCTGGCGCGACGCCCTCGACGGCAGCGCGACGGCTGCCGTGGTGGCAGCGGGCTGGCGTGTCGAGCGCTTCGGCGACGCCTTGGGGGCTTCGCCTGACCCGGCCTCGCCGGTTGGCGTGTTGCTGGCCCAACACGGCAGCGGCGACGGCAGCGGGGCCACGGCGCAGGTCGCTGAAAGCGACAGCTTCAGCTTCACCGCCTCGCATGATTTGCGTGCGCCCATCCGAGTCGTCGAAGGCTTCACGCGCATCGTGAAGGAAGACTACGGCCATCTGCTGGACCGCGTCGGCAACGACCACCTCGACCGCGTGCTGGGCGCCGCCGCGCGCATGAACCTGATGATCGACGCGCTGCTGACGCTGGCGCGCTTGAGCTCGCAGCCTCTGGCCCGCCAGCCGGTGAATCTGTCGCAGCTGGCGGCCTTCGTCATTGACGAGCTCCGCCGCGCCGCGCCCGAACGCGAGACCGACATCGACATCGAGCCCGGCCTGACCGCCGTGGGCGACCCGACGCTGCTGCGCCTGGTGCTGGAAAACCTTTTGGGCAACGCCTGGAAGTACAGCGGCCGTGCCGAGCGCGCCCAGATCAGCCTGCGCACCGTGCCCCACGAAAGCGGTCGGGCCTTTGTGGTGCGCGACAACGGCGCCGGTTTCGACATGCGTTCGGCCGACCGCCTGTTCGGCCTGTTCCAGCGCCTGCACAGCGCCAGCGATTTCCCCGGCCACGGCGTCGGTCTGGCCTCGGTGCGACGCATCGTCAACCGCCATGGCGGCGAGATCTGGGCCGAGGCCGAGCCCGGTCGCGGTGCGGCCTTCACCTTCACGCTGGCGGGCTGAATCAGCCGCCCGTGCGCGCCAGTTCTTCCACCGCACCCAGCAGGCGTTCTGCCTGTGCCGGCAGCGACAAGCCCTGCTCGCTGGCCAGGCGCTGCAGCCGCTGGCTGGCGACGCTGCGCAGCAGCGAATGGCGGTGCATCAACACGCCCACGGCCAGGGCCACCGGATCGTTGACCGCGTCGGCTGCAGGCGCGGCCGCCAAAGTGGCTGACGAGGCCGCAGGCGCAGCCGGGAACACCAGGGGCTGCTGAGCCGGCTGGGGAACGGTGACCGTCACCGGGCCGGCACCAGCACGCACACGGGCCAGCGCATCGGCCACACGCGGCAGGATCTGCCCGACGTCCAGCGGCTTGATCAGGTAGTCCAGCGCGCCCAGTTCCTGCACCTGGGCCAGCGTGGCCTCGTCGGCAAAGGCCGACAGAAACATGAAGGGAATGCGGTAGGCGTCGCGCAGCGTTTCGGCCACGTCGAAACCGCTCTTGCCTTCCATGCGGATGTCCAGCAGCGCCAGTTCGGGGCGGTGCTCGCGCGCCAGCAGGATGGCGTCGTCACCGTTGTCAGCGTCGATGACTTCGTAGCCGGCCTGCGCCAAGCCGTGGGTGACGGTGGCCAGCACCAGGCGGTCGTCATCGACGACCAGGATCTTGCCCGCGTTTGCTGTGAGGGTGGAGCTACCGGCCGGTGCATTCATGCCCGGGATTGTGGCCGATCAAAGCACAGCGGCTGCCACTTCAAGCGGCTCGGGCAGGCGCACGCCGGGCGGGCGCAACTCGATGGTGGCCACCACGTCGGCGCCCTCTTGCAGCAGGGCCAGCGTGGCGCTGCGGCGCGGCAGCAGCGCGCGCACCAGGCCCAGGCCCGATACCCCCGCGCGCACTTGCTTCAAATCGAAGCCATCCGCCAGTGCGGCCACGCTGGCGATGCGGATCAACACGGTTTCGCCCTGCGCGCTGAGCGTGCAGCGCACATCGCTGCCGCTGCTGTGCTTGATGGCGTTGGTGAACAGCTCGTTGACGGTCAGCGCCACCGGGATGGACTCGGCCTCCGGCAGCATGTGCGGCACGTCACCCTCCACCGTCACCGTGATGGTCCGGCCGAAGGTGCGCTGCACCGATTGGGCAATCGCCTGCAGCAGGCTGGCCACGTCCAGCGGCCCGTTGGCACCGACCTGCAAACCGTAGACCTGGGCGATGGCCTGCACCTGGCTCACGGCTTCGGACAGCACGGTAGCCAGGCCGGGGTGGCGGGCCACGCTCTGCTGCAGCAGGCCGGCGACACCCTGCAGGTTGTTCTTGATGCGGTGGTGCACCTCGCGCACCAGCACCTCACGCTGGTCGATGGCAGCCTGCAGGCGGGCGCGTTCAGCGGCGCGCTGCTCGGTCACGTCGCTGGCCACCAACAACAGTTGCGCGTCGGGCAGGTCGGCGTCGTCCAACGGAGCGATGCGGCAGTCCCACACGCGCAGGCCGCGGCCGGGCGCGGCGTCGCTGCCGTCTCTGTCGAAACGGCGCACCTCGACTTCGTCGCGCCATTCATGCTGGCCGGCCACGCTGCTGGCGGCAGCCTGTTCCAGCCAGCCGCGCAGCGCCTGCGCAAGCGGCCCCGAGGTGGCGTCTTCCAGCACCGCGCCCAGCACCGTCTCCAGCGGCCGGCCGAAGAAGCTGGCCGCCGTGTGGTTCAACTGCTGCACGCGCAGGCTGCGCGCGTCGAAGAGCGCGATGGCCAGCGGCGCGGTCTCGATGACCCGTTGCAGCGAGGCCTGGGCCTGGGCGATGCTGACCTCGGCCTGGCGGCGGCGTTCGATGTCCATCAACGCGATCGTCAGCTCGGCCGCACCGGCCACGTGGCCGGTCAGCACCGCGTTGCCGACAACCCAGAACTCGCGCCCGTCGCGCGCCTTCAGCCGGCATTCGAAGGTCTCGGCCTGGCCTTCTTTCAGGCTGCTGAGGTAGTCGGTGCGGCGCAGCGGATGGTCGGCTTCGGGCGTGGCCACGGTGCTCAAGGACTCGCCGACGAAATCGGCCAACTCGCCGCCAAACATGCGCCGCGCCGAGCGATTCATCCACTGGATGCCGTCGGCCGACACGGTAACGATGCCGACCAGCACCGAGTTCAGGATGGCGCGCGTGCGGTCGGCTTGCAGGGCCAGACTTTCGCGCGCGCTGCGGCGTTCATCGATGTCGACGAAAGAGCAGATCACACCGGCCTCGCCGCCGCCGCCGAAGGCGGGATCGGCGTCAGCGCTGTCCTGCACCGGGCGCACGGCCACCTGCACCCAGACCAGGCTGCCGTCGCGGCGGCGCAGCCGGCGTTCGCCGCTGAAACGGTGGCGCTCGCACAGGGCCTGCGCGATGCGGGCTTCGAATTCAACGCACTCGCGCGCGCTTTCGTACAGCTCGGCGGCATCCAAGGTGCTCAGCTCGGTGCTGGCCCAGCCGGTGAGCTCGGCCATGGCCTGGTTGGCGCGTTCGATGCGCGCGCCGCGCTGGTAGACGATGCCGACTTCCGACAGGCTGAACATCAGTTCACGGTCGCGCAGCAACTGCTGCAATTCGGCCTGCTGCTTCTTCAAGCGCGTGATGTCGGTCAGCACCGCCACCGCTTCGGTCTGCTGGCCGTCGGCCTGGGCGCGGCGCACCGACAGCGAATACCACTGCGGCGGGCCGTCGCCACGAGCCAGCGGCAATTCGGCCTCGAAAGGCCGGCCGGCTTCCAGGTCCGCCAGAGCCTGCACGGCATTCGGTGCGCCCTGCAGTTCGCCCATGCTGCGGCCGAAGATTTCTTCCAGCGAAGCCCCAGCCGCGCCGCCCGCCGGGAAGCCCAGCA